>JBBQEU010000083.1:0-13637 GCA_038321235.1 Acidimicrobiales bacterium | reverse complement strand
GACGATTTCCGGGTCGATTCGTCGAACGACAGCACTATCGGCGCAACGGTGAACCAGCCGGGAGGAACCCGCGCACCCGGTCCGGTGTCGATCTCCGGAATCGGGCCCCGATGCACCCACCGGCCTGCCACCTACGGCGAGTACCCCAATGTCGTCCCCGCCGACTCCGGCAACGTCCCCGACCCCGCCAGCCAAGTCGACCGCGACAACAACGGCCGGGCCGAAACTGGCTGGGTCCGCGTCTGCCCCAACGGCAGCACCTCCGACCCCTTCTACTGGGCACCCGCCGCGATCGACCCTGTGGACCTCATCCCCGACGCACTGGCCAACGCCCGAACACAACTCGCCGCACCCACACCGGCGATCAACCCCGACGCCACCGCCGGCGGCGTCGTCAACTTGGGCATGTGGCTCGCCGTCGACGACCCCGGCACCACCACCGCCCGCGCCGCGCTCGCAGGCGTCTGGGCCCAAGTCACCGCCACCGTCTCCGGCATCGAGGTCGACTTCGGTACCGGCGACACCATCCGATGCGAGGGGCTCGGCACCCCCATCCCCGACTGGGCACTCGACTCACTCGACCAAGGACCGTGCGGCTACACCTACCGCCAGTCCTCCCCCGACGACGACCCCTACCAGCTCACCATCACCACCAACTACGCCATCGCCTACACCACCAGCAGCGGCCAGGCCGGAACACTCGCGGGCATCGGTCGCAGCGTCACCGTCGACTACGACGTCGACGAAATCCAGACCATCGGGGTCTCCAACTGAGACCACTCGCGCCCCACGGCGGGTTCGGCGAAGCCAGGTATACTGCCGGTATGGCGTCGACGACGATCAAGCTCAGCGTCGAGACCCGAGAGCGCCTACGTGCCTTCGGCGGCGACACGTACGAGGACACGGTGATCGAGGCGCTCGATGCCTTGGAGGCCAACCGTTTCTGGGCGGAGGCCGAAGCTGCATCGGCGTGGCGATCGGGGCTGTCCGATGACGATCGGGTGCGCCACCAGGCGGAGGTCGACGAGATCGACCGAGCGTTCGACGCCATCGAATGATCGAAGACGGTGACATCTTCTTGGCCGACGTCAACCGCGAGCGCCGGATCGCCGTACTCGTCGTGTCGAACAGCAGATTCATTCGTCTGTCCGACCGGGCGATCGTCGCCCCGGCAATCCCTGGCGAACCCGACGACGTACCGTTTCCCTGGCGCATCGAAACCGAAGGCCACGTGTTCGCGATCGATCTCGTCCGATCGATGCCAGCCGATCGGCTGCTCGAACAGATCGGCAGGGTCACGCCTGCCATCGCCGCCCGGGCACAACGAGCGATCCGCAACATCCTTTGATCTTCGGCGGCAGCGTGATCAGAACAAGGAGTCTCGGCTCGGCGGCGGGATCGCCGGGTCGAGGTCGAACAGCGTCGACACGTCGGTGATCGGCGTCGCCCCGCGTGTGACCAGCGCCGCGTTGCCCTCCTTCGACCCCGCCCCCGTCCACACGGCGACGTGGGCGTAGCCTCGACCGATCGCCTCGTTCGCACCGGCCCACGTGCCGCCCGCACCCTTGTCGGCGGCGGCCACGAACGCGACCTGCGACAGGGCGTAAATGATCTTGTTGCGCCCGATCGCGTTGCCGGCACGGAACGGAGCGGACGGCGCGAACGGGCTGGCCAGGCACAGCCGTCCGTCGTGCACACCGCGGCGCACCTCGGCGTTGCGAGACGCCTTCAGGATGCCGTCGGCCGGGACACCAATCGCGTGGCCGCCGGCCTCGATCGCGGCGGCCATCGCTGCCTGATCGACTCCCCTGGCGAGGCCGCTCACCACCGGCCACTCGCGACCGGCCGCCGTGCGGGCAGCGTCGCTGGCGACATCGAGTGCCTCCGGGGACGCATCACGCGAACCGACCACACCGAGAGCCGGATGGCCGAACAACTCCAGAGCACCGGCGACGAGGAGGAACGGCGGACACGCAAGACCCAACCGTTCGCGCAGCATGGCGGGGAAGCGTTCATCGAGGGCCGACACGAGCGTGACGCCGCCCTCCAACAACCGCTCCTGCTCGAACGTGAACGCCGTCGACGCGTCGAGCAGCGTGCGAGAGCGCACCGCCTCGTCGTGCGCGCACCCCACGACGTCGACGATGCCGGCAACGTCGAGATCGAGCAGATCCGCCAGGTCGATCCGCTCGACGAGCTTCCAGAACTCGCTTGCCGGCAACGGTTTCGCGTCGAGTGTCACGAGTCGGTTGGTGAGCAGCAACGCCGCCCGAACACTCTCCGGCGACCCGTTCTCAGGTGAAGGGTGCTCGATCATTGACGTCCTGCCGACGAGGCAAGCGTTGCAGGGTGGACGAGCCCTGACCCGTGCCGTCGAAGGAGTCGGCCGACCTCGGTGAGGGTCCACCCGGAATCGAACGCATCGTCGAGCAGGAATACCGGGCCCGTCGGGACGTCGCCAGCAATCGCGAACGAACCCGCCACGTTGCGTTGCTGGAAGTACGAGTTCTGCTGCGACGCCTGCGGAGGACGATCGGCCACCTTGCGCACCACCGGGTGGAACGCCAGCTCCAACCGATCGGCGACACGCTCGGCCATCGACGCCGCCAACTCGGGATGCCGTAACGACGGCACCACCGTGACCCACTCGGGTGCCGGATCGGGCGCCCAGTCGCGCAGCATGTCGGCCATCGCGTCGACGAGCTGATCGTCGAAAACTGCGTTTTGCTCCTTCGCGTCTCGTGCGAGCCGGCCCCAACCGGCGTCACCCCAGATCGCGAGCGCACGTCCGGGCTCCAGCTGCTCGTCTGGCGGGATCGTGGTTCGCTTGCCCGTGCCATCGTCGAAACACTGCTTGCGCGGAGCGATCTCCAACGGCCGGTGACGCAGGAACGCTTCGGCCGCGGCCACCACCTCGGTCGGCAGATCGACATCTCCAGCGACTCCAACGCAGTTGTCGCAGATGCCGCAACGTTGCGTCGCGTCGTCGTCGAGCAGCCGGGCGAGGAACAGCATGCGACAGTCGGTGGTGGAGAAGTAGTCGACCATCGCCGCCTGTTCGAGGCGGCGCGCCGTGGTCACGTCGTCGATCCGCGCCGACGGATACTCCCAGGCGAGCAGTGTCCGTTCGTAGGTCTGCCCGCCGACGCGTCGCAGTGCACCGTCGGCGTCGAGCTGCTTGACCACCTTCTCCAACGCCCCCATCTTGATGTTCAACGCCACCTGCACCTTCATCAGTGACAGCGGCACGTCGGAGCGATCGAACGCGGCGATCACATCCCGCACGAGATGCTCTTCGGCGAACGCCTTCTCGATGAAGTAGTCCTGGATCTGCTCGTCTTCGAGCCCCCGCAGTAGCACCGCCCGACTGGTGGTGAGCGCCCGACCGGCTCGGCCGACCTGCTGGTAGTAGCCGACCGGCGAACCGGGCGACTGGAAGTGGAACACGAACGCGAGGTCCGGCTTGTCGTAGCCCATGCCGAGCGCGACGGTGGCCACGAGGGCGTCGACCTCGTTGCGAAGCAAACGCTGCTCGGCCTCCAACTTGTCGGCCTCGTCGAGCACGCTGTGATAGGCGAGCACGTCGTGGCCACGTGAGTTGAGCCACGCGGCGACGTTGTCGGCGTCACGCACGGTGAGCGTGTAGACGATGCCCGAGCCGGCGGTCTGGCCGATGTGACGGTTCAGTTCGCGATCGAGCCAGGCGAGCCGCTCGGCCTGGCGGTCGAGGCGGATCGTGCTGAGCGCCAACCCGTCGCGCCGCAACGGTCCGCGCAGCACGGTGAGGTTGTCGCCCAACTGCGCCGACACGTCGGCGACCACGCGGTCGTTCGCCGTGGCCGTGCATCCGAGCACGGGGACGTTGGCGGCGCTGAGCCGTTCGATCATGCGGCCGATGCGGCGGTAATCGGGGCGGAAGTCGTGGCCCCAGTCGGAGATGCAGTGGACCTCGTCGATCACGATCAGCCCTGGGCGGCGCCCGACGAGCGGCATCACCTTGCCGGCGAACTCGGGGTTGGCGAGCCGCTCCGGCGAGATCAACAACAGATCGACCGTGTCGGCCTCGAGGGCGTCGGACAGCTCTCCGATGGTGGTGGTGGCCGAACTGTTGACCGTCATGCATCGCAGCCCGAGCCGCTCGGCAGCATCGATCTGATTGCGCATCAGAGCCAGCAATGGCGAGATCAACAGCGTGGGGCCTGCGCCACGCTGGCGCAGCAGGTGCGTGGAGATGAAGTAGACGGCGCTCTTGCCCCATCCCGTTCGCTGCACCACCAGCACGCGAGCGCGTTCGTCGACGAGCAGTTCGATCGCCTGGCGCTGCCCGTCGCGGAACTCCGCATCGGCTCGACCGGTCAAGCCGCGGAGTGCACCGAGCAATTCGTCGGGCAGTTCGTCATCAGCCGTCATGGCACTGATCCTCGCAGCAGGGTGTCGCAACGTTGCTGCAAGACTCGGGAAGATGAACTCGATCGTGTTGCTCTGCACTGATGGTTCCGACGCTGCCATCGAGGCCCTGCGTGCCTGTCGGCCTCTACTGGCGTCGGCCGAACGAACGATCCTCGTGACCGTCCAGTCGGCTGTCGACCCCCAGGCCGAGGCCGGGTCCGGATTCACGTTGAAGGCGTCGTCGTCCGATCAGGACGAGCAGATCGTGACCGAGGGCGACCGCCTGGCTAAGCAACACCTCGATCGGACCGTGTCCGCGCTCGGGCTGGGTGACGACCTCGAGTTGACGGCGATCGTGGGGCGACCCGGCCAGGCGATCTGCGACCTGGCGGCCTCGCTGCCCGCCAGCGTCGTGGTCATGGGCACCAGCGGGCACGGTGGCGTTCGGCGCGCCTTCGTCGGCTCGACATCCGACCACGTCATCCGCCACGCGACCTGCCCCGTGCTGGTGCAAGCCGTCGGGCGATAGCGATGCGAGGTCCGCGCCAACGGGTCGCGCACGCGAGACTGAGCTGATGGCATTCGGACAAGCATCGGGTTCACCCGCTACTCACAGCCAGATGCGCGAGCTGACCGAGTTGCTGCAAGCTGCCGGGCACTCCGACTTCCGCGATGCACGCGGGCCGATGGGCTTCACGCAGCGCCAGGCGGGCGGTAAGTTCACCCGCGACGAGGCCGACGAGTTCATCGCGGCGCTCCAAGAGGCAGCCCACGAATCGAGCGAGCCCGACCCTCCGCGTGCGCCTGAGCCTGCGTCGCCCCGGCCGAAGCGGGCCAAGGCAAAGCCGGTCCAGCGAGCCAGTGCAGCGTCACCCGCTACGTCACCCTTGGCGGCGTTCTCCGACGAACAGCTCGCCGCCGAACTCCAGAGCCGAGGCTGGGTCGTGATGGAGCCGTGACGATGTTCGCCACTCCCCACCGGTGAGAGGTAAGCGGGTCCGGTGCACACAGATCTCACCGCAACTCTGTCGATGCGCCAAGCTGAGGTGATGTTCGCACCCGAGATCATCGACGTCGCGCAGCGGATCGGATCGCGACTGCGCGAACGCGGCGAAACGGTGGCCGTCGCCGAAGGGTCGACGGGCGGACTGATCTCGGCGGCGCTGCTCGCGATCCCGGGGGCGTCGGCGTACTACATCGGTGGCACGGTGATCTACACCGCCACCGCGAGTCGAGCCTGGATGGTCGGCGAGGTCGACGTACCCGCCGGGATGCGCGGCGCCACCGAAGCGTTCGCCGGCTGGCTCGCCGAATCGGTGCGGGCCAAGGTCGCCACCACATGGGGGCTTGCCGAAGCGGGCGCGGCCGGGCCACCCAACCCGTACGGTGACCCGGCCGGGCACAGCTGGCTCGCTGTCGCCGGACCAGGCGCCGGACCAGACGACGGCCCAAGCACCGCCACCTGCAACGTGCTCACCGGCCTCGACGATCGCGTGGCCAACATGGCCGCATTCGCCGTTGCCGCCCTGACCTTGTTCGCCGAGGTACTCGAGGCCGACTGACGCCGACTCCGCACGATCTGCGCCCCCGTGTCCCGGAATACGGGACGTGAGGTGAGCAGATCGTGCTGTGTGCATCAGGGCAGGTCGCGGCGGGCGTAACGGAGGTGTTCATTGACGTACGCCGTGACGTCGATGCCGTTGACCCTCAGGTTCTCGATCGGGCCGTCGACGGTGACGTTGCGCAGCCGTGCCCGCGCGATCGACACAGCCGACAGGTTCACATCCTCGAACGTGGCCCCGCTGAGATCGACGCTCCAGAACTCGGCGCCGGCGAGCTCCGTGTCCACGAACAGTTGGGGCTCCGGGGGCCATCCACGAGACCGAACGTAGTGACGAGCCGGTGGTCGGTGAGCGACCGTCAGGTCGACGATGCGATCCAGTCGAGGCAACGGTCGATCCAGGTGTCGGACGGCAGGTTCTGGGTGCGCATCCCGAAACCGTGTCCGCCGCGAGCGTACGCGTGGAGTTCGACCGGGAGCTTCGCAGCCCGCCACTGCTCGTAGAGGGCGATCGAATCGGCGGTCAGCCCGAGTGCGTCGTCGGTCGCCACCACCAGGAACATCGGTCCGCTCCCGACCGGCGGATCGCCGAGCTCGATCCCGCGGGTGGTCGCATAGATCGGCGCCACGAAGTCGGGACGGGCGGCCGGGTCGGACGAGTACGCCACGCGCACCGCCACGTTCCCACCGGCGGAGAACCCCATGAACCCCACCCGTCTCGGATCGATGCCGAACTCGGCCGCTCGAGCCCGAACGAGACGCATCGCCGCTTCCCCGTCGGCGCCTGCCAGCGGTGCGATGGCAGCCATGTCGTCGTACACCGACGAATCGCCGGCGAGTGCCTTCTCGCTCAACTCCGAAACCGGATCGTGACCGCCGGGCACCAGGCGGTACTTCAGCACGAACGCCGTGATGCCCTCGGCGGCCAGGCGTTCGGCGACTCCGAACCCCTCGCTGGTGATCGAGAGCGCATGGAAGCCACCGCCCGGCGCCACGACCACCGCCATGCCGTTGGACTCGCCAGTCGGACGCACCGGCACGAGCGTCGGCACGACCACGTTCGTGACCACCTCGGTCGCCCACAGCTCGCTGTAGTACTCACGCTCGACCTGCGTCCAGCTCGCACTCCCCGGCGCTGTGCCGTCGTACAGGCGAATCGGTTCATCCATCTCCCCAGACTCATCCAACTCCCCACACTCATCCATCTCCCCAGACTCGCCCATCACACGAGTCGACGACGAGCGGGGCGGTCACCGATCGGCGCCTGCCTCTACGCTGTCGGCGTGACCCAGCTCGCCGGGCGGCTCCGTGTCGTGATGATCGTGATCGACGCGATGCCGCACCGTCACGTGAGCCCGACCCTCACCCCGCACCTGTGGCAACAAGCAGCAGCCGGTGGCCGTGCTCCGATGGGGGCGATGTCGCTGCCGGTGTCGGTCACGTATGCGAACCACGCCGCGTTCGTCACCGGCGCCGACCCCGCTCTCACCGGTGTGCACGGCAACCACACCTGGATCGACGACAGCGGGTGGCTGCCGTCGCCGAAGCAGGGCCCGCGAGCGACCACGTTGTTCGAGCGTGTCGGCGCTGCCGGAGGGACGTCGGTGATGGTCGCCGGCGACCAGAAGCTCGTCGCCCAGATGGGCGGCTCACGGGCCGACGTGGTGTGGCCACCCGACGGTCGACTGCCGGAAGGCACCGAGCGATGCGCCTTCGGATACGCGACCGATGCCGCGGTGCTGTTGGCGCTCGAGGGCATCGATCTCGACGTCGACTTCGCGCTGGTCCACCTCAACGAACCCGACACCACGTCGCACCTCCACGGCCCCGACTCGGCCGAGGCGTTCGAGCAGTACCGAGCCACCGACGCCGCGTACGGCGAGGTCGTCGCTCGGTTCGCCGGCGGGTGGGATCACACGTTGGTGCTGACCGTGTCGGACCACGACCAGGAGACGATCACCGACTTCACCCCGGTCGAACTGGTCGAGGCGCTCGCCGACGTCGAGGGCATCGAGGTGGCCAACGAGGGCACCGCAGCACTCATCCACCGCGGCTCCGACCACGGCCGAGTCGACGACGACAGTCTGCTCGCTCTGGTCCGATCGGTCGACGGAGTCGAGTCGGCCTGCGCGCTGACGCCCGAGGTGTGGATGGCGTGGACCGAACCGGGCCGCTCGTTCGGGTCGACACCGATCCCGATCCACGGCCAGCACGGCAGCCCCCGCTGCCGCACCCAGATGGCGATCGTGTCGGGCGGTGACCGCCGGGTTGCCGAGGTGGCCCGACGGATCGAGCGCCACCAGCCGTCGGTGCTCGACTGGGCGCCGATGATCGTCGACCTCCTCCACCTCGACAACAACCTCCACCTCGACAACAACCTCCACCTCGACGGGACACCGACGTGAGCGACCTGATCGATGTCGCCTCGTTCCGGCGCGATGGCTGGCTCGTCGTCCCGGCAGTGCTGACGACCACCCACCTCGATGCGATCGACGACGCGGTCAACCGGCTCGAGCAGTGGGCCGTCGGCGGCGGACCGGGCCTGCACCACTTCGAACAGACCGATGCCGGAGCAGTGCTGGCGCGCAGTGAAGATTTCGTGCACGACGACCAGGTGCTGCACGACGTGATCCTCGACGGCATCGTCGTGGAGATCCTCGGCGAGCTGTTCGGCGAGGCCGCCGTGCTGTTCAAGGAGAAGGTCAACTACAAGCACCCGGGCGGAGGCGGTTTCGCCCCGCACCAGGACGCCACCGCCTACCGGTTCGTCGACCACCACATCTCGTGCATGGTGCCGCTCGACCCGGCGACACCGGCGAGCGGTTGCCTCTATGTGGCGCCCGGCTACGAGGTGGGCCAACTCGCCACCGACGAACGCGGCCGCATCGAGTCGGCGACCGCCGCTGACCTCCCCTGGCAGCCCGTGCCGCTGGAGCCGGGTGACCTGCTGTTCTTCGACTCGTACACGCCGCACTACAGCGACACCAACACCACCGAACGCTCGCGACGTGCCGCCTACCTCACCTACAACGCCGCGTCGCTCGGCGATCATCGCGACCGCTACTACGCCGACAAGCGAACAGAGTTCGCCCACGAAGGCGACGACTTCGATGGCCAACGCGTGCGGATCAGCATCAGCGACGACTTCCTCGGCCGACCTGTCCCAGGTGATCGACGATGAGCCCGGCCGCCGGCGATTTCCGATGAACACGCTCGACGACCTGTTTGCGCTGTTTGCCTCGCCGGCTGCTTCACGGATGTACGACGAGGACGTCACCGAACTCGAACACGCGCTCCAAGCAGCTGCGCTCGCCCGCCTCGACGACGCCCCCGGCCATCTGGTGGTTGCTGCCCTGCTCCATGACATCGGCCACCTCGTGTCGGACGACAACGTGACTCTCCACGACGAACTCATCGACGACTTCCAGCACGAAGGTGTCGGCGCCCGGTACCTGACCCGCTGGTTCGGGCCGGAGGTCACCGCACCCGTCGCGTTGCACGTCGCGGCGAAGCGGTACCTGTGCGCGGTCGAGGCGGGCTACCTCGACGGGCTGTCGGCATCGTCGGTTCGCAGCCTTCGCCTCCAGGGCGGCCCGATGAGCGATGCCGAAATCGTCGCGTTCGAGCAACGGCCGCACCATCGCGAGGCCACGCTGGTGCGGAGGTGGGACGACCGCGCCAAGGTCGGCGGACTCGCAGTCGCCGACCTCGCCGACTACCGGTCGCTCCTCTCTCCGCTGATTCGCTGACCGCACCCCGAACCCCGATCCGAAAAATGTGTGAAATCGTTCGCCTGGCGAACGATTCTTGCCACTTCTCGGATTTGGGGGCAGGGGGTTGCAGCGAGACTGGAGGAGAGTCAGCTGATCGAGGTGATCACCGCGAGGGTCTCGAGGGCGGCGAGTGCCGCTTGGGCGCCTTTGTTGCCGTCGCCGTCCTCGGCGCGAACCATCGCCTGCTCCTCGGTGTCGACGGTGAGGATGCCATTGGTGATCACCACATCGGAATCGAGCGACAGCCGCATCAGGCCAGCCGCACTCGAGTCCGACACCACCTCGAAGTGATACGTATCGCCGCGCACCACGGCGCCGAGCGCGACGACCGCATCGAAGCATCCCGAGTTCGCTGCGGCTCGAGCCACCTGCGGGATCTCCAGCGCGCCCGGCACCCAGAACGTGCTGATCGCATCGTCGGCCACACCGTGATCGACCAACGCTCGGCGTGCACCGCCCTCCAGCCGCTCGACGATCAGGTCATTGAACCGCGAGCACACGATCGCCACACGACGCCCGGTGCCATCGATCTGCACATCGGGAACGTTCGCGGCTCGCAGGTTGCCGCTCACGGCGCCTCGCCCACCGTTGACGAACTGGCCGCGACAGTGGCGGCCAGATCGTCGGGCAACAGGTGGCCCATCCGGTCGCGCTTGGTGCGTAGATACTGCTCGGCCTCGGGATGCACGGCCAGGTGCAGCGGCACCCGCTCGGTGACCGTGAGGCCGAACCCGTCGAGTCCGCCGTACTTTGCCGGGTTGTTGGTGAGCAGACGCAGCTTGCTGACGCCGAGGTCGACGAGGATCTGCGCGCCGATGCCGTACTCGCGGCTGTCGACCGGCAAGCCGAGTTCGAGGTTGGCGTCGACGGTGTCGAGCCCGGCCTCCTGCAACTCGTAGGCGCGGAGCTTGTGGCTGATGCCGATCCCGCGGCCCTCGTGACCGCGCAGGTACACCACCACACCGCGACCCTCCTGCGCAATGAGACGCATCGACTCCTGCAGCTGCGGTCCGCAGTCGCACTTCACGCTTGCGAAGATGTCGCCGGTGAGACACTCGCTGTGCACTCGCACCAGCACTGGATCGTCGCCGGAGACGTCGCCGGCGACGAACGCCAGATGAGTTTCGCCATCGATGGCACTCTCGAACGAATGGCAGCGAAAGTCGCCCCAGACGGTGGGCACGCGCGCATCCGCGATGTGTTCGACGAGCTTCTCGTGGCGGCGTCGATACCGGACGAGATCGGCGATCGACACGAAGATCAGGCCGTGCTCGTCGGCGAAGGCCCGGAGATCGTCGCCGCGCGCCATTTCTCCGCCATCGAGCACCAACTCGCACAGCACGCCGGCAGGCAGGCGGCCGGCCAAGCGCGCGAGGTCGACCGACGCCTCGGTGTGGCCAATGCGCTTGAGTACACCCCCGGCGCGAGCGCGCAGCGGGAAGATGTGCCCGGGACGGTTGAATTCCGCCGCGCTCACCTCGGCGTCGGCGAGTGCCCGCAACGTGGCCGCCCGGTCCGATGCCGAGATGCCGGTGGTGGTGCCCTGAGCGAGATCGACGCTGACCGTGAACGCGGTGCCGTGCGCCTCGGTGTGCTGCGACGCGACCACCATTGCCTGCAGGCCGAGTTCGTCACAACGCTCGCCGGTGAGGCCCACACAGATCACGCCCGATGTGTGCCGGACGAAGAACGCGATCGCCTCGGGCGTCGCCGCGTCGGCGGCCATGATCAGGTCGCCTTCGTTCTCGCGGTCTTCGTCGTCGGCGACCACGACGATCTCGCCACGTGCAATCGCAGCGATCGCATCTTCGATCGGGTCGAAGCGGATGGTCATTGGGTTGCTCCTTGCTCGGCAGTTCCCTGCTCAACGTAAGCCGACATCAACTTCTCGACGTACTTGGCCATCACGTCGACCTCGAGGTTCACGAGGTCGCCGGGGCGTTTGGCACCGAGCGTGGTGACGTCGGCGGTGTGCGGGATGATCGCCACGGTGAAGCCGTCGTCGAGCGCGTCGACCACGGTCAGGCTCACGCCGTCGACGGTCACCGATCCCTTCTCGACGAGGTAGCGGGTGAGGGTTGCGGGCACTTTCACACGCAGGTCGGGCACCGGCTCGACGACCTCGCCGACAGCGTCGACGTGACCCTGCACGATGTGGCCGCCGAGGCGGTCCGACACCTTGACGGCCCGTTCGAGGTTGATGCCGTCACCGGGGTGCACCATGGCCAGGCTGGTGCGCGAGATCGTCTCGTCGGACACATCGGCCTCCCACCAGTCGTCGCCGAACGCCACCACGGTCAGGCAGCAGCCGTTGACCGCGATCGATTCGCCGATCGCCACGTCGTCGAGCACCTGACGGGCCGAGATCCGCAACCGTCCGTTGTCGAGCGACTCGAGTCGGCCGAGTTCTTCCACGATTCCCGTGAACATGTCAGGGTCCTTCCGTCGGTGTTGCGTCGATCAGGGGGATGAGTTCGATGCGGACGTCGCCGCCGACGCGCTCGATGGCGTCGAAGCGGCCGCGCCAGATGTCGGCGATCGCCGGTGCAGTCGCGCCGCCGATGGCGGCCTTGGCGTCGGATCCGCCGAACAGCGCCGGCGCGAGATAGAGCACGTACCGGTCGACGAAGCCGGCGGCATGGAACGAGCCCACGACGCTGGCGCCACCCTCCACCATCAGCTGCACGATGCCGCGACCGCCGAGGTCGTCGAGGAGGTCGGCGAGGCTGCCGGTCCATTCGAGGCAGGGATGGACCTTCGCTCCCGCTGGTGCCGATCCGAGGACGATGCGCAGCGGATCGTCGCCGTCGACGTGGCGGACGGTCAGTGCGGGATCGTCGGCGCGGACAGTGCCGGCACCGACGAGGATCGCGTCGCTCTCGGCACGCAGGCGATGGGCGTCGCGGCGTGCGGCCTCGCCGGTGATCCACTGCGAGGTGCCGTCAGGAGCGGCGATGCCGCCGTCGGCCGACATCGCGAGTTTGCAGATCACGTACGGGCGACCGGTGCGGCGGTGGTGGAGATACGGCGCGAGCTGCGTCTCCGCCTCGTCTGCGAGCGTCCCGAGGTCGACCTCGATACCAGCCCGGCGGAGCGCGTCGATGCCCGCGCCGGCGACTCGTGGGTCGGGGTCGGTGATCGCGACGACGACACGTCGGATCCCAGTGGCGATGATCGCGTCGGTGCACGGCGGCGTGCGGCCGTGATGCGAGCAGGGCTCCAGCGTGCACACGAGCGTGGCGCCGGCACCAGCGTGTCCCGCCGAGTCGAGGGCGACGATCTCGGCGTGACGTCCACCAGGCGGTTCGGTGGCGCCCACCGCAACGACCGCACCATCCGCTGAGACGATGGCGGCGCCGACCCACGGGTTCGGTGACGTTCGGGCGCGCGCCGCCGCGGCTGCCGCGAGCGCTGTCCTCATCACTGTCGTGTCGTCGATCGTCATGCTGGTCCGTCCGGTGAGCGCGGGCATGGGATCACGACGACATGACGCCTTGGGCCAGCACCCGTGACGGGCGCGGACCGTGAGCGCATCGACCTGCTCCCATCCGGACTGTGACCGTCGGCCCCGGAATTCCACCGGATCGGCCCCCCGACCGAAATCGAGGGGTTCGCGGGCTTTCACCGCCGGTCGGGACTTTCACCCAACCCCGCAGGTATTCAGTTGTGACGACGACGCTACCGCTGGCCCCGCAGGTTCACCGCGTCGAGCCAACCACGTTCCGGGTCAGGCCAGGTGACGGCCGCAGTGCGGCCAGGGGCGCGCTCCGCGCTCGCCGTAGAGCGCGAGGGCCATGGCGTCCTGATCGGCCGGTGACGCTGCCGCCGGGTCGACGCCGACGAGGCGCGGAGCATGGCGCTCGGCGACCGAGTTCCACGTCGGTCGGTCGAACTGGTACGCGCCGCGGTACTTG
>JBBQEU010000082.1:0-13661 GCA_038321235.1 Acidimicrobiales bacterium | reverse complement strand
CCGGCCACTGCCGAGCGAGGTGAGCGGTTGGTCGCCCAGGCGGTCGATGCTTTCTGCGAGGCGTTGGCCGAAGTTGCAACCTTCGAGCTCCCGGTCCGCTGAGATGAGCACCGAGATGGAACCCGAGATGGAACCCGAACTCGCCGTTCTCCGCATCGATACCGCACGACTCCTCAGCCGGATCGATGAACTCGGCCAGATCGGGCGCATCGACGGCCCGAACGGCGAGTGGGGCAACGCCCGCCTCGCCCTCACCGACGCCGACAAGGCTGGCCGAGACCTCGTGGTGGCCTGGATGCGTGATCTCGGCCTCGACGTGGCCATCGACACGATCGGAAACGTCGTTGCCACCCGAGCAGGCGTCGATCACACCCTGGCGCCGGTGATGGTCGGTTCGCACATCGACACCGTCGGCACCGGGGGTCGCTTCGACGGCAATCTGGGCGTCCTCGCCGGTCTCGAGATCATCGAGACGCTCGCACAGGCGGGCATCGTGACGAAGCGCCCCCTCCAGGTGGCGTTCTTCACCGACGAGGAGGGCTCTCGGTTTGCGCCGGACATGCTGGGCAGCCTGGTGTTCGTCGGCGGATTGCCGCTCGAGGAAGCACTCGATCTCATCGCCGCTGATGACGGTGCCCGCCTCGGTGACAACCTCGAAGGCATCGGTTATTCGGGTGCGGTCCCATGCCCGACGGCAGCCCCGCCGCACGCGTTCGTCGAACTCCACATCGAACAGGGCCCGGTCCTCGAAGCCGAGGGCATCACGATCGGAGTCGTCGAGGGAGTCCAGGGCATCTCGTGGACCGAAATCGTGATCGTCGGCCAGTCGGCGCACGCCGGGACCACGCCGATGCGGTTGCGACACGATCCCGCGTACTGCGCAGCGGCGATCGCCATGTATGTGCGCGACCTCACTCGTCACCTCGGACCCGACCAGGTCGGCACCGTCGGACGCATCGACGTGTACCCGAACCTGGTCAATGTCGTGCCGGCCCGGGTGGTGATGACCGTCGATCTCCGCAACACCGACGACTGCGTCCTGCAGGAGGCCGAATCACGGCTGGCCACGATGCTCGAAGAACTCGCCGAGGTGGAGGGAGTTGCGATCACCACCAACTCGCTGGCCCGGTTCGAGCCGGTGGACTTCGATGGGGGACTGGTCGACCTCGTCCAGGCCACCGCCGAGCGCCTCGGCCATTCGACGAAGCGGATGCCGAGTGGCGCTGGCCACGACGCCCAGATGCTCGCCCGCATCTGCCCGACGGCGATGGTGTTCACGCCGAGCGTCAACGGCCTCAGCCACAACATCGCCGAATTCACCGAAGCCGTCGACATCGAAGCCGGCGCCAACGTCCTGTTGCAGGTCGTGCTGCAACTCGCGTCGGTAGAGGATCGGAGCTGACCGCAATGGCGGCTCGTTTCGACCTCGTCACGATGAACTCACCGGCGACTGACGCCCTCGCTGCGTTCTGGTCGTCGGCGCTCGACCTCCACGAGGTCGAGCGCGAGGACGGTGATCGGTGGATCGTCCTGGCCGATGCGCAAGGTTCCCGGCGCATCGGCGTACAGTCCGGCGTCACCCACCCTGGGTCGATGCACCTCGACCTCGCGTGCGCTCTCGAGGAGTTCGACGACGAATTGGCCCGGTTGACGGGCCTCGGCGCACGTCAGCTCGGCGTCGTCAGGCGTGAGCCGTACGGCTCGATCGTCAACCTGGCCGACTCCGACGGCAACCCGTTCGATCTCTGCGCGTACACGTGATCTCGACGGATGCCTCCGGCCGCTACCGAGCGACTAGCGTTCCCTCGGGGTGGCAGGATCCGTTATCCGCACAGCCGAAACACGATGTTCACGCTCACCGGATGGGCAGCAGCCGTCGCGGCTACTAACTTCACCGAGGACATGAGGACCGACACCGCTACAGCGTCGGATCTACCCGGGACGGCCACGTCGTCCCGGCTGCGATTCGAGCATCTCTCGATGGTGTTCCCCGACGGAACGCATGCGATCGACGACGTGTCCTTCACGGTGGATCCGGGAGAGTTCGTCACGGTCGTCGGTCCCTCCGGTTGCGGCAAGTCGACGCTGTTGCGGATTGCCTCTGGCCTCACCGAACACACCGGCGGCATCTGCGATGTCAACCGCGACTCGATCGGCTACGTCTTCCAAGATGCCACCCTGCTGCCGTGGCGAACCGTGCAACACAACGTCGAACTCAATGCCGAACTCCAAGGCGTCGCCAAGGCGGAACGCAAGCGTCGTGCTGCCGAGGCGATCGAACTGGTCAACCTCGTCGGCCACGAGGAGAAGTATCCCAAGCAACTGTCAGGCGGCATGAAGATGCGGTGTTCGCTTGCCCGTTCTCTCGTGCTCAATCCTGAGGTGTTCCTCTTCGACGAGCCGTTCGGTGCACTCGACGAGATCACCCGTGAGCGGCTGAACGACGAACTGATCAGCCTGTTCAATTCCGAGAAGTTCGCTGCGCTGTTCATCACCCACTCGATCGCCGAGGCGGTGTTCCTCAGCACTCGGGTGCTGGTGATGTCAGCGCGTCCGGGACGCATCATCGGCGACTACGACATCCCGTTCGGTAGTGAGCGACTGCACGACATTCGTTTCGAGCCCGAGTTCGCCGAGATCTGTGGGTTGATCAACAACGACTTGAAGGACGCCCACTCGTGACGGCGCTCGACGACACTCGACGCGAGGTGCCACTGGAATCGCAGGCGCCGCCGGCAGCAGTGGGAGTCAACGTTCCGGTGATGCAGCCGCGCAGACCTGGCGCCACGCGTCGCATCCGCAACCTGATCCCACCGCTGATCACGTTCCTGGTGTTCATTGCCATCTGGTACCTGTACAGCTGGGCGCGCTTCGACATCGCAGCACAGCGCCGAAACGCTCTCCCGTTCCCGCACGAAGTGTTCACCGACGGCTTTCTGCCGTTGTGGGACCCGTCCAACGGGTTTCGGCCGATCCTCGGCTACATGTGGCCGACGGCGAAGGTCACGCTGATGGGGCTGAGCATCTCCATCGTGCTCGGCGTGTCGATCGCCATCGTGATGAATCTGTCGCGAGGCATGGAACGCGCACTGTTTCCGTATGCCGTGGTCCTGCAGACCGTGCCGATCCTGGCGATCACACCGCTGCTCACCCAGTTGTTCGGCGACGAACTCGGCGTGCGGCTGGTCGTGGTCGTGTTGATTGCCATCTTCCCGGTGATCACCAACACACTGTTCGGTCTGCAGTCGACCGATCGACTCCACCATGATCTGTTCACGCTCAACCACGTGAGCAGGTGGACCCGACTGCGCAAACTCGAGCTCCCGTCGGCGCTACCCGCGACGATGGCGGGCATCCGCATCGCATCCGGTGGAGCAGTGATCGGCGCGATCGTCGCCGATTTCTTCTTCAACCAGGGCGAGAAGGGGATCGGCTACTACATCCGGAACCGTCAGCAGCGTGCAGCAAACCGGCCCGAGATGTTCGCCGGAACCATCACCGCATCGATGTTCGGTGTGGTGATGTTCCTCATCGTTGGCGCGATCACGGCGCGCGCCATCCGCAATTGGCACGAGTCCGCTCAACAGCGGACCTGAGCCACCCTCCAACACATCCACGCCGACACCACCACAACCACATACAAGGGGAGATCATGCAAGCCAAGAAGACAGTGGCGCTCTTGAGCGTCGCGTCGATCGTGCTGCTCGCAGCCTGCGGCAGCGACGACGACACGAGCGAGCCCGCCGGCACCGACGCCGGCACCGAGACCACCGACGCCGGCAGCGAGACGACGGATGCAGTGGCCACCACAGACGGCGCTGCCACCGATGGCGCTGTGTGCCCGGAGAAGCTCGTCATCCAAACCGACTGGTTCCCCGAACTCGAACACGGCGGCACCTACCAACTGATCGGTCCGGACGGAACGGCCGACAAGGATTCGGTGTCGTACTCCGGCCCGGTCCAGGAGCAGTACGCGGTCGGCGGTCTGGAGGAACTCCAGATCAACACGGTGAAGTTCGACAAGCTCAACAGTGCGATCCTCCTCGACGGTGAGGCGGACATGGCCTACATCAACATGAGCGACATCATCAAGGACTCCGCAGCGGTCGACATGGTGGCGGTCGCCAAGACGCTCGACAAGGACCCTCAGATGATCATGTGGGACGCCGAGCAGAACCCCATCGAGTCGCCGGAGGACATTCTCGAGACCGGAGCGCAGGTCCTGCACTTCCCGGGCGTCGCATACATCGACTACATGATCGGCCTCGGCTACATGACCGAGGATCAGAGCAACCCCAGCTACGACGGCTCCGACGCTGCGTGGGTGGCCGACGGCGGCAGCTTCTTCCAGCAGGGCTTCGCCACCAACGAGGTGTACAAGTACGAGAACGACATCCAGTGGAAGGACGGTGCACCGGCACCAGTCGACTTCTACACGGTCGGCGATCTCGGCTTCGACAACTATCCGGCGACGATCACCATGATGCGTGACAAGGCCGAGGAGTTGAGCGACTGTCTCGACCTGCTCGTGCCGGTCATGCAGCAGGCGTGGCTCGACTTCCTGAACGACCCCAAGCCGATCACCGATGCGATGATCGAGATCAACGAGGCCCACGACGGGTTCTGGACGCTCAGCGAGGGCCTGAACGAGGCCGGCATGGAACTCGTCGAGTCGGGCGAGTTCGCTGTCAACAGCCCCGATGGCACCTACTGCAGCTTCGACGAGGAGCGGGTTCAGGAGCTCTACGACATCCTCGCGCCGATCTACGACGAGCAGGGCACCGAGATCGCCGAGTCGATCGACGGCATCTTCACCAACGACTACTGCGCTGACGCCCCCGGGCGTTGACCGGTACCGTTCGAACAAGCTGAACACCTGAATTCGCTGCTCCCGGCCGGGTCCCACGGCCCGGTCGGGAGCAGCGGTCATCCCGGCACATCGGGGTGGCACGGTTGCATCACGTGGTGATGGAGTTGCCATGCGTGTTCTCCTCGTGATCGATCCGATCCGGGATGAGTTCGTTCGAGAGATCGCCACCGCGGCGAGGAACGGACTCGAGGCCAACGGCCATGTTGTCGACGTCGTCGATCTCGTCGTCGAGCGGTTCTCGCCGGTGATGAGCGGCGACGACCGCCGGGCCTACTTCACCGATGACCCGCTCGTGTGTCCGCAGGCGGCGGCGAGCGCGGCGCTCGTTCGTCGTGCCGAAGGGCTGATCTTCGTGTATCCGACGACGTTGTCAACGGTGACCCCAGGAATCAAGGGTTGGATCGAGCGGACGTTCGTGCCAGGAGTGGCCTTCACGATCGGCGACCGCGCCGGCGCCAAGCGTGGCCTGTCGAACATCCGTCGCCTGGTCGGGATCGCCACGTACGAAGATTCCCGCTGGGAGGTACTGCGACACGGCGACAACGGCCAACGGCTCATCCGGCGCAACGTTCGCCTGTGCGGAGGCGTCCACACCCGCTCCAGTTGGATCGCCATGTACGAAACCGCCCGGGCGACCGCCGACCAGCGGAGAGCGTTCCTGGCACGGGTCGAGAGCGGCGCAAGGCGACTGTGAACGTTGTCGTCGTAGCCGCACATCCGTGCGTCGAGAGCTACGCAACCGCGGTTCGCGACCGGGTGATGACCGGCCTGGCCGCAGCAGGTCACGACTCGGTGCTGCTCGACCTGTACGCCACTGCGTACGATCCGTACCTGCCGCTGCCGGCCCGTGATGCCGACGCACTCGGGACGGCGACGTCGCTCGTGCTGGTTCATCCGACCTGGTGGACCTCGCAGCCGGCGATCCTGCTCGCCTGGCTCGACCAGGCGTCGGCGAGCGGATTGCCCGGCGTCCGAGTGCTGGTGAGTGTGACGACGCTCGGGGGTTCGCGCCTCGCCAATCTCGTCGGCGGTGAGTCGGGGCGGCGAATCGTCCAACGTGCCGTTCGCTCGCGCTGCGTACAGCGGCCGCCCCACCGCCGACTGGCGTTCTACGGTCTCGATCGCTCGACGCTCGACGCCAGAACGGCGTTCCTCGATCGTGTCGAGCGCCGGATCGGCACACTGGTGCGATGAGCGTCGCCACGGGCATCTGGATCTATCCCGACGCGGCGGTCGGAGAACTTGTCGACGCTGTCGTCGCCGCTGATTCGGCTGGCATCGACGAGGTGTGGATTGCCGACGAAGGGGTGATGCGCGACCCGGTGGTCGTTTTCGCCGCTGCGGCAGGACTGACCCGACGAGTGCGGATGGGTATCGGCATCACCTCTCCGGTGTTGCGCCACCCAGGCGCGATCGCCGCAACGGTCGCCTCGCTCGACGAACTCTCCGGCGGGCGGATGATGCTGGGATTCGGCGTCGGGGGTGAGCAGTCGCTCGGTCCGTTCGGCCTCGCCGTCGAACGGCCGGTCGCGCTCGTTCGAGACGCACTGTCGACGGCTCGTGCGGTGCTGCGTCGCGTCGACTCCGAGGGCTACTCGGTGCCCGACTTCGCCGCACCGGCTCGTGACGTCGCTCTGTACGTCGCCTCTCGGGGCGAGCAGATCAACCGCCTCGCCTCTCGGGAAGCAGACGGTGTGTTCCTGTCGGGGTTCGTGCCCGACCAGCTCGCCGAGGTGGTCGGCTGGGTACGCAGCGAGGGTTCGCCTCGAATCGCGCTGTACCAATCGGCACGGTTTCGGACCTCGGGTGATTCGACGTCGGTGTCCGGCGATCCCGCACACATCGCGGGTGTGCTGGCGTCGCTGATCGACGCCCATGGGCCGGATTCGATCGGTCTCGCCCTCGTCGACGGCGCCGACCTACCCACCATGATGCGCGACGCCATCGCCACGTTCGACCACCTCTCCAAGCGATGAGTCTTCGCGCGGACAGGTCGCGCGGAAACTCATCGCTGTGCTCGTCACACCAGAAGCGATGAGTCTTCGCGCGGACAGGTCGCCCTTGGAAACTCATCGCTGTGCTCGTCACACCAGAAGCGATGAGTCTTCGCGCGGACAGGTCGCGCGGAAACTCATCGCTGTGCCGGCTTGGAGGTTCAGCAGTCGCGAACGACCTCGAAGGTCCGACAGCTGGCTTCGCGAACCCACGGACCCATCGCAGCGTCGACGGCGGCGAGCTCGTCATTCGGGATTGCCTGCCAGTGATCGAGCGACTCCCACTCGATCATGGCATGGAGATGATCGGGGTCGTCGACGTCGACCCACAGCTGCTTGCGCACGAAGCCGTCCTGACGTTCGAGGAAGCGGCTCCACGTCTGCTCCTCGATCTCCATCCACTCGGGACGTTCGTCGACGGGAACTCGGAACGTGAGGAATTCGATGACCACGTGGGGGAACCTTTCGTGTGATCCGTGATCGGCGGCTGCTCGGTGACGGGTTCGGTCAGTGTGCCACGGCCTCGCGTCCGGCGCGAACGACCCGCCGATTGCCCGGGCCCTCGGCCATAGCGCCACGCAACGAGTCGCCGGGCACGGCGAGCAGGTCCGCAGGTGCACCGACCGTGAGGCCGCCCGTCTGAAGCCCGAGCACCTTGCGAGCGTCAGTGCTGACCGAGGCCCAAGCGACGTGTGGGAGGTCGTGCGCTGCGAGCACCATCAGCGATGCGGTCTCGAACGGACAGGCCCGTCCCATCGGGTTGAACGGATCCTGCAGGTTGTCGGCGCCTGCAGCGACCGTGACGCCGGCAGCACGCAGGGCGTCGATGGCCGTCAGGCCACGTGGTACCGGTTGCTGGTCGCGTCCGCCGAGCCACAGATTGGTGTGGGGGAGTGTCACCACACCGATTCCCGCAGCAGCGACGAGTTCCGCGATGCGCTGTTGCTCGGCGGCGTCGCGTTGGCCGAGGCTGACGCAGTGGCTGGCGGTGACCCGATGCGGGAACCCGGCAAGCACCTGTCGAGCAAGGTACTCGAGGCCCATCACATCAGGGTCGAGCGTTTCGTCGGTGTGCAGATCGATCCCGACGCCGGCCTCGGCAGCGATCTCGAGGAACACGTCCGTTGCAGCCTCGATCGAGCCACCGGTCTCGAGGTGGGGGCAACCACCGACGAGGTCGGCGCCGGCGTCGAGCGCATCGCGCAGCAGCGCCCGATGAGCCGCTCCAGCAGGGCCGACGACGGGCTCACCGGTCAGCGCCACGATCTCGATGTCGATCACGTCGGCGACACGCCGACGGACTTCGACGAGGGCCTCGACGTTCTGCACTCCGTGGTGTTCGATCGTGTCGGCGTGAGTGCGCACGGTGACGTAACCGTTCGCCGCCATGAGTCGAGCGGCCCGCTCCGCTCGTTCGATGATGTCGCTGCGGCTGATCCGGCCCGACAGCTCGATCATCGCATCGATGGCGCCGAGGAGGTCGCCGGTGCGGTTCTCCACCCGCTCGGCGAGGAACGCCTTGTCGAGATGGGCATGCGGTTCGACAGCGGCCGGCAGGAGGAGATGGCCGGTGAGATCGATCGTCGTGTCGGCATCGGCACCGGCAAGCGACCCGGCGACCGATTCGCCGATCGCTGAAATCATGCCGTCGACGATCAACACGTCGCAGGGCTGCTGTGTCACGGGACCGTGAACAATCGTCGGCTGCCGTAGAAGCGTCGTGGACATCTGCGCGAAGCTAACGGCCATGACCGTTCGACCGGAACTCAAACTTGGCGCCTTCTTCTTCGGCGGTGTCGAGATGGACGATGCGGGCGCAGGTGCGCCGGCGCCGATGGATCGCCGCTATTCGAACGACGCCTGCTGGCAGGCAACGCTCGAGTACGTCAACTCGGCCAAGGAGGCCGAGCGTCTGGGATTCGATTCGTTCTGGACCACCGAACACCACTTCCAGTACGAGGGCTACGAGGTCATCCCCAACGGCCTGTTGATCTCCACGTGGATCGCGGCGCAGACCACCACGCTGCGCTTCGGCGCGATGTTCAACGTGGTGCCGCAGTGGAACCCGCTTCGCCTGGCCGAAGATTTCGCCACGCTCCACAACCTGTCGGGTGGACGCGCCATGTTGGGCGTCGGACGAGGCACCGTTCCTCGCGAGGTGCTGCACCTCAACGACAAGGGCGTCTCGATCGGTTCGCTCGACAACCCCGACCAGGTCGACGCCGACATCCACAACCGTGAGGTGTTCGAGGAGTCGATGGAGATCGTCCGGCGGGCGCTCAACCAGGAATCGTTCTCGTTCCATGGCAAGCACTTCCAGATCCCGCTTCCCGGCATTCCCGACCGCGGCGAGACCGTCCAGGAACTCACCCTGATCCCCAAGCCGATCCACCCGTTCGAGATCTGGCAGGCGGTCACGTCACCCCCGACGCTCGACTACGTGCCCGTGGTCGATCACGGCGCGGTGTTCTGGAACCAGCACTACAGCTTCATCAAGCGGTTCTGGGACAAGTACGCCGAGAACTACCACGCCGCCCACGACGTCGAGCTCGCGGATCACGAGAAGCGAATGCTCGTCGTCTCGTATCGCATCGAGGACACGATGGAAGAGGCTCGGGCCTCAGCGCAAAACGGTCACGACGAGTTCTGGAAGTTCCTCGGCCCGTACGGCTGGAGCCGCGGCTACATGGGTTCCGACGGAAAGCCGTCGAAGCCGGGCCTGATCCCGACGCTGGATGAATCGATCGCGAACAAGACGATCCTCGTGGGCCCGCCCGAGAAGGTGGCCGAAGAGGTGGCGTTCCTGCGCGACCTACTCGGGTTCGAGTACCTGACGCTCTTCCCGCACCTGCTGGGCGACCCGTACAAGAAGGCCGACGAGCAGATGGCCCGATTCGCCGAAGAGGTCCTCCCGCTGTTGTAGATCAGGACCTCGGTCGCTGAGGAGCCGCTGGCGTTTGTGTCAGCACAGAGGCGCAAACCGTGCCTCGGTGCCGACACAAGCACGAATCCACCGATTTGTGTCAGCGCCGAGTAACGATTTCAGTCTTGGTGCTGACACAAAACGAGCTCTGCGGCTGGACGGGTCAGGCTCCCGCGGCGGAACCGATGACGGCTCTCGGGTCGGCGGCGCCGGCGAACATCCCGGAGGGTTCGACCATGATGGCGTGGGCGTGGCCGAAGCCCGAGTCCCATGCCGGGCGTGACTCGCTGCGGTGTCCTCGTGCGGCGAGGGCGTCGACCCAGTCTGTGGGGGCGTGGCCCTCGACGTGGACGAGCGGGCCGCCTGCACCGGTCCACGTGTCGAAACCGGTGTCGGGGCCGTGGAGGATCCAGCGGGCGGCATCGATCGCCGCAGTCGGTGACTGGCCGTGATGGAACAGCCGGGCGGCGATCTGCAACAGGATCTGGGGTTGGGCATCGCCGCCCATCGTGCCGAACACCGATGCCAGGCGCCCCGAACGGGTTGCCAGGGCCGGTGACAGGGTGTGCGGCGGGCGTCGACCGTGCCCGAACTCTGCCGGGTGGCCATCGACGAGGTTGAAGCCGATGCCACGATTGTGCAGGTTGATGCCGGTGTTCGGTTCGACGAGATGACTGCCGAAACCGGACGCGTTCGACTGGATGAGCGACACGCCGATCCGCCGACCGTCGCGGTCGATGCCCGCCGTGCACAGATAGGTCGTGTCGCCGTCCGATCCCGATGCGGACCGCTTGCTCGCTGTTGCCAGGCCGATCAGTTCCAGTCGGTTGTCGATCCGATCGAGGAGTTCGTTGCCGTCGGCGTGTTCGTGTAGTGCATCCGGCCGGTCGAAACCCGCAGCAGTGGCTGCTTCGATCAGCAGGTGGGCCCAGCGTTCGTCGTCGGGATCGTCGGGGAGGTCGAGCCGATCGGCCAGTCGGGAACCTGCAAGCGTCAGGTAGCCCTGCGAGTTCGGCCCGATCGTGTGCAGGTCGACACCGAACGCTGACGTGCTCAGCGGCTCGGTCCAGTTTGCCTGGACCGTGCCGAGGTCGTCAGCGCTGAACAGGCCATCACCGAGTTCCAGCAGGCCGTCGCCGAACGCCCCGAGGTAGAACCCGTCGCGCCCGCTGGAGGCGAGAGCGGCGAGTACCAGCGCGGCACCAGGACGTCGAACGACAGCACCAGACGACGTCGCTTGCATGGCCAGTTCCGCCAGGTTCTCGTGGCTCTGGGTGTCGAGCCGGCGAAGCGAGCCCACCAGCAGCGGACCCGCCGGGAACCCATCAGCCGCGAGTCGGCGAGCGGGTGCGAGGATGACGTCCAGCGGCAGCGACCCGAAGCGTTCGTGGAGCGCCATCCAGCCATCGATGCAGCCGGGGACCGTGACCGACCGGACGTCGAGCTTGAACGGCATCTCGGTGAAGCCCTCGGCCCGTAGCGCTGCCGCATCCGCTCCCGATCCGGCTCGACCGGACGCATTGAGGGCGAAGGTCTCACCTGAGATGTCAGGGCTGCTCGGGTCGTCGATGTGGATCAGCGCGAACAGGTCGCCGCCGATTCCACACAGATGCGGTCCGGTGACTGCGATCGCAGCGTTGGTGGCGATCGCGGCATCGACGGCATTGCCGCCCTGGGCGAAGATCGCCAGACCGGCGGAGGTTGCGAGCTGATCGGCGCTCGCCACCATGTGGTGCGGTGCACGAACGGTGGCCCGAGGGGTGGCGATCGACATGGCTCGGACGTTAGGCCATCGCGCAGTGGGCGGTCACGTGGCGTCGTGCCACTGATCGCGTTCCACCAGCACCTCGCGCAGGATCTCCGGGCGGTCGGTCATGATGCCGTCAATGCCGAGATCGAGCAGGCGGTGCATCTCGTCGGCGTCGTCGATCGTCCACACGTGCACCGGCACACCTCGGCGGTGCGAGGTCCGCACGAAACGCTCGTTGACGACGGTGATGCCCTTTGGTCCGCTCGTTGCACCGTAGCGAACGGGCACTTGAGCAACACGCCTGGCGTGACCACCGATGCGGCCGGCGAGCCGGAGCGACGCCACTTCCTGCGGGCTCGCGCACGACAGGAGCTCTGGCCCCAGCAGCGTGCGTAGTTTGGTGAGTCGAGCGTGGCTGAAGGCACCGATGCACACCCGGTCGATCGCCTCGCAGCGCCGGATCAACGCGGCCAGCGGCCCAGCCGCGGCGTCGGACTTGCAGTCGATGTTGAACCGAACGTCGGGGAAACGCTCGAACAGTTCGCTCATCAGCGGAATAGAGGCCCGTCCGTCGACGCGGACCCCGGCGAGTTCGTCGGCTGTCATGTCGGCGATCGTTCCGTCGACGCCGCAGGTCCGGGTGAGGTCGGGGTCGTGGAAGGCCATCAGCACACCATCGGCGCTGAGGTGCACGTCGGTCTCGAGGTAGCAGAACCCCAGCGATACCGCATGCTCGAAGGCCGGCATCGTGTTCTCCGGCGCCTCGCTCGTACCGCCTCGATGCGCGAACGGGATCGGTCCCGGCCAGTCGAGATACGGATGCACGGCGGTCACGTCCCGACCGTAGTCATGCCGCCGTCATCGACGGGGATCGATCGTGGGGGTGTGGCAACATGGCTCGATTCGGGGGAGGCATCGGTCCGTGGTGGCGCTGGCACCATCAGCTGCGGTCTTGGTTGTCTCCGCCTGTTCCATCGAAAGCGCAGGATGCATCTCCAACGGTGTCGGCGAGGTCTTTGCAGACCCCAACGATGGCGCCCTCAACGTTCGCGGCGAGAGGCTCCTGCCGGACTCGCAGGGCGCCGTTGGATTCCTCTCGGGCTCGCCGGCAACACGTCACGTCCGCCTGCCGGCTGGCCGAGCTCGGCTGGCCGGACATGACCCTGGTCGTCACCGTCGGCAATCCGGCACGGCGTGTCTACGAGCGCCTGGGCTTTCGGGTGTCGGCCGAGTCCTGGCGCTTCGAGATCCACTGACTGGGCACGGTCGAGACGGCGGCGGCCATCGAATCGCGCCTCCCGACAATCTGCGCGGGGACCAGGCAGTCTTCGTGCCGAGCCCACGCCGGCCTTGTACGTTGAGATGGTGGATCCGTTGGTGCAGCGAATCGTCGATGCGCTGCCGACAGCGACAGGGAAGGTCCTGATTCGCGATCGGGCCGGACATCGTGTACTTGTCGAAATGGTCGCGCAGGAGTGCGTTGCCCGCGAGTTGTTGCCGCTGATCGAGTACGTGTCGAACAACGAGCTTCGACGCGTGATCGGCACGTCGTCGCCTGCAGAGCTGTCTGGTTGGGATGTCGAGCGTGCGAGTGTCGCCGCTGAGATCGGCGGGTTGATCGTGCTGGGCGGTTGGCGTCTCGATCTGGCCGGCCTGGCGCCCGAATCGGTCGCTGCGTGGTCGGCCGCGATGGGTCGGGTGGAGGCCGTGATCGACAGTAGACGGGTACCAACCGTGGTCGTGGCGGTGCCGACCGAGGACGTGGCAACGAACCTGGGGTTGTCGATACAAGCGCTCGAGGCGCACGTCATGGCGAGCATCTTGTTGTCCGCATCGGAGCTGAGAGCGGCGACGGACGGCGTGGTGAGCATGTTGGCACGCGGATCGTCGATCGAGTTGCGCACGCCCGGTGGCTCGTTGTTCATCGAGCGGGGCACGCGTCCGCTCCTGGTCGACGACGGTGTGGTCGATGCCGCAGATGTCCGGATCGGGGCAACGGTGTCGAATCTGCCGGCAGGTTCGGTCTACTGGACGGTGCTCGAGGAAGCGACCAGAGGTCGAGTCGAGTTGATCGACAGCACCGTGCTGGAGTTCGGCGCCGACGGACGGGTGACGACAGGAGAG
>JBBQEU010000081.1:0-13746 GCA_038321235.1 Acidimicrobiales bacterium | reverse complement strand
CGTGCTCCGTCGACTCCATGGCGAGGATGCCGCAGTGGCCACCGTACGCGACCTCCGAGACGTCGTCGATGCGCGCATCAAAGCCGACCATCCGATGTCGTACGCCGACGCATTCGCCGCAGCGCTCGCGATCCTCAGCGCGTGCAGCGGTCAACTCGTCGACGAGGGGTGAGCCGGTGAACCTGCCACGAAGCTGCCGGCGGCGATCGATCGGACGCACGGCAACGTGATCGTCCTGACGCCAGAACGTGACCTCGTCACCGGGCTCGATCCCGAGTTGGTCTCGGAACTCCTTCGGAATGACGACCTGACCTTTCGGACCGACACGATGAGTCATACCGCGAAGTATGACTGACGGCCTTGAGTGCCGGCGTTCAGCCACTCTGGAGTTCGGCGAGTTCCAGCCAGCGTGATTCGAGTTCGTCGAGTTCGGCGTGGGCCGTTGCGAGGTCCGTACCGAGTGACGTGAGTTCGGCGTGGTCGGTGACCGTGGCGAGCTGTCCGGTCAGGCGGTCGACCTGCTTTTGCGCCTTGACCATGGCCTGCTCGGTCTCACGGAGCTGGCGGCCGACCGTGTAGGGACTCGGACCGGATGACTTCGAACTGCTCGGTGCAGTTGGCGCAACCGCCTGCTTCTCGGTCGCCACCGCAGCGGTCGCAGCAGACGGTTTCGCCGGACCCGAGCGTTCAGCCAGCCAGCCCGTCACGCCGCCAGGCACACGGCGCACGGTGCCCCCGGGGTCAATTGCCAGCACGTGGTCGGCGACGCGGTCGAGGAAGGCTCGGTCGTGGCTGGCGACGACGAGCGCTCCGGGCCAGTCGTCGAGGAACGCCTCCAGCGAGCGAAGCGTGTCGAGGTCGAGGTCGTTGGTCGGCTCGTCGAGGATCAGCAGGTTCGGTTCGGTCGCCAACACCATCACCAACTGCAGACGTCGACGCTCGCCGCCTGACAGCATCCGTACTGGCGCGTACTGCGCGGTCGTGTCGAACCAGAAACGCTCCAGCAGCGCCCGGTCGCGATGGTCGGGTTCGCGGTGCGGTCCGGACACCAGCTTGCGAACCACCGCATCGGGGTCGAGGTCGGACGAGTGCTGGTCGGCGAACCCGACGACCACGGTCTTGCCCCGCTTCACCGTGCCGGCCGCCGGCTCGCGCCGCGCGGCGATGATGTCGAGCAAGGTCGACTTGCCCGAGCCGTTCGGACCGACGACGGCGAGGCGGGCACCCGGCTCGATGAGGAGATCGACGTGTTCGAACACGGTCAACTCGTCGGGAGCGCCCACGTTGAATCGCTGGGTGATGTCCTCCAGTTCGACCACTTGGTTGCCGAGCCGGGCGGTGCCACCTCCGAGCTGGAGGTCATTCCCACGCACTCCGACCGGTGCCGGGCCGCCGGACACGATCTCGTTCGCAGATCGCAACCGGGCCTTCGGCTTGGTCGAACGTGCGGGCGCACCGCGGCGAAGCCAGGCCAACTCCTTGCGAGCCAGGATCTTGCGGGTCGACTCCTCCTGTACCTCCCGGTCGAGCCGTTCCGCCCGGGCATCGAGGTAGGTGGCATACGCACTGGCGCCAGTGGCCGCTTGGTGCACGAAGCAGCGCCCGCCGTCGAGTTCGATGACCTTGCTCGGCCCCACGTCGGTGGTCAGACGATCGAGCGCATGGCGGTCGTGAGTGACCAACACGAGCGCGGAGTTCATCTTCACGAGTCGCGATTCCAACCACTCGATCGCTTCGAGATCGAGGTGGTTGGTGGGTTCGTCGAGTACCACCATGTCGTGGTCGCCGTGCTCGTCGTCGGACAGCACCTTGGCGAGCGCCACTCGCTTGGCCTGGCCACCGGACAGCTCGTCGGTCTGCCGGTCGAACAACGGCTGCACGCCGAGCTTCGTGGCGACAGCGGCGACCTCCCACGAATCGCCGAGGAACTCACTGACCGTGCCTGGCGGGAGAACCGGATCCTGCTCGAGCGAGGCGATTCGGATGCCCCGGCCGAAACGAACGTCGCCCGAATCGGGCTGCAGCACGCCGGTCATGATCTTCAGCAGTGTCGTCTTGCCCGAACCGTTGACGCCGACCACGGCCACCCGATCGCCGGTCGAGACGGTCGCAGCGAGGTCGGCGAACAGCACCTTGTCGGGCTGGGCGAGGGCTACGCCAGCAAGGTCGACACAGATCACCCGCCCGACGCTACGGCGTTACATCAGGGGTCAGACCCACGATGTAATCGACGTCTATTACATCGTGGGTCTGACCCCTGATGTAATCGTTCAGTCGGGGCGGCTGTTGCTGACCATGTCGGTGATCTTGGTTTTGGCATCGGCCAGTTTCTGGTCGGCGTCAGCCTGGTCGACACGACCGTTCTCGACGGCGTTGTCGAGGCGCTCGGTCAACTCACCGACGAGTTCGTCGACGACGGCCTGCGTCTCCACACCCTGGGTCGCGGCGATCTCCGCCAGCGTGGTGCCGTCACGGAGTTGCTGACGCAGTTCCTCCGCGTCGAGGCCGAGCAGGTCGGTCAGGGCTTCCGAGGCGACGCCGCGTCCGAACATCCCCGGCCCGCCACGATGACCACCAGGGCCACGGCCTTCACCGCCTTCAGCGCGTTCCGGGCGGTTCTCGATCAGGAGCGCCGTGACGGCGTCGGCCTGGTCGGCGGTGATCGTGCCCTCGTCGACGAGTGGCTGCAGCGTGTCGCGAAGCCGGGTGCCCATCTCCGCGGGGGCGTCGTCGGCCGGAACGGCCGGATCGGTCTCGTCGGCCTGCTGCACGATGGCTGCCGGTTGCACGGCGACGTCGCCGGATGCGGCGCTCGTGAGCCCGGGAACCCCGAACACGAGGCCGGCGGCGGTACCGCCGATCACGCCGAGCGTGAGCCCTGCGGCAACCGCCCGATTCATGCCGGAACGCCCGGTCGGGCTGCTGGTGGTCCTGTCGTTGCTGGTCATGACCTTCATCCTTTCAGCGGGTGAGTCATCGGCGTCATCGTCGGTGACAGCACCCACGTTGAGCACCCCCGGTGAAGAGCGTGAAGGAGTCACGTAAGGCGACGGTGTGACGTCCGTCAAGTTCAGTTCGTACGAGCGAGCACATCGTGAGCCGCATGCCAGCCCCCCATCCCGTGCACTCCACCACCGGGCGGCGTGGATGCCGAACACATCCAGACCCCGTCCACCGGCGTCCGCCACGGGTGCAGGCCGAGCGTCGGTCGGGCGACGAACTGGCGAATGTCGCCGGCACCGCCGTTGATGTCGCCACCGACGTAGTTCTCGTTGTGCTGCTCCATCGCCGAGGTCGTCATCACGTGACGACCGACAACACGATCGCGGAAGCCAGGAGCGAACCGTTCAATCTGGGCCTCGATCCGGTCGGTCATGTCGACCGGCGACCCGTTGGGCACGTGGCAGTACCCCCACACGGTGTGGGTGCCCTCGAGCGATCGAGTCGGATCGAACAGACTCTGTTGTGCGAGCAGCACGTAGGGCCGTTCGGGAATCCTGCCCCGCATCACCTCGTCCTCCGCTGCGGCGATCTCGTCGAGCGTGCCACCGAGGTGGACCGTGCCGGCATTTCCGCACTGCTGGTTCGTCCACGGGATCGGTCCATCGAGCACCCAATCGACCTTCACCACGCCCGGCCCGTAGCGGTACCGGCGCAAGGCACGGGTGAACCGACCTGGGGCACGGTCACCGAGCACGGCGAGCACTTGGCGCGGCGTGAGGTCGAGCACGACGGCGCTCGACGAAGGGAGCTCCGAGAGCGAACCGACGCGATGGCCGCACTCGATCGTGCCGCCGGCGTCTTCGATGATGCCCACCAGTGCGTCGGCGATGCGCTGCGACCCGCCGCGGGCCATCGGCCATCCGACCACGTGTCCGAGCACGCCGAGAATCAAGCCGTACGCCGCAGTGGCGGGCGAGCGCAGCGAAAGAATCGAGTGCGCAGCGAGCCCAGCGAACAGCGCTCGGGCCTCGTCGGTCTCGAAACGACGGCTGGCGAGACCATGGGCCGACCGGACACCCTGCACACCGAAGCGGGCCAAGTGGATCGGGTGGGCTGGCGGTATGCGCAGCGGCGACAGCAAACCGTCGGTCAACTCGAAACCAGCGTCCACGAACGGACCGATGAGCCGCTCGTACGAAGCACCATCGACGCCGAGACCCGAGGCCGTTTCCGCCACCGAGCGGTGGAGGACCGCCGCCCGCCCGCCGTCGAGCGGATGGGCAACCGGCACCGTCGGGTGCACCCATTCGAGGCCGCGACCGCGAAGCAAACCATCGTGATCCAACGCTCGGAACGCGGGAGAGGCACGAGCCAACGGATGGATCGCCGAACAGATGTCGTGAATGGCGCCCGACTGGATGAGTTCCGCTGACCGCGTGCCGCCACCCGGCACGTCGGCCGCTTCGAGCACCGTCACGCGACGGCCGGCTCGCGCCAGCACGACCGCTGCCATCAAGCCGTTCGGACCTGCGCCGACGACGACCGCGTCAGGATCGCTCACTTCGCCAGCGTGGCAGAGCCCTGGCCCGCTGGCCAGTCCGGTGACACGGGAAGCGTGAATCCGATGGCGGCCCCGCCACCCTCCCGCGTCGATGCGGCGACCGTGCCGTTCGCTCTGGCGATGACGTCTCGCACGATCGAGAGGCCAAGGCCGGAGCCGGGCATGGATCGAGCCGACTCGGAACGATGGAACCGGTCGAAGATCCGTTCCTCGTCGCCCGCTTCGATGCCGGGTCCACGATCGAGCACGGTCAGCGAACCGCCATCGACGACCACGCCGATCTGGCCGCCGCTCGCGTCGAACTTGCAGGCGTTGTCGACCAAGTTGGTGATCGCACGATCGAGCGCCGACCGGGGTGCGTCGACCGCAGTGCGGCTGCGAATGTCGACGACGATGTCGCGCGATCGACGTCGACCGACGCGGTCGGCCACCTCCTGGGCGAGCGCAGGCAGATCGATCCGTTCGTTCGGCTGCTCTTCGAGTTCGCCCGACGCAACGGCAACGAGTTCGTTGACGAGTTCGGCGAGTTCGTTGACCTCGATGTCGAGGTCAACGAGGATGCCGTCGCGCATCTCTGGCGCCATCTCGGGGTGACGGCGCAGCACGGACAGGTTGGTCTTCAGACTGGTCAGCGGCGTGCGGAGTTCGTGGCCTGCGTCCTGCACCAGGCGCTGCTGCTCGGCTCGGGACACAGCGAGCGCACCGAGCATGTCGCGGAACGCATGCCCGAGTCGGCCCACCTCGTCGGTGCCGGTGCCGGGAACCTCCACGTCGAGGCGACCGGACGAACCAACGTCCTCCGCCGCACCCGTGAGCCGCCGGATCGGCGCTGCCACCGTGCCTGCGATCAACCACCCCACCAGTGCTGCGGCGATGGACACGAGCAGCACGAGCAACAGTGTCCGCTGGCGAAGGTCGTCGAGCACGGCGTCGACTTCATCGAGCGGGCGAGCCACCTGCAGCGCGCCATTGGCAAGTCCGATCGTGTGTATCCGCAGCGACTCGTCGGCGACAACGAGCGTCTCGCGGTCGAGCGCACGCGGTGCACCGATGACTGACAAGGCGCCGTCGTCGATCGGCGCGCGATCGGGGAACGACGACGCCACCGACGCCCCGCTCGCATCGAGCACACGCACCGAATACACCTCGAGCAGGCCTCGGGTGGGCATGGTGATGCGACCGTCGACTGCCCTGCCGATCATCTGCCCGGTGGCCTGGCTGATCGAGCGGTCGACCTCGTCGAGCAGTCGGGCGCTGGTGGACCGGTAACTGATCACGCCCACGGTCAAGGTGGCGATCAACGCCACGACGGCGAGTGACAGCGCGATCTTCCAGCGCAGCCCCATCAGCCGTCGATCCGGGCGGTGTAGCCGACCCCGCGCACGGTGTGCACGACGCGCGGTTCGCCCTCGGCTTCGGTCTTGCGTCGCAGGTAGCCGATGTAGACCGCAAGGTTCTTCGAGTCGGGGCCGAAGTCGTAGTGCCAGATGCGGTCGTAGATCGTCGAGTGATCGAGCACGATGCCACGGTTCGCGACCAGCAGCGCGAGCAGGTCGAACTCGGTCTTCGAGAGCTGGATCTCACGCTCGCCGCGAAATGCACGACGCCCCGACGTGTCCAGCCGGAGATCGCCGAGGACGAGTTCGCCCTCGGGCTGCTCGGCGTCGTCGGCGCCATAGCCCGACCGTCGCAGCAATGCTCGGATTCGAGCGAGCAGCTCGTCGAGGTCGTACGGCTTGGGAAGATAGTCGTCGGCCCCGGCGTCGAGACCGGCGACTCGGTCGCTGGTCTCGATACGCGCCGTGAGCATCAGCACCGGGAGCTTGCTGCCCTCAGAGCGGATGACGCGACAAACGGTGAGGCCATCGACGATTGGCATCGACACGTCGAGCAACAGCACGTCAGGCTCGCCCTGGCGGAGCGCTTCGAGCGCCTCTGCGCCGTTGTTGGCTGACGCCACGGTGTAGCCCTCGAGTTGGAGTGCGCGGACGAGCGATTCGCGAACAGCTCGGTCGTCCTCGGCCACGAGGATGCGGGCGCTGGCTGTGTCCGTCACGGGTCACAGTCTGGTCGATCGGAGTGAGAACGCGGTGTGAACCACCTGCTGGAGCACTGCGGTTTGCTACGAACGGTGTGTGCAGGTCTTCGATCGCTCCACTCCATTCGCCCCGGGCGTGATGCTGGCAGTGGCGATCGGCGGGGCAATCGGTGCATCCGGCCGATGGATGGTGGCGTGGTCGTTCGATGCGGCCGCCGGCGGTCATCAACCGGGCACATGGCCATGGGCCACGCTCGTGGTCAACATCGTCGGCAGCGCGGTGATCGGAGTTGCAGCCCGTCGCGTGGTGCGTGGTACGACCGCCTGGGCGTTCGTCGTCACCGGGGTGCTCGGCGGCTTCACGACGTTCTCGGCGTTGGCCGTCGAACTCAACGACTTGGCCGAGGCCGACAGGATGACGCTCGCCGTGGTGTACGGCGCGGTCACCCTGGCTGCGGGAATCGCGGCGACGGCGATCGCCGACGCAGGGCAGGAACGCTCGTGACGCCGCTGTTGTTCGTGCTCGCGGCCGGGGCTGGCGCCGTCGGCCGCCACGTCATCGGCCAGTTCGCCTGCTCGTGGGCGGCACTGTTCTGGGTCAACACGGTCGGCGCCGGCCTGCTCGGCCTGATCATCGCCTCCGACCTGTCGCCGCATGCAACCACGATCCTGGGCGTCGGTTTCTGTGGAGCGCTCACGACCTACTCGTCGTTCGCACTGGATGCACGCAGCCTCGGCTGGCGCTGGGGCACGATCTACGCGTTGGCCACCATCGGATCAGCCTGCGCAGCAGCATCGATCGGCTCGACCCTGCTGTGAGCATTACATCGCGGGTCAGACCCCTGTTGTAATCGTTACAACAGGGGTCTGACCCGTGTTGTAATCAGTTGGCGACTTCGAGGATGCGGACAGGCAGTTCGCGGGGGCCGCGGATCTGACCCACGCTCCAGCGAGTGTCACCTGCGAGTTCGAAGCGCGGGAAGCGCTTGGTGAACTCCTCGATGGCGACCTTCAACTCCAGGCGAGCCAGGTTCGATCCGAGGCACCGGTGGATGCCGAGCCCGAACGCCGCGTGGCGGTTCTCCTCGCGGTCGACGATGAACGCGTCGGGATCCTCGAATTTCTTCGGATCGCGGTTGGCGGCCGGGAAGGGCAACAGCACCCAGTCGTCCTTCTTCATGGGGCACCCGTGGAAGTCATTGTCCTTGGCGACCATCCGCGCCATCGTTACTGGTGCATACGCACGGAGGAACTCCTCCAAGGCGAACGTCATCACCTCGGGATCGTCGAGCAGGCGCTGGTGATCCTCGGGATGCTGCGCCAGGTGCCAAAGCGACGAACCGATCGCCGACCACGTCGTGTCGATTCCGGCAACGAGCAGCAGGATGACCATGCCACCGACGACGTTGTCGTCGAGCTTGTTGCCGTCGAGTTCGACGTTCATCAAGTAGCTCGTGAGGTCCTCGCGGGGATTCGCTCGATGGTCCTCGATCTGCTGCTGGATGTACACACCGAGGTCGTCACCACCTTCACGGGTACCGGGCTCTTCGTTGATGCGCTCCAACACGTCGTGGACGAACTGGCGGAACAACTCTTCGTCCTTCTCCGGGAAGCCGAGCATCCGCCCGATCACGTTCACGGGAATGTTCTGCGCGTACTGCACCGCAGCGTCGATGACGCTCTCGCCGGGGGTGATCTCGCCCATCTCGTCGAGCAGCTTCTGACACAACCGCCGGATTTCGGGCTCCCACGGCTCGATCATCTTCGGGGCGAAAGCCGGCAGGAGCAGCCGACGGGCCACGTTGTGGAATGGCGGATCGCTGGTGATCGGCGGGGCGCCGCCGATCGGCGCCGGAAGTGCCCGGTCGCCAGGGCGTCCGACATTGACCACGACGGCGCGGCTCGTGAAGTTCTCGGTGTCGTAGGCGACCTCGGTGACGGTGTCGTTGGTCAGTGGGACCCACATGCCGCCGTAGCGATCGGAATGGGCGACGGGGCATCCGCCCTCGCGCAACTCCTTCCACACCTCGGGTGCGTTCGGGTTGTACGCCGGGTCGGCGTGGTCGAAGTCGGTGCGGAAGTCGGCAACCGTGCCGTAATCGTCGGCGTCGTACGGCACCCGCTGCCAGATGTCCGTACCTTCCGGGCCGCTACCGACGATGAAGTCGTAGGTCTCGTCGTCGCGCTCGATGGTGATGATCTTGTTGCCCGTGGCCTCGTCGATCCTCGACGTAAACGTGGCGGTATCGGTCTTTGCGGTATCGGTCATGGTCAGCCCTTGTCCGTGATGGTGATGGCGTACTCGGGGCAGTTGGACGCTGCCAGGCGGGCCTTGTCGTGCAACTCCTCGGGGACGTCGCCTTCGACGAGCAAGATGGCCTGGCCATAGTCGTCGACGTCGAACAGTTCTGGCGCCAACGCGTAGCAACGGTTGTGGCCCTGGCACTTCTCTGCATCGAGGTGTACTCGCATCCAGAGGATGGTAGAGGCCAGAGTGGGCCCGTGACCAACGCCGCAGCAACTTTTTCGAACAACGTTCCAATGCTGCTCCTGCCGCCGTCGGAGGGCAAGGCCGAGGGCGGTAACACGCGCCGGTCGCGCTGGTCGCCCGACGCCGGTTCGTTCGGAAGCGGCGTCGGCGACGCGCGTGCCGAGGTGGTCGCAGCACTCGCTGCTGTGCACGGCGGCGACGAGAAGCTGCTCGGCGTGCGAGGCGACCACCTCCTGCGTGCCCAGTCGGCGAATTCGTCGCTGATCGGCGCTGCGACGCTCCCGGCGTGGCAGCGCTATACGGGCGTCGTCTGGGACCACCTCGACCCGGAGACCCTCCCCGCATCGGCCCGAAAGCAGATCGTGGTCGTGTCCGGGCTCCTCGGCCTGGTTCGCGGCGACGATCCGGTACCGGACTACCGACTGAAGATGGGCGCCAACCTGGCACCGCTCGGGAAGCTGTCGACGTGGTGGCGCGAGAGTCTCACCTCGGAACTGGCCCGGCTCGCCCGGCGGCGCGTGGTCATCGATCTCCTGCCCCAAGAGCACCGCGCCGCGTTGGCACTGGACGGGCTGGACGGTGTCTCACTCACCCTCGTCGACCCCACCGGCAAACCTGGTGGACATTTCGCGAAAGCCGCCAAGGGCGAACTGGCTCGGGCGATCCTCGCCGACGGCCTCGACGTGATCGACGCCTGGCAGCACCCCCAGTTCGACCTCGTCATCGCACCCCTCTGAGCTGCCTTCTCGGTGCGAATGTCGAAGGAGGTCCGGGGTACCTCAGCCGTCAGGGAGTGATCGACCTGCTCGTTCGGAGCGTGGTGAGGAACACGACAGCCGCTGCGGGCAGGATGACGATCGCCATGGCCTGGCCGACGTCGAGCGCGCCGGTGTCGGCCAGCGCGCCGACCACGAGTGGAGCAACGAGCCCGGCACCGCGCTGGCCGATCAGCATCGACGCGAACCCCGATCCGGGAGGGCCTGGCGATCGTGCGGCGCGATCGTAGAGCTGCGGGAACAGCACCGACGTCCCGAGTCCGGCCACGAGGAACCCGATGATCGACACTGCGGTGCTCGGGATCAACGTCGCCAGGACGGAGCCGGCTCCGGCGATGATGGCCGACAGTCGGAAGAGGTTCGCCGGCCCGACTCGGACCTGCATCCAGTCACCGCCGAGCCGGCCGATCGTCATCCCCGTGGTGAACGTCAGGAAGGCCAGCCCAGCGATCCCCGGTCGGGCGCCGAGGTCCTCGCCGAGGCGGAACGACGCCCAGTCGCCGCTGGTGATCTCGATCGTCATCGCCATCGCGCCGCCGACAGCGAGCAGCAGCGACGCGGAACCCAGCGCGCGGCGAGGTCGCACGATGGCGACCGCCGCCTCCTCGAGTTCGGGCGCCTCGTCGCGGTGCAACAGCCCGGGCGCCACGAAGGCGAGTGCAACGATCAGCAGCACGGCAACGCCAGCCAGGTGTACCGGCGTGCTGATGCCAGCGCGCAGTGTCAGCACGGTCACGATTCCGCCGGTGACCGACCCGAGGCTCCAGAGCCCGTGCAGCCGGTTCATCACCGGCGTGTGCCGTCGAGTGCTCAGCGCTGAGCCCTGCACGTTCATCGCGACGTCGATGAACACGTCGAAGAACAGCAACCCGAACAGCGCCGCCACCAGCAGCACCGGTCCGGTCGAGAATCCGATCACCGGCAGGAACCCGATCGAGCAGACGGCGCCGTAGATCATCACCCGTCGGCTGCCGAATCGGGCGATCACCGCTCCAGTCAGCAGAGAGCCGATCAGACTCGCGGCGCTGCCGAGCGTGAGCACCAGCCCGAGCGTGCCGATCGAGACGTCGACACGCTCACGGATGTCGGGCAGTCGCGGGATGACCGTTGCGTAGACGGTGCCGTTCGCGAAGAACTGCACCGCCACCGATCGCAGCGCGCGCCGATCGATCGACGAGTCGTCGGCGGCACTCATCAGATCGGATGCTGTGAGCGATGCACGCACTCACTGCGTGCATCGCTCACAGCGAGTCGAGCGAGGTGAGGCGGGCGACTGCGTCGGTGGCGGTGACGTCGACGACCCGGGCGATCGGACGTCCCGCCCCGAGCACAGACGAGATCGGCCCACCGCGGACGGCGCCCGAGGTCAGCACGACGAACTCGACGTCCGGCGCAGTCTCCTGGGCAATGGCAGCCTTCGCGATCGTGCGCCACACCGCATCGATGCGGGCGAGTCCGGAGCGGGCCGGTGTGTGGACGCCACCGAGTTCGAACAGCCGAGTCACGCCGTCGGGGCCGTGCGCTCGGAAACTCACGGTGACACCGGGGCCGACCCGGGCGTTCTCCTCGACATCGACGAATCCGGCCTCCTCGAGCAGCGTGCGTGACATCTCCTTCAGCGTGCGCCGGTCGTGGGCGGCGACCGGCACCATCGAGGCCACACGCTCTCGTGCCGCTCGGACGTAGCCGGAATCGGTGTCGTAGCCGACGTAGCGGCGTCCGGTGTTCACGGCGGCGACTGCCGTGGTGCCCGACCCCATGAACGGATCCAGGACGACATCGCCGTCGTAGGTGAACAGCTGGATGCATCGTTCGACCAACGCGACCGGAAACGGCGCCGGATGGCCGACCCGTGTGGCGCTCTCGGCGGGGATCTCCCACACGTCGAGGGTCGCCTCCATGAACTCGTCACCCGGGATGGTGGCAAGTCCCGGCTCTCCCGCTGGCGCCGATCCCCGACCGACGCGATCGAACCGACCCTTGCTGGCCACGATGACCCGCTCGGTCGTGTCGCGCAACACCGGATTCGCCGGAGATTGGTAGGAGCCCCAGGCACACGAACCGCTGGCACCTCGCTGCTTCTGCCAGATGACCTCGCCGCGAAGCAGCAGTCGCAGGTCGTCCTGCAGGATCGTGGTGACGTCGGCAGCAAGGCTGCGATACGGCCGGCGACCGAGGTTCGCGACGTTGACCGCGATTCGACCACCCGGCTCGAGCGTGCGCACGCACTCGGCCAGCACGTCGCGCAGCATCGTGAGGTAGTCGAGATAGTCACCGGGAACGTGGCCCTCGCCGAGCGCGGTTTCGTATTCCTTGCCCGCGAAGTACGGGGGCGACGTGACGACGAGCGCCACCGAGGCGTCGGGCACCGCCGCCATGTCGCGAGCATCGCCGACATGGATGACGTCGAGCTCGCCGGAGGTTCCGAGCCTGTCGTCGTCGCTGACCTCGGGAGGAGCGAAACGCGAATAGAAGTCGGTCGAGTCGTGCGACTCGCGCTTGCCGACGCCGAACGACGAGGTGGACGTTCCCACGGATCCGTCAGCTCGCCAGGTCGCCGAGGCTGGGGTTCTCGCCCGCAGCTGCCCGCTGCATCCGTTCGACCGGACCCTGGCGCATGTCCGCGTGAGTCAGTATCCAGAACTGTCCGGCCTTGATCGCAGCGACCACCTGGTCGGCGACGTCAGCGGCAGGGATCCCGGAGTCGATGCCGATCCGCAAGAACTGATTCATCGGCTGCGCCATCGGCGAGTCGAGCATCTCAGGTTCCTTGTCCATGAGATCGGTCTTGACGAAGCCCGGGCAGAGCACGCTCGCGCTGATCGCAGAGCCGGTCGCCTGGAGTTCGAGGAACAAGCTCTCGCTGAGACCGACCACGGCGTGCTTGGTGGCAAAGTAGGGCGCAACTCCGGGTGCGACGCCGAGCCCCGCCATCGACGCGGTGTTGACGATGTGCCCGATTCCCTGTTCGCGCATCACCGGGAGAACCGCCCGAATGCCGTGGACGACGCCAAACAGGTTGACGTCGACGACGCGGTGCCACAGCTCGATCGGGTCGTCCCAAGCATCGCCGACACCGACGATGCCCGCGTTGTTGAACATCACGTGGACCCCACCGAACTGCTCGATCGCAAACTCGATCAGCGCGTTCACCTCGGGTTCCGCGGTCGTGTTGCAGATCATCGTGGCCACCGATGCGCCGTCCTCGCTGAGTCGCGCTTCGACGTCGCGCAGCTTGGGTGCGTCGATGTCGGCGAGCACGACCGACATCCCTTCGGCGATCATCGCCTCGGCCACGGCAAGACCGATCCCGCTGGCTCCACCGGTGATCACCGCAACGTGGCCCGGAGCGATGGCGGGTGGGCGCGTCGGCGCGTCGGTCTCGGTCGGCGAGTCGGACATCGCACAAATCTAGGACGCCCGACCCCGCCGCCGACGGGATGGACACACCCCATCGCGTTTCGCGGGCGGACATCGCACGGTCGGGGACGCACCGGTACGGTTGGAGGCGCCATGGCGTATCGCTACCTCTGGACTCCGCAGCAGCTCGGCCCGGTCGAGGTCCGCAACCGGATCGTGTTCTCCGCGCACCTCACCAACTACGCGCGTGACGGACTCCCCACCGAGCAGCATGCGGCGTACTACGGCGCACGTGCCGCCGGCGGCACCGGGCTGATCATCACCGAGGAACACTCCACCCACCCCACCGACTGGCCGTACGAGAAGCTGATCCACGGCTTCCACCGAGACGTCATCCCGGGCTACCGCACGATCACCGACGCAGTCCATCGCCACCGGGTGCCGATCTTCGCCCAGATCAACCACAACGGGGGGCAGGCGTCGTCGATGTACTCGCGGCTCCCGGTCTGGGGTCCGTCGTCGGTGGCCGATCCGCTGTTCCGCGAGGTGCCCAAGGCGATCACGCACGCCGAGATCG
>JBBQEU010000080.1:0-13848 GCA_038321235.1 Acidimicrobiales bacterium | reverse complement strand
CGTATCCACGAGGTGTTCGGTCTGCCGCAGACGCCGGGCTTCATCGACATGCTGCTCGGCGAGGAGGCCAAGAACGCCGTCAACCACGTCGACATCGACGGCAACCGGCTCAGCGTGTACACCTCCGGCTCGGTCCCGTCGAACCCCAGCGAAATGCTCAGCGGGCGCCGGGTGCGCCAGCTCCTCAACGAGATGGGGGGCCACTACGACTACGTGATCGTCGACTCCGCCCCCATCCTGCCGGTGTCCGACTCCGTCGCACTCGCTGGAGCAGTCGACGGGGTGCTGGTGGTCGCACAAGCCGGACGCGTCACCACCGATCAGATCGTCGAGACCGTCGAACGGCTCGATCGGATCTCGGCACCGGTCCTGGGGCTCGTTCTCAACCAGGCCAGTCGCGCGTCCGCTGGCGGCTACGCGTATGGCGGATACAGCGCCTACGCCGCCCCGCAGTCCGCCAAGACATCCACCGCGTCACTGCCGGTGCCGGACGCCGCTGACCAGAAGGTATGAGCCAACCCGAACAATTCGTTCGCCGAAACCGGGTCGACGAGCGATACGCCGTGGCGATCGCAGCCGTCGCCGGCGTCGTTGCCGCCCTCGCCGGGGCTCAGCCGACCGGCGCTGCGATTGTCGACTTCCTGCTGGTCGCTCTCGCCGTGGCGGCGATCGTGTGGGCTGCGGCATCGGCCCCGTGGTGGGCGCCGACACTTGCCGCCGGAGTCGGATTGGTCATCGCAGTCGATCCCCTCATCGCGCTCGTCGGAGCGGTCGCCTTCGGATTCGGGCTGTTCGTGGGGGTCCGCCAGCGCGAGCAGAGTGAACTTCGGGCGCTTGTTGCCGCTGTTGCCATGAACGTGCTGATCCGATCGGAGCTGGGCGGCTTTCTCGGGCTGAGTGCGCTGATCGGCTGCTCGCTCGGGCTCATGGTGTTCGTCATCGGCGTCCGTCGGCGTCCGTCGGCCATACGGCGTGTGGCATGGATCGCCTCGGCGAGCGTGGGCGCCGTCGCTGGCGTCGCGCTCCTCGCGCTTGCGATCACCGCGGTATCCGCCCGCGCCGACCTGAGCTCTGGGGCTCGAGAAGCGCGCCAGGCGATCACCGTGCTGAACGACGGTGACTACGAGGAGGCGGCACGACTGTTCGAAGCGTCATCGGGTGCGTTCGCCCGCAGCGACAACCGCCTCGGCGGGGCGCTGGCCCTGCCGAGCCGCCTCATACCGGGCGTGGCGCAGAACGTGCGAGCCGGAGCCGACCTCGCCAACGCGGCAGCGATCGGGACCGGCGATGCCGCTGACGCGCTGCAAGCGATCGACCCCTCCACGTTGCAGGTCGTCGACGGAGCGATCGACATCGACGCGATCCGAGCCGTCGAGGACCCCCTCCTCCAGGTGCAGGGTGCGCTCGACGACCTCCGTCAAGTGTCCCAATCCGTTGAGTCGCAATGGCTGATCGCCCCAGTTCAGGATGAACTCGCAGAACTCGACGACCGGCTCGACAAGAACGAGCCGCGCCTGATCAACGCCATCGACGCCGTCCGGCTCAGCCCGCAGATGCTCGGCGCCGACGGCCAGCGGCGCTACCTGGCGCTGTTCACGACCCCGGTCGAGCACCGCGGCATCGCCGGGTTCGTCGGCAACTACGCCGACATCACGATCGACGGCGGCCGCATCGACGTCACCGAGTTCGGCCGGCGATCCGATCTTGAAGACGTCATTCGAACCAACGGCGCCTCCTGCGACGGCTTGTCCCAGGGGTTCCTCGACCGGTACGGACGCTTCGGGTGCACGGCCGGTCCTGATGGTGGTGTGATTCCCACGGTCTGGTCGAACCTGACGATGCCGGCCCACTTCCCCAACGTGGCTGAGGCGGCCGCGCTGCTCTATCCCCAGAGCGGTGGGCAACCCATCGACGGTGTCATCTCCCTCGACCCGTACGTCATCCAGGCCTTGATGGGATACACCGGGCCCATCGAGGTGCCCGAGTTGGGAGTCACCGTTGCGCCCGAAGACGCAGCGCAGTTCATCCAACTGGACCAGTACGTGCTCGTCGGCGACAACGCCAACGATCAACGTGTCGACGCGCTCCAGACGCTCGGCGAGGGCGTCATCGACGCGTTGCTCACCGGCGCGCTGCCGGAACCGTCGCAGTTGGCGCGTGACCTCGGCCCGCTCGCCAGCGAGCACCGGCTGATGATGTGGGCAGCGGATCCCGCCGAACGCGAACTCCTCGAGCGCACCAAACTTCTCGGAGCGATGCCCGAACTCGGAGACGCAGGTGGCTTCTCCGTCGTCGTGGCGAACAGGGGCGAGAGCAAGATCGACGTGTTCCTCGAACGTGACGTCGACGTACGCATCGACACCGGTGAAGGAGGGGCGAGGACGCTCGTTGCCGACGTGACGCTGACCAACAACGCCCCGAGTAGCGGCCTGCCCCGCTACGTCATCGGCAACAATTACGACCTCCCGAACGGATCCAGTTGGCTGATCGTCAACTTCTTCGGCCCGCCGACACTGCAGGTCGCGACCCTCGACGGCGAGGTCATCGCCGTCGGCACGCAACCCGAAGCGGGATGGATGGGCTATGCCACCGACGTGATCATCGGGCCAGGTGAGAGTGTCGACTACCACCTCGAATTCGACCTCCCAGCCGGAGACGACGGTGAAATGCCCGTCGAGTGGGTGCAGCCACTCGCGGACCGGCCAACCTGATCGCGCTCCAGAATCACTGCAAGCTTGCCGATGAAGCTGGACATCGCCGAACCGTCCGCTAAGGTTGAGGCCTGGCCCTTGGAAAGGAACCCACATGAAAAAGCTTGCTCTCGCTCTCATGACAGTCTCTGCCGTCGTCTTCGGCTTCGGAATGGGCGCCGAAGCTCAGTACGGAAGCAGCACCGGAACGGCGACGGTCACCCCGGCGTCGAGTTCTCCTGGTGCTCCCGTCACGGTCGGCATCTCCGGCTGCGTGCCAGGTGCATCCGTTGCCGTCGTCTTCAACGGCGCCACCAGCACCGTGACCGCCAGCACCACCGGCACCGCCACAGCTACGGTGACCGCTCCTTCGACCGCCGGAACCTTCGCCGGAACCGCAACCTGCGGGACCGTCGTCTCCAGCTTCTCCGTCGTGGTTGCCGCTGCTCCGACCGCACCTGGTGGAGGCCTCCCGGCAACCGGCTCGAGTGGTATCAGCACCACAACCGGTATCGGCATGGGTCTTCTCGCAATCGGCCTCGGCCTCTTCGGCGTGACTCAGATCCGCCGTCGCCAGTCCGTCATCGCCTGATCAACTCCTGATTCCTTTCCGACGAGAGCGTCGCCTTCGGGCGACGCTCTTGTCGTTTTCCGCCTCGCACATGACCAGTGATTACTGGACGTACTTATACTAAGCCGAACTATGATTGTGTCATGAAGCGGCCTGCCGAGTTGTTCGACCGGGAACGGGAGTGGGACGACCTTTCCGCCTTCGCCGCTGATCGACCCGGTACGCACGTGGCGATCGTTCGTGGTCGACGGCGCCAGGGCAAGTCGTATCTGTTGCGGCGCCTGGCGCACGCGGCCGGTGGGCTCTATCACCAGGCCGTGGCGCAAGAGCGGGCCCAGTCGCTCGGTGCCATCGGTGCGGCCATCGGCGAGCACGCAGGTGTCCCCGGCGGGCGCGTGGCCGTGGACAGTTGGGACGACGTGCTGCGTGCGCTCGACGAACTCGCCCAGCGACCGGGTGGGGCGCTGGTGATCATCGACGAATTCCCGTACCTCCTCGACCATTCGCCCGAACTCTCCTCGTCGCTCCAGCGGTTCATCGACGCCTCACGCGAGCGCACCGGGTCGCTCCGGCTCATCCTGTGCGGCTCGGCGCTCTCGGTGATGGCGTCGTTACTGGAGGGCACGCAGGCATTGCGCGGTCGAGCGTCGACCGATGTCGTCGTGCGAACCTTCGATTACCGCACCGCCTCCGCGTTCTGGGCGATCGAGGATCCGGCAACAGCCTTCCTCGTGCATGCAGTGGTGGGCGGAACGCCCGGCTACCGAGACCTCCTCGACGCGCCGGTACCGAATCGGGCACCTGACATCGACCGATGGCTCGCCGCCGGACCGCTCAACCCGTCGAGTGCCATGTTCCGAGAAGACGAGTACCTCCTCACCGAGGAGCGAGCGATCACCGACCGGGCCGTGTACCACTCGGTGGTCGCAGCGATCGCTGCCGGCAACACGACACAAGGGTCCATCGCGCAGGCGGTGGGGAGGGACCCCGGCGCCGTACAGCATCCGCTCCGAGCCCTCGTCGACGCCGGCTTCGTGGTCGCCGCCGACGACGCACTGCGGTCGCGACGTCCGATCTACCGCCTGGCGGACCCCATCGTCAGGTTCCACCACGCCGTGACCCGGCGGGACCTCGCCCGGTTCGAAGACCGTCGCACCGCCGACGCATGGCGTGACGCCGAGCCACGCTTTCGGACCCACGTGCTCGGCGCGCACTTCGAGGACATCGCACGCGAGTTCACCTTCCGCTTCGCGTCACCCGACACTGTTGGCGGCGTCGTGTTCGAGGTGAACCCCGCCGTCGTCAACGACCCCACTGCGAGGGTGCAACACGAGGTCGACGTGGTCGCCCTGGCCCGCAATGCCGATGGATCGACGAACGTGCTCGCACTGGGCGAGGCCAAACACACCACGGCGCAGCGAACCGTCGCCGACCTCGACCGGCTCGACCGGGTGCGAACGCTGGTCGCAGCGAAGCGTCCGCAGGCGCGTGGCGCTCGGTTGCTGCTGTTCTCGGCGTCGGGGTTCGACGCGAACCTGCAGCGTGCAGCCGCAGGGCGTGGCGATGTCGAACTGATCGACCTCGACCGCCTCTACGTCGGCGAGTGAGGCTTCCCTACCGTTGCCAGACGGATCTGCGCCCGCTGCGTCCCGGGTTCCGGGACTCTCGGGGCGCAGATCGTGCAATGGGACGCACGGGGCGCAGACGGCGGGGCGCCCGACGGCTGTCGTGGTTTGCGCTGTCGATCCCATTACGCCCTGAGCGTGATCGTCGGCTGGGTGGCGCTCAGGCGTCGATGGCGTCGTGTGGCACGGGTGCGACGTCGCCGATGTCGAGCACGACTTCTGCGTCGCCGTAGCGGGCAGTGATGCGCAGCACCCCTCCGGTTGCTTCGATGAACCGGGCCAGAGTCGAAAGGTGCAGGTTCTGGCGGCGCTCGAGGCGTGAGATGTCGCCTTGGTCCATGTCGAGGTCCGCGGCCAACTGTGCTTGGGTGAGTCCGACGGCACGGCGAACTTCGCTGAGTGTCGCCCTCCTCGCATCGAGGCGCTGCGCAACGAGTTCTCCGAGTGCTCGATGGGAGTCAGCGGCTGCGGGGTCGCTGAGCAGCGCGGCTCGCGCGGCGCGGACTCGTTCGGTGGAGGTGGCGAAGTCGTCGTCGCTGTAGTCAACGGCGACGGTGGGGATGATCGTGTTGCTCATCGGGTTCTCCTGACAATGGCTCGCTGGTTTGGGTGGTTGCGTTCCCAGTCCGGTACCAGGGTGTTCTCGATGCGTCGCACGGCAGAGGGATACCAGCGGTTCTGTAGTTCGGTCTTGTCGCCGAGTTGCATCACAACCACCAGCGGCGAATTGGTTTCGGCGTCGTGGAACCAGACGTAGGGAATGCGGATGATCGGTGGTTCGGTCGCGTACGGGGTGTACTGGGTGGGTGGTGTGCGGCGCAGGGCGAAGGTTGCGAGGCGTGAGATGACGATCGGATGGCTCGGGTCATCGGGGTGGTGCCCTTCGATTTCGTGTCCGAACTTTTCGAGTGCGTCCAGAAGTTGGGTGACTTCGCCGGCGATCTCGAAGCTTCTCGTCGGTACACAACTGCACGTACTGAGCAGCAAACTCGGGGTGAAACTCAACGCGAACCACCACAGAGTAAGGAGCACACGCCATATGGTGTCAATACCATATAGTGTCCCGTGCGCGATGCATCCCGGTTTCCGGAAAGGGCCCAGGAACGTGCCGTCTCTCACGGTCGGGGTGGGCGCGATGCGCTGCCCCCCACGATCGACGCCCCGCCATCTCTCGGTCACGGTCCCAGCAGGGCGGCGGGGACGACAGCAATGCCGTCGGGGCGCCGGTAGGCGGAACGTCCGGTGGTGATCACCATCGCGTCGAGGAGATCGCCGCCCATGCGGTCCGCGAGCCACCGGAGATGTCGGACGTCGTGGTCGTCGACGGTGGGTGACAACTTCACCTCGACGGCGACGACTCGGCCGTCATCGCGCTCGACCATCGCATCAACCTCGTGCTGGTTCCTGTGAGTTCTGAAATGGCCGACGGTGGCCTCCGCCGACTGTGCGAACACTCGCAGTCCGAGCGTCACCAGCGACTCGAACAACGCACCCAGGAACGTTCCGTCACGAGGATGTCGGACGTGACCGGCCTCGCCGTCGAGCAGCGCTCCCGATCCCACCCCGAGCAGCGAGGCCGCCAACGCCGGGTCGACGAGATGATGCTTCGGAGCCTCTCCCAACTCGGCGATGTGGCTTCTCGACGGCGACCATGCAGGGAGCGGGTCGAGGAGGTGCAGTGCCTCCAACGAGTCGCGATACGGCTGGGTGGTCGAGCGGGCCGGCTTGTCGCCGTCGCCGGACGCGGCGGCATCGCGGATCTTCTCGTACGACGCACACGACGAGGTCGCCGCCGCGTACGACCGCAACCAGCGCCGAAGGGCCGCCGGATTGCGCACCGACCGGCCAGCGACATCTGGAACGTCGCGGTCGATGACCCGCTCGACGTAGCCCTGCAGTTGCGCTCGTCGAACACGGTCGTCCAACTCGCGCAGACCCGGGAAGCCCGATCTGACGATTTCGTCCACGTAATGATCGAGGCTGATGTCGCTGTCGCCCTCGACCGGTGAGCGGTCACCTCGAAGGAGCTGTGCCAACGACACCGTCGGCGTGCCAACCCCTCGTTCGGTCAGCGTCATCGGACGCATGCGTACCTGCAGGATCCTTCCCGCACCGCTGTGAGCGCCCAGGCGTGGTCCGGATGCAGACCCGGTCAGGATGAACTGCCCCGGTCGGGCGCCGGCGTCGACGGCGCGTCGCACGACATCCCACGTGCTCGGGGCGTGTTGCCACTCGTCGATCAGCACCGCACCGTCGGTGACGATCCGTCGGGCGTCGCTGGTGATGATCTCGCGGGTGGCGGGATCCTCGAGCGCAAAGATCGTGGCGGCTCGCTCGGCAGCAGTTGCAGTCTTGCCGATTCCCTTCGCCCCATCGATTGACAGTGCAGTGGCACCCCCATCGATGAGTTGATCGAGTTCGTCATCGACGATGCGGCGACGGTAGTTCGCAGCACGGAGGTTGACATCCACGCCCCTACGCTCCAAGTTCGGGACGTTCTGCGCTCCAAGTTCGGGACCTTCTACGCTCCAAGTTCGGGACGTTCTGCGCTACAGATTCGGGACGGTCTGCGCTCGAACTTGCCGATGCGTGGTCGCGACAACGGGGGGCCTGCCCGTTTACGCTCACACCCGTGGACGCAGGCGAACTCCAGGCCTCACTCGATGCGGCCAACATTGCTGCCGCCGAGGCTGCGGTCGGGTGCGTTCCGTTGCACGCCGCGTCGATCGAGACCATTGTTGGTGTCGTCGCGCTCGCCGGGCAGAGCCACAGCGGCAAGTCGACGCTCGCGGCCGCTGCTGTCCTCGCCGGCTACTCGTACGTGGCCGACGAGATCACGGCGGTGTGCCCCGACGACCTGTCGGTGCGACCCTTCCATCGGCCCATCGGGCTCCGTCGAGGTGGGGCCGGCGCGGTCGGTGTGGAGTATCCGACGGCGCCGGATGATCGCTACCGGTTCGTGTACCCGTGGGAGGTCGGCGACGAGTTCACGCTCTCCTCTGGCGGGACGCTCGCCGGCATCGTGCTCGTCGAGTGGGGAGCCCGTTGCGAACCAGCGATCATCGATGTCGGGCCCGCCCTGGCGCTCACGTCGCTCACCCAGCACGCAGTGGTGCACGACGAGGTGTACGCACCGGCGTTCGAGGGCTTGAATCGCATCGTGCGTGCCGTGCCGACCGTGCGGATGACGTACTCGACGACGGCCGAGAGTCTGGAGCTGCTGGCGTCACTCGTCGAGCGTTGGACGCCGTGAACACGACCGACGCCGTTGCCCGCCTGGCTGCGTTCGGGCTGCCAGGAGTGGACCCCACACCCCTCACCCTCGACGACCCCGGAGTGGTACTCGACCTCGCCGCCGCCCGCCGGGTGCTTCCATGGGTCGCCGGCGCCGTCGCGGCCGGATGGGTCGCTGATGCGAGCGATGAGTGGACGCTCGATCTTCGCAGGCGCCAGCTCGACGCCGTCCAGACCACGATGGCCGCCCACGCCGCCGCACTCGACGTCGCCGAACGGCTCGTTCGGGCGGGCGTCGGTGACGTCCGCATCCTCAAAGGGTGCGCCACAGCACACCTCGACTACGATCGCCCCGCCGACCGGTTCAGCACCGATGTGGACCTCCTGGTGCGACCCGACGACCGACCGGCTTTCATCGCCCAGTTCCCGGACACCTCGGTTCCGGCTTCCCGGCGCGAGTTCTGGCAGAACCACTACGGCAAGTCGACCACCGTCGTCACCGAGACCCGGGTCGAGGTCGACGTCCACACCATGCTCCAGCAGGGGTACTTCGGCATGGTGATCCCGCTCGACGAACTGTTCGCGTCACCGGCGCCGTTCACGATCGGTGGCGTCGAGATGTCGGCCCTCGACGGACCGAACCGGCTGATCCACGCCGCCAACCACGTCGGACATTCGAGACTCAAGGGTCTGCACTCGATTCGTGACGTACTTCAACTCGTGCTCGTCAGCGACGTCGACTGGCACGAAGCAATCGACCGGGTCGTGCGGTGGAAGATCGACGTGCTCTTCGCCCACGGCGTGATCGAAGCCTGGGATTCGTTCCCCGTGCCGTCACACCCGCTCGTCGACTGGGCGAGAGGACGGGTGGCCCACGGTCGCCAGCGCATGGCGCTCCGGATGGTGGCAGACCGACCTCGTGGGCAGTACCTCAACGCGCCGCTTGCACTTGCGCCCCATCGCTGGCCCGGCTACGTCTGGCCGATGGTGTTCCCCTCGCGGGAGTACCTCGCCGAGCACGCGAAGAGCTGGACCACCCGCACGAAGCAGATGCTGGCCGAACTCGACCCCCGGCGCTGAACTGGAGCGTCCGTCCTACAGCTTGCGGACGGACGGGAGAGATCGCCCGGCACCGGAGAATTCGTACTCGGCCCGAGCTGGCCCGCTGCCGGTGGTGTACGTCCACTCGATCAGCACTCGAACGGTGTAGATGCTCGACGGTTGATTCGCGAAGCTCGTCGGGGCCCCATTGTCGAGCGCCCGTGACAGCATGACGTCCCCGTGCTCCAGGTTCGGTCCGACGTTGCCCGTACACGGTGTGGCACAGTTGTTGGTGCTCGCCGGTGGTCCGACCACGATGGTCGAGGCATCCGAGGTGCGGCGAACCAGCAGCCGACGGTTGTTGCCGAGGTTCGCATGCGAGACGATCGTCCAGGAGTGCATCGCCGTGGCACCGGGGATCAGCGCCGCCGAATTGTCGAGGATCCTGATCTCGCTGCTGTTGCCCGGCGAGCTGATCGTGAACGGGTCGAGCGGGGCAACCACGCCCGAGTTCGTCGCACTGACCGTATTGGACGACAACACCATCGATCCTCCGGCGGCGATTGCGCCGCTTGCGGCCAGTCTTTTCAACGCAGTACGGCGATCCACCGTTGGTCGTCCTTCAGGGGTTTGGGGAGTTTCTCGGACAATAGTTTCCGTGACCTCCACGTGAGATGCATTGCTCCGAGATTCTGGAAGCCTCGAGGACTCCTCATCCCGCCGCCAGCAGGATGTTCAGCTGCGCCAATCGGTCGAGGCAGTTACGCAGCCACTCGGCGACCTGCGGTTCGCTTTCGCCGGTGGCGTCGACGACCTCGGCGATCACGCCCGCGGACGGGGTGACACCGTCGCACGAGTCGAGCACCAGTGACAGGCCCTCGTCGAGGAGATGCGCCAGGCGGGCTTCGGGCACCAGCACGACCAGTTCGGTGTCGAAGTCGGCAACCATCGCCTCGGGCCGTTTGCGGGGCATCACGGCAGGCAACTCGCCCACGACCCGAAACGTCGCGCTACTGAAGTCGAGCGGCATTCGATCGGGCATCGTTCACGGCCTCAGCAGCGCAGCGCTCAGCTGACGCGTTCGTGGGACTGGGCAGCCGCGGCGGGCTCGTCGTCGAGCTCGGGGAGCGCGTGTGGGCGCTCGTAGCCGTAGTCGTAGTCGGCCTCGCCCTTCACCTCGTAGCGGTTCAGCACGGTGCCGAGGATCGGTGCATTGACTGCCTGGAGGCGATTCACCGCCCGCGCGAGCGCACGCCTGTCGGTCGAGCCGGCCGAGGCGACCACGATCACACCATCGACCATGCCGGCCAACACCGTCGGGTCGGCCACCGGGAGCACGGGCGGCGAATCGATCACGATCAGATCGACCTCGGAACGGAAGCTGTCCAGCGCACGGTAGGTCGTCTCGCCCGAGAGGAGATCGGAAGGATCGGGCGGCAACGGGCCCGACGTGACGACAGCGAGCTTGCCGACGCCCGTGGGCACCTGCGCCGCCTGCTGGAGCGTCACCTCGCCGAGCAGCACCGACGTGAAGCCGACATCGTTCGAGAGATCGAAGAACAGGTGGGCCTGCGGCCTGCGCAGATCGCAATCGACCAACAGCACCCGCTGACCGGAGCGGGCGGCGACGATCGCCAGGTTCGTCGCCGTGGTCGTCTTGCCCTCCCCGGGCCGAGCACTCGTGACCAGCACGGTGCGGATCGGTCGGTCGAGCGACATGAACTTAATGGCCGTGCGCAGGTTCCGGTACGCCTCCGCCGCCGGCGACTGCGGAGCGTCCCGCGCCACGATGTGGCCCTCGTCGCCGTGCTCGGCGGCCACCGCCCGCGGGATCACCGCCAGGTTCGCCAGGCCGGTCGCCGCCTGCAGATCGTCGTCGTCACGGATCGTGGTGTCGAGGTAGTCGACGAGGAACGCGGCGCCCAGACCGATCAGCAACCCCACCACGAGGGCGAGGGTCACCGTGCGGGTGACGGTCGGTTCGAACGGGGCACCCGGAGGCGTGGCAGCGTCGATCAGCATCGAGCTCGACGTACGCGCCAGCCGTGTCGACACCTCCAGATCTTCCAGTTCGCGCTCGTATTCCTGCTGGCGGCTGCTGTCGACCGAGCCGTCCTCGACACCGACCAACTGCGCCTCGAGCACCTGGGTGCGTGCGTCGTACTGCGCGATCAGGCTGTCCTGCTGGAGCTGGATGTACTGCCCGGCGTAGGTGTTGGCCGCAGACGCCGCCGCGACGGGATCCGAGCTGGTGGCGGTGAACGTGAAGACATCGGAGCCCTCACTGGAGCTGACGCTGAGGCCGGGCTCGCTCCCGACGATCGTGCGCACCTGCGACTCGAGGGTGGAACCCGACGCCGTGCCGAACTCGTTCTCCACCAGACGCGGCGACATGACCGCCCCGGTCGAGCTGAGTGAGGTCGCCGTCGGCGGGAGTCGAACGAGCACATCGGCCGACGCCCGGTACATCGGTGTCTGAGCGAGCGTGAACAGCGCTGCCACGATCCCGGTCACGAGCGTGGGGACGATCACCAGCCACTTGCGTCGCCACACCACCACGGCGTAGTCGCGCAGCGTCATCTCCTCCACCCGGTCCAGCTCGGCCACGCCCAGAAGATACGACTTCTTGACAGTCGAAACCGGGCAATCGGCATTCCGAACGCCAGTAGAGGATCGTCGGCGAGCGGGCCGGCCCTCACACCGTCCCGACCTGCCACGTGCCGACGGAATGGAGCACACGGTCGGGCCGGGCCTGATGGCTGCCCTCGAGACGAAGCCGCGCCGCGGCGTGCTCCCACACGTACGTCTCGTAGGGCGTACCGACCCAGATGTTCAACGTGTACTCGCCAGGCATCAGCAGAGGCGACAGTGTCAGCGAGAGTTCGTACTCGCCCGGAGCGTCGAGTGCGGAGAGCGATCCGGTGGGAGCAGTGTCCGAGAGCGCCTCGTCGATGAGACGGAATCCGCTGACGGTTTCGACGCTGACGGCCACATCCAATCCGCGCATCTCTTCGCGCACCACCAGCCCGACATCGATGGTGACGGCCCCGTCGCGTCTCACCCGGCCCTGTGCCTCGCCGGACTCATCACGCACACGCAGAGAGCGCACAGCGACCGCGGCGCTCGGGTCGTCGGCGAACGTCCGTGCGCCGCCGTCGTCAGTGGCATCGAGCAGATACTCCTCGACGACCTGAGAGGTCGGCCCGATCGCCCGGAGCGCGCCTGCGTCGAGCCACAGCGTCGTCGGACACAGGCGCGTCACGGCGTCGAGGTTGTGACTGATGAACACCACGGTGCGTCCGGACCGCCCGATCTCCTCCATCTTGCCGAGACACCGCCGCTGGAACTCGGCGTCGCCGACAGCCAGTACCTCGTCGACCAACAGCACGTCGGCTTCCACGTGCGCGGCGACGGCGAACGCGAGACGCAGGTACATCCCCGACGAGTAGCGCTTCACCGGGGTATCGATGAACCTCGAGATGCCGGCGAAGTCCACGATGTCGTCGAAGCTGCGCACGGCCTGCGTGCGAGAGATGCCCAGGATCGCCGCGTTCAGATAGACGTTCTCGCGGCCCGTGAGTTCGGGGTGGAAGCCGGTTCCGACCTCGAGCAACGACCCGACCGCTCCCCGCGTCCGGCTGACGCCGGTGGTGGGCTCGGTGATCCGTGCGAGCACCTTGAGCAGGGTGCTCTTGCCGGCCCCGTTACGCCCGACGATGCCGAGTGTCGTGCCGGCAGGTACCTCCATCGTGACGTCGCGCAGCGCCCACACCTCGGGCCGCTCCGACGCGGCGTCGGCAGCGGGACGCGAGCGCCTGCGCACCGCAGATGTGAACGCATCACGCACGGTCGTGGAGGTCGCTGTTTCTCCCAGGACGTAGCGCTTGCTCACGCCCTCCATCTCGATCGCGTTGTCGCTCATGGCGCTCAGATGATGTCCGCGAATCGTCGTTCGTTCCGAGCGAACGTACGAACACCCAGGGCGATGGCGACGACGGTGGTGGCCACGCTGATGGCTGCGGTCGCCGGAGGCGCCGGCGCATCGAGGATCGTCCACCGCGCCGTCTCGAGCATGCCCACCACGGGGTTGAGGGCGTAGACCCAACGCCACGGTTCGGGGATCAAGGTGCTCGAGTACGCCACCGGGCTGGCGAAGAGCCACAGCTGAACCACGAGTGTCAAACCGTGGTGGGCATCGCGATAGCGGACCTGCAGGGTGGCGAAGGTCAATCCGAACCCGAACGCGAGGGCGGTGGCCCACAACACCACGATCGGCGTCAGCAGCACCTGCGGGCCCGGTGCCCTCCCGTACACGGCCATGAGCACCGCCAGCAGCACCAGCGAGATACACAGGTCGAGCAGACGCGGCAGCACACTCGCGAGCGGAGGTGCCGACCGGGGGAAGTACACCTTGGTGACGAGTGCGGAGTTCGACACGAGACTCGTCGTGGCGTCATCGAGCCCACCGGCGAACAGCGCCCACAGGATGGTGCCGACGAAGGCGAACAGAACGTAGGGCACACCATCGCTCGGCACGTCCGCCAGCCGACTGAACAGCACCGTGAACACCACCAGTGACGCAACCGGCTGCGCAAGCGCCCAGATCGCACCGAAGGCAGCCTGCTTGTAGCGGACCTTGATGTCGCGAAGCGCCAGGAAACCAACGAGTTCCCGATAACGCCACAAC
>JBBQEU010000079.1:0-13872 GCA_038321235.1 Acidimicrobiales bacterium | reverse complement strand
CTCACGTTCCGGTTGATGGCAATCGCCAACTCGAGTGCATTCGGCCTCGATCGGCGAGTCGATTCGCTGCGCCACACGGTCATTCTCCTCGGACTCGGCCAGGTCCGCCGTATGGCGGGGCTGATCGCCTTGTCGACTGCGGCAGGCGCCAGCGAGGAACTGATCACGCTCGGCGCCACGCGGGCCCGCATGATCAGCTCGATCGTCCCGGGCGGGGCAGCATCGAGCATCGGCTTCACCGTCGGGTTGCTGTCGGTGACCGATGCGATCTACCACACGCCGATGCTCGAACTGGTCGGCGAATTGCCCGTCTCCAGCGAGATCGCCTCGGCACTCGTCGACGGCGAAGGCGAGCTGGGCCGAGCGCTCGACATCGTGCGTGCCTGCGAGGCCGGAGATGTCGCCCGGCTCGCCGAACTCGATGCCGGCAGTTTCGAACACCTGCGGCTCATGTACGCCGAGGCGATCGAGTGGGCCGATGACCTGCGAGCGCAGATCATCAGCCCGACGGAGCGAACCCATCAGCTCGTCTGACGACCAGCAGGCGCCGAGCTGAGGTCCCGCCCGCCTACGCGATCGTTTCGAGCGCCTCGTCGACGGTCAGCTCACGCCGCTTGGCCGGCGACAGCCCACCGAAGTATCCGCCGGAGATCTCGTGGTGATACGCGTAGGAGAGGCAGGCCGAACGTACCGTGCAACGTCCACAGATCGCCTTGCCTTCTTTCGACAGCGTGCGACCCGCGTCGACGAAGAACAAGTCGAGACGATCCAACTCGAGTTCGCGGCACGCTGCCTCACGCAGCCACGGCAGTTCGTTCGAGCCTTCGATGAGCGAGGCGAGATCCATGGTGTTCGACACAGGGGGTCCTTTCGTTGTGCACGCCACGACGGCGCACCAGGCGGACCACCGACTGTCCAGCCGATGCGCCGTCACGCAACCGGAACTTTCGGGACACCCGCTGCGTCGCCTCAGGGCGAAATGCGCCTGGCGGCAGCGACGACGTGGTCGCCGAACCGCTTGCCGGGCTGGCGGCTGAGCCGCTCGATCGGCCCGCTCACCGACACTGCTGCAACCGTCGCCCCATCGGCGCCGATCACCGGGGCGCTCACCGAGGCAACACCTGCTTCGCGCTCGCCGATGCTCTGGATCCAGCCGGACCGCGCCGTCTCGCCGGACAGCACGCGGCCCGCCGAGCCGACATCGAGCGGCAGCAGCGCTCCCTGGGGCACGATCCACCGCAGCCCGTGAGTCGATTCGAGCGACAGCACGCACCGCCGGAACGCGCCTTCCGTGACGAACAACTGCACGCTCTCGCCGGTGGCATCGCGAAGCGCCTCGAGCGTTGGCCGGGCCAGTTCGACGAGTGGGAACCGTTCGGACGCCGTCTGCCCGAGCGGCACCAGCCCGAGGCCGAGCTCGAACCTGCCCTCGGCGTCTCGACGCAGCAGACCGTGCTGCTCCAACGCGACCGCGAGCCGGTGCGCGGTGGCGCGGGGAAGCCCGGCTGTCTGTTGCAGTTCGCCGAGCGAGCGTGGTGACTCTGCGACCGACCGCAACACACTCATCGCCTTGTCGAGCACGCCGACACCCGTTACCATGTCCATATCACAGGAACTCTATCCCACATTCTAGGAACGGTTTCTCATGGTGTCAGACACCACGAGTAACACCAACGAGGAGATCGATCATGAGCAAGACACTGCCGGAGAAGGTGTGGGAACGCCACCTGGTGCATTCAGCGCCCGACGAGCCGGACTTGCTGTACATCGACCTGCATCTCGTGCACGAGGTCACCAGCCCGCAGGCATTCGACGGGCTGCGCCTCAGCGGCCGCAGCGTTCGCCGGCCCGACCTCACGATCGCCACGGAGGACCACAACGTCCCGACCGAGAACATCGACCAGCCGATCGCCGATCCGATCTCGGCCAAACAGATCGACACGCTGCGCGAGAACACCGCCGAGTTCGGCATCACCAACGTCCCGATGGGCGATCCGAACCAGGGCATCGTGCACGTCATCGGCCCCGAGCAGGGACGCACGCTGCCGGGCATGACCATCGTGTGCGGCGATTCGCACACCGCCACCCACGGCGCCTTCGGTGCGCTGGCGTTCGGGATCGGCACGAGCGAAGTCGAGCACGTGCTCGCCACCCAGACGCTTCCCCAACAGCGCCCGAAGTGGATGTCGGTGACCGTCGACGGCGATCTCCAACCGGGCGTCACCGCCAAGGACGTGATCCTGGCGATCCTCGGTGAGATCGGCACCGGTGGCGGCATCGGCCACGTGATCGAGTACCGCGGCTCGGCCATCCGGGCGCTGTCGATGGAAGGCCGCATGACGGTGTGCAACATGTCGATCGAAGCCGGCGCCAAGGCCGGGATGATCGCCCCCGACGACACGACGTTCGACTACCTCCGCGGGCGCGCCAACGCCCCGTCAGGCACCGACTGGAATGCGGCTGTCACCGACTGGTCGACGCTCTACTCCGACGACGATGCGGTGTGGGACAACGCCGTCGTCCTCGATGCGGCCGCGATTCGCCCCCACGTCACCTGGGGCACGAACCCGGGCCAGGTCGCAACGATCGACGCATCGGTCCCCTCGCCGGACGACTACGACAACCCGACCACCAGGGAGACCGTCGCCCGAGCGCTGGAGTACATGGGCCTCGAACCTGGCACCCTGCTGCGCGACGTCGCCGTCGACACGGTGTTCATCGGATCCTGCACCAACAGTCGTATCGAAGACCTGCGCGCCGCCGCTGCGGTGATGCAGGGTCGCACGGTCACCGTGGCACGCGTGATGGTGGTGCCCGGCAGTCATGCCGTGAAGGCGCAAGCAGTCGCCGAAGGTCTCGACCAGGTGTTCATCGCAGCGGGTGCCGACTGGCGCGAACCCGGATGCTCGATGTGTCTCGCCATGAACCCCGACAAGCTCGCGCCGGGCGAGCGGGCCGCAAGTACGAGCAATCGCAACTTCGAGGGACGCCAGGGCCGCGGCGGCCGCACCCACCTCGTGTCGCCCGAAGTCGCTGCTGCGACAGCAGTGAAGGGCACCTTCTGTACGCCCGCCGACCTGGAAGGAGCCGCATCATGAAGGCCGTGCAAGTGATCACGGGAACCGGCGTGCCGTTGAAGCGCTCCGACGTCGACACCGACCAGATCATCCCCGCCGACTGGCTCAAGCGGGTCGAGCGCACCGGCTTCGACAAGGGCCTGTTCTCCACGTGGCGCGACGACCGCGACTTCGTCCTCAACGACGAACGCTACGCGCACGCCAACATTCTCGTCGCCGGACCGGCGTTCGGCGTCGGCTCGTCGCGCGAGCACGCGGTGTGGGCGATCCAGCAGTACGGCTTCGACGCGGTGATCGCGCCGAGCTTCTCCGACATCTTCCGGAACAACTGCACGAAGAACGGCCTCGTCCCGGTCGTGGTGTCCGAATCGACGGTCGAAGCGATCTGGTCGGCGATCGAGGCTGACGCCGACACCCAGATCGTCGTCGACATGGAGCAGCTGAAGGTCGAGGTGCCAGCGGCCGGCATCGACGAGGCGTTCCCGATGGATCCCCAGACCCAGCACCGCTTCCTCAACGGACTCGACGACGTCGGCATCACCCTCACCCACGCTGCGGCAATCGACACCTACGAGTCGAACCGACCCGCCTGGCTCACCTGACCGCCGGGCAGAGGGACAACTGAGGTCTGACAGGCGTTGTCCCGTCGGGGTCAGGTTGCGGGTGCGAGGCGTAGGCCGTCGTTGACGACTGCTTCGGCCACACTGCGCAGGGTGGACCGGCTGTTGCTCGCACGTGTGCGCAGCAACTCGAAACCGTGGTCGAGGTCGATGCCGTTCTCGCCCGACAGGATTCCCTTGGCCTGCTCGATCACCACCAGCGAGCCGAGCGCCTCGTGGAGCCGGTCGTTCAGCCGATTCGACCGTTCGAGTTCGGTGGCGTGGAGGATGTAGGTCGTGGCGACATTGGCAAGAGCTCGCGCCGCCATGACATCGTCGTCGCTCCACTTGTGCAGTTGCGAGCTGTACACGTCGAGCGCACCGACACTTCGTTCGCCAACCTGCAGCGGCATGCCCATCACCGAACGGACTCCGAATTCTCGTGCCGCCGCGACGTAGATCGGCCACTCGTCGTGGGCGGAGATGTCGTCGATCACCATCACCTCACCGGTCCGGAACACCTCGTGGCACGGACCCTGCGAAGACTGCTGTTGGACACGTTCGAGCTCGATGGCGAACTCGGCATTCGCCGACACGATGGCGAGCTCTCCCCGCTTGGCCGCGAGCGTGACTCCGGCACCATCGGCATCGAGGAGTTCGACGGCGCGGTCGACAACGGAGTCGAGCACATCGGACACTTCGAAGCTGTCGACGAGCCGCCGAACCGATTCAACGTGTCGAGCAACTCGTCACTGGCTGCCATGCGGCGCCTTTCGAAGTCATGGATCACGGATGAAGGCGGGGAAGCACTGCCAAAGTGCAGTCGAAGATACCTCAGGTTTTGGTCAAGATGCCCACTGCCGGGAACATCGGGCACCCACCGACGGACAGTCCGGTGTCGGCCAACCCCTGCGTCGCCTTCGACGACGAACCGCCACCCGATCATGACCGCAACCCTCTCGACACCAACACAGCCAGCACCCGAGCTCCTGGGGGCTCTGGCGTTGTCGGCCGACCTCGTTCGACTCGCACTCGACCAACTCTCACAAGGGGTGTTCCTCTACCGTCCCGCCTTCGAGGACGACCGCATCGTCGACCTCGAGATCATCTTCTGCAACCGGGCGGCCCTCGCCCTGCCGCTCCACGACGGCGTCGTGCCCGGAGCATGGGCGAGCGAGGTGTTCATCGACCATCAGATTGCGCTCGACGCCGCGCAGCAGGCCTGGGAGGGCAAGATCCCGCCGACGTACGACATCGTGCGACGCGGTGTGGTCGACGGGACCTTCGAGATCTTCCGCTTCGAGGTCACCACAGGTCGCGCCGGCGACGTGCTGCTGCAGACGTCGCACGACTGCACCACCGACGACCAACTCGCCCAGAGCGAAGCGCGGCTCCGAACGATCGTGCAATCCCTCGACCGAGCAATCGTGCTCCTCGAGCCCATCGTCGACGACGACTTCCACATCATCGACACGCGCACCATCTTCCGAAACGAGCGCGCCGAAACCCTCGATGAGCGCATTGCTGCGTTGTCGAGCGACGGCACGATCTCACCGTCGCTTGCCGAACTCCGCGCTGTGTGGGAGTCCGACGAGGCGATGACCCGGACGATCGACAACCTCGACGGCAGCGACCTCGAGCTGCCACGACTCGTGCTCGAGATCCGGTTGACCCGGATGGACCACCTCATCGTGCAGATGGTGAGTGATCACACAGCTCGGGAACTCGCCGCTCGTGCCGAGGCCGACGCCACTGTCCGCCTGGCCACGACGCTCGACGCCGTCGGTGACGGCGTCGGCATCTTCGACCCGGTCCGCGACGCCGCAGGCGACATCGTCAACTTCGTCCTGTGCGTCGCGAACACGGCCATGACCGCCGTGATCGACATCGGTCGGAGTGCCACTGACATCCCCATTCTGAGCGGAGATCCGATCGCCGTCGGCATCCGTGCGCTCCAACAGCCCGGCGAGCCGATCACGATGACGTTTTCGGTCGCATGCCCGGACGGGGTCGAGACATGGCGGGCCAACGTCGTCGCGGTCGGCGGGCAAGTGGTCCTGGTTGCCGCGGACATCACCGAGATGCAAGACGCACTGGCTCGGGTCACGGCATCTGACGACATGTTGCGCACGGTGCTCGAATCGCTCGTCGAGAGCGTCCTCGTTTTCGACGCCGACGGGCGACTCACCTACGCCAACCGGGCGTCGATCGAGCTGCTCGGCAATCGCGTCGTCACCGAGGATTGCGATCGTGCGTACATCCTCCGCGATGTCGACGGCACGCCGATCGCCGAGGATCAGCGCCCCCTCAACCGGGGGTTGCGCGGCGAGGTCGTCGACGACCTGGTGCTGGCGGTCGAGCGGCCCGGGTTCGGAGATGGTCGGATCTGCCGGGTTGCCGTTCGTCCGATCGGCGGCGCGGACCCGGCATCCCCGAGCGCGGTCGTGGTCTCCGCACACGACATCACCGAGTCGACGCGCTACGCGGACCAGTTGCAGTGGTTGTCGACACATGCACCCGAGACCGGGCTCCTGAACCGTCGCGGCCTGATCGACGCAATGGCGAACGATCCCATCCGGGCGAAGGACCACGTGGCGCTGTGGATCCGCTTGAGCGCACTCGACACCATCCGACCGACGTTCGGGTTCGACGCCGGCGACGAAGTGGTGAGCGCTGCGGCCGAGCGGGTCGCCGAGATCGCCCGCACGTTCGACGGCATCGCCGCCCACCCGACCAACAACGAACTCGTGGTCGTCGTGCCGGGTGGTCAGGACGTGGCGCGACAGGTCGGCGAGGTCCTGGCCGCCCGACTGTCCGCTCCCGTCGAGGTCGCAGGCGCCACCCTGCCCGTCGATCCGTCGATCGGCTGTGCAGTCTCGTCACGCCGCAGTTGCACGCCCGACCAGCTGCTGCATCGAGCAAAGGCGGCAGCGTGGACGGCCGAACGAGAAGGTGGCGGACAGGTCGGTTGGCGACCCGATCTCTGCGTCGATCAGATCCGACGCATGGAACTACTCGGTGACGTCCCCCGGGCCATCAGCGCCGGCGAGATCTTCCTGCGCTACCAACCCAAATTCGATGTCCAGAGCGGTCACCTCGTCGGGGCGGAGGCCCTCGCCCGGTGGACCCGGACCGGCGAGGGCGCCGTCTCGCCCGACGAGTTCATTCCTGCGATCGAAGCCAGCGGCACGGCCTTCCCGTTCACGATCTGGGTGATCGGAGAGGCCCTGACGGAGTGGGCCGACGTGCGGCGACCGCTCCCCCACGCCACGTTGTCGGTGAACGTGCCGGGCCCGCTGATCGGTGACCACAAGTTCGCAACGGCCGTTGCGGAACTCATGACCGATCTCGATGTTCCTCGTGGAGTGCTCGTGCTGGAGATCACGGAGCGAACCGTCGCCGACAGCGTGGAAGCGATCGCACGGGGAATCGACCGGTTCGCGGAACTCGGGGTCGGCATCTCGATCGATGACTTCGGCACCGGCCAGTCGTCACTCGAATACCTGCGGCGCCTGCGACCCAGCGAGATCAAGGTCGACCGGGCGTTCGTCGCCGGCGCGGGAACCGACCCCATCGATCGCAGCGTGCTCAAGGCATGCATCGACATCGGGCACGCGGCAAACCTGTCGGTGTGCGTGGAAGGAGTCGAAACCGACGCAGAGCTCGATCTGCTGAAAGCCCTCGGCTGCACGACCGTTCAAGGCTTCCTCCTCGCCCGACCCGGAACCATCGCCGAACTGCTCGCCTTCGCCTGACGATTACAACAGGGGTCAGACCCGCGATGTAATCACCGCGAGGGCCAGTGTCCCGAACGCCTGCAGCGCAGCGATACTGCACAAATGCTTGACCTGCATTCCCCAATGGCCTGGATTCGCGTCATCGCGCGAAACGCTCGCCGCTTGATGATCCTGATCCTCGGTCTCGCTGTGGTGCTCGCCGGAGGCGCCATGCTGGTGCTGCCCGGGCCGGGCGTCATCGTCATCATCCTCGGACTGGTCATCCTCGCCACAGAATTCGCATGGGCCGAGCGTGTGCTCGACCGCACGACGAGCACGGCGGCTGGGGCGGCGAGCAAGTTCAGCAGCAACGGCAAAGGTCGAGCAGCACTGGCATTCTCCGGCGTGGCGATGATCGTTGGCGGCATCGTCGGGTCGGTCCTGTTCCCCGGCCTGCTGGTCGTCGGGATATCGGTGGCCCTGGCCGGTGTGATCGGACTCGCAACACTGCTCCCGCAGGTTCGAACCTGGATCGACGACAAGGCAGCCGGCCCGGCGAAAGCGCCGGCGACAGCGGTCGAGGAAACCTGACGTCTGCTCGACCGGTCTACGCTGCGGGCATGCCGCTCACCGGAGAGTACGAACCGAGCGCCTCTGGGTGGGTGCGCGACCAGGTCGACACCTACGAGGCCACGAAGGGCCGAGAGGCCAACACGCTGCGCGAGACGGGCATCCCGGTGATCATCGTCACGTCGCTCGGTGCCAGTACCGGCAAGATCCGCAAGTTCGCGCTCATGCGCGTCGAGCACGAGGGCGAGTACGCGCTCGTCGCGTCGATGGGCGGCGCACCCGACCATCCGGGTTGGTACCACAACCTCGTGGCCGAGCCGCTGGTGATGCTCCAGGACGGACCGGAACCACACGACTACACCACCCACATCGCCGAGGGCGACGAGCGCGAGCGCTGGTGGACACGCGCCGTCGGAGTGTTCGCGCCGTACGCCGACTACCAGGACAAGACGGGCCGCATCATTCCCGTGTTCATCGCGACGCCGGCCTGACGCTGCGACAACGGGCGCCAGCGGCGGTGCGTAACAGAGCAGTACTGTTCGCCGCGTGCACCCACGAGTCGTCCTTGCCGCTGTCGTCATCGCCGTCACTGCGCTCAATGCATGCGGGAGTGACGACGACGTCGGCGAATCCTCCGCCGTCGAGACGATCGCGACAACAGCGACGCCAACCGATGCCACAGACGATCCGACCGACGCGCTCAGCGCCGAAGTCATCTGCGAGCGACTGACCGTTGCATCCGTCACTGCGGACACCGGCCTCGACATCGTGCGCGCCACCCCCGACGATTCGGCGACACCTCAGTGCGCCTACGAATACACGACCGAAACGGGCGGCGGCATCTCCAACCTGACCGTGGCGTCGATGCGAGCCGAGGACGTCGGCGGGCTCACCGGGCGTGACGCCTTCGATTTCGTGGTTGGAATCAACGAGTCGATCGCCGGCGACGGAGCGGAGACCCAGGAGGTGTCCGCCGGCGACGCTGCGATCCGGATATCCGGTGCATCGCTCCATCTCGGGGTGGTTCAAGTCGGCGACCGGGTGCTCACGCTGATCATTCCCTTGGACGATGTCGGATCTGACGCCGCCGACAGCCTCATCGCGACGATGGCCACCACACTCGGCTGACGACGCCCCGGCCGCCGCGACGGTTCAGTCGGTCTCGAACTCGGGGAGGTGCAGCAGGCGGGTGTCGTTCGAGAAGATCTCGATCGGCTTCTCGGTCGGCAGGCGCATCCCGCGTTGCAGGATTCGCATCTGGGTGAGTTGGTTGTACTCCACCAGCGTGACCGCCCATCCGTCGCGACCGGCGCGAGCCGTGCGTCCCGAACGGTGCAGGTAGTCCTTGACGTCCTTGGCCGGCTCGTAGTGGATCACCGCACCGATGTCGTCGATGTCGATGCCGCGAGCGGCAACGTCGGTGGCGACCAGGACCGACAGATTGCCTTCGGCGAACTTGCGCAGGATGCGCTCGCGTGAGCTCTGCTGCATGTCGCCGTGCAACGGACCGGCGTCGATGCCGAGGTCCTCGAGGTTGCGGGCGACCCGGTCGCAGTTGCGCTTGGTCTGGCAGAACACCAGCACCTTCGGGATCGACTTGCTGACCGAGCCGATCACCTTGTCCTTGTCCATGTGGTGCACAGCGAGGAACAGGTGGTGCATGGTTCCGACGGTGTCGGTGGCCTCGTCGATCGCGATGGTGACCGGATCGGTCTGGTAGTGCTTGATCAGGTGGCCGACGTCGCCGTCGAGCGTGGCCGAGAACAGCATCGTCTGGTTGCGGCTGGTGCAGTGACGCAGGATCCACTCGACCTGAGGGGTGAACCCGTCGTCGGCCATGCGATCGGCCTCGTCGAGCGTGACGATCTGCATGTCGTCGAGCGACACCTCGTTCGACTTGATCAGGTCGATCAGGCGCAAGGGCGTGGCGATCACGATCTCGACGCCCTTTGCGAGTTCCTCGATCTGATGGTGCCGCGAGGCGCCGCCGTAGACGGGCAGGACTCGCATGCCAGCGTGATGAGCGACGGGCTCGAGGACCTCGGCAACCTGAACAGCGAGTTCGCGGGTCGGCACGAGTACCAGCCCGAGCGGACGTGACGGTTCGGCCTTGTCGGTGATCCGGGCGAGCATCGGCACGCCGAAGGCGAGGGTCTTGCCGGAGCCGGTCTTGGCACGACCGCAGACGTCCTTGCCGGTGACCGCGACCGGGATGGCCTCGGTCTGGATGGCGAACGGCTGGGCGAACCCGCACGCAGCGAGCCCGTCGTCGATCCGTGCAGGCACGCCCAGGTCGAAGAAGCCCGTGGGGGCCTCGACCGGTGGGAGGGCATTGATGGATGTGAGATTCGAGGTGTTGACGTGGCCACCGTCGTACGGCTGGTCCGACGTCTGCGGGCGGGAACGCCGGCGACGAGGCGCTCCTCGTCGCGCTGTTGAGTCAGTCATGTTGCCGCCCAGCGTACCGGGCATGCGCGCGACGAGCGCGAGATGCCGCTACTCGTGCTATCGTTGTTTCCGATGTTGCGTCACGGCCTCCTTCTGCTTATGTAGGGCGAGCGCCACATCTCCGCGTTCGCCCGCACCCCCCGCCTCCGGCCGGGGGGTTCTTGCTTTTTCCGGCCTGTTCCCTCTCGCTTCCGTCACTCGCTTCCGTCACTCGACCACCCAGGAGAATCCGATGCCTCCCCAGAACGTCACCCCGAGACAAATGCCCTTCGAGAAGTACGCCCCGTTCGTGCCGATCGTCCTCACCGATCGCACGTGGCCGAACGTCACCATCGACACGGCACCGCTGTGGTGCTCGGTCGACCTGCGCGACGGCAACCAGGCGCTGATCGATCCGATGGACCCGACGCGCAAGATGCGCATGTTCGAAGAACTCGTCGCGATGGGGTTCAAGGAGATCGAGGTCGGCTTCCCGTCGGCCAGCCAGCCCGACTTCGATTTCGTCCGTCAGTTGATCGAAGAAGATCGCATCCCCGACGATGTGACCATCCAGGTGCTCGTCCAATGCCGCCAGGAACTCATCGAGCGCACCTACGAGTGCATCCAGGGAGCACCACGGGCGATCGTGCACTTCTACAACTCGACCAATCCGCTGCAGCGCGAGGTCGTATTCGGCCTCGACAAGGCGGGGATCGTCGACGTCGCCGTCAACGGCGCCAAGCTGTGCCGCAAGCTCGAGCACGCCGTTGGTGACACCCACATCCGCTACGAGTACTCACCCGAGAGCTTCACGCTCACCGAGCCCGAGTTCGCCATCGAAGTGTGCGAAGCGGTCATGGACGTGGTGGAACCGACGCCCGACAACCCGATCGTGCTCAACCTGCCGGCCACGGTCGAGTGCTACTCGCCCAACGTGTACGGCGACGTGATCGAATGGTTCGGTCGCACGATCAAGAACCGCGACTCGGTGATCATCTCGCTGCACCCGCACAACGACCGCGGGTGTGCGGTCGCTGCCGCCGAGTTCGGTGTGATGGCCGGCGCAGACCGCGTGGAGGGCACGCTGTTCGGTAACGGCGAACGCACCGGCAACGTCGACATCATCACGCTCGCGATGAACCTGTTCATGAACGGCGTCGACCCGCAACTCGACGTCGGCGACATCGACAAGCTGCGCCGAACTGCCGAGTACTGCAACCGCCTACCGGTCCATCCCCGCCACCCCTACGCAGGCGACCTGGTGTACACGGCGTTCTCCGGCAGCCACCAGGACGCGATCAAGAAGGGCTTCGAGGCACTCGACGCCAAGCGTGACGACAGTGGCGAATACCCCGAATGGGGGGTGCCGTACCTACCGATCGATCCCGCCCACGTCGGGCGCTCGTACGAAGCCGTGATCCGGGTGAACAGCCAGTCCGGCAAGGGCGGCGTCGCCTACGTGATGAAGGCCGAGCACGGCTTCGACCTGCCCCGGCGACTCCAGATCGAGTTCTCGAAGACCATCCAACACATCACCGAGGACTCGGGCACCGAGATCGGGCCCGGTGTGATGTGGGATGCGTTCCGGGCCGAGTACCTGCCCGCCGAGCCCAGCCTCAGGCTGCGCAGCCACGAACTGCACACCCGCACCGGCGACGACGGTGGCAACACCTCGATCCAGGCGCAGCTCGACCTCGATGGCGCCGCACACTCGGTCTACGGCGAGGGAGACGGTCCGGTCGAAGCGTTCGTCGCTGCGCTCGTCGCCGAGTTCGGCGAGCGGGTCGACGGGCACTTCGACGTGCTCGACTATGCCGAGCACGCCATCGGCAAGGGAGCCAACGCACAAGCGGCCGCGTACGTCGAAACGGTCAGCGACGGGGGCAAGGTCCGTTGGGGTATCGGCGTCGACCCCAACATCACCACGGCCTCGCTTCGCGCCGTGTTGTGCGCGTTCGAACGCCACCAGCGCTGACGCGAACTACAGTCGTGCCGATGGACTCGATCGGTACCGCACTGCGCAGAGCGGTGTTCCTCGTGGCGCTGGCTGCGGGTGTCGGAGCGTTGGTCTCGTGGCGGCGCAGCCAGTCGGCAACGCCCGTCCCGAGCGCTCCGCCCCAGTGGCCGCCACTGCCGAACCAACCGGCAGTACCCGCTACCGAGACCGGCTGGCTCCCGGCACGCGACGACGGCACGTCGCCAGAGAGTCATCCGATCAAGGTCAAGGCATCGTCCGGCATCTTCCATGTGCCGGGCGGCCGCTTCTACGACCGCACCAGACCCGACCGCTGCTACGCCACTGCCGCCGCGGCCGAGGCGGACGGCTACCGTCGATCGAAGTCGTGACCGAACTCAACGTCATCACCACCCTGCACTCCAACGATGACCACGACGACGATCGACACGACGACCAACACGACGACCGAAGGAGAATGACATGAAGGTGAGCGTCGATTTCGATGTCTGCGCATCCACGGGGACCTGCATGCAGGTGTGCCCGGAGGTGTTCGAGGTCCGCAGCGACGGGTACCTCTACATCCTCCAGGAGAACCCCGGCCCGGACCTCGCCGACAAGGTCCGCGAGGCGGCCGATCTGTGCCCGACCGCAGCGATCACCGTCGAGGAGTGATGCCAACTTGACGTTTCTCCGTCAGCTCGACACGTCGTGGAGCGTGTCGGGCTCGATGCTCTGCGTCGGCCTCGATCCCGACCCGGCGCGAATGCCGATGCCGCTCGACGGTGCCCGCGGCGCGACCGAGACGTTCTGCAAGGCGATCATCGACGCAACCGCCGATCTGGTGTGCGCCTTCAAACCACAGATCGCCTACTTCGCGAGCCAGGGCGCCGAAGGTGCGCTCGAGCGGATCTGCCGGTACGTGCGCGAGACGTACCCGAACGTGACGTTGATCCTCGATGCCAAGCGTGGCGACATCGGCTCGACCGCCGAGCACTACGCGCGCGAGGCATTCGGGCGCTACGGGGCTCACGCTGTCACCGTGAACCCGTACCTCGGCACCGACTCGGTCGCCCCGTACTTCGAGCACGGCGGCGGGGTCATCGCATTGTGCCGCACGAGCAATCCCGGCGGTGACGACATCCAGTCGCTCGTCGCCGACGGCAAGCCGGTCTACGCCCACGTCGCCCGGCTCGTGGCCGACGAGTGGTCGAAGCGCGGCGACTGCGGCCTCGTCGTCGGCGCCACCTATCCCAGCGAACTGGCCGACGTGCGCGCCATCGCTCCGCAGGTCCCGATCCTCGTCCCTGGTGTCGGCGCGCAAGGTGGTGACGCTGCTGCGGTCATCCAGCACGGAGTGAGCCCCAACGGTCGTGGCTTGATCGTCAGTTCGTCACGAGCGATTTTGTACGCCAGCGCCGGCTCGGACTTCGCCGACGCCGCCCGAACCGAAGCCGAACGTACTGCCGCCTCCCTCCGCCTCCCCTGACGCGAGTCCCGAACCCGAAAAATCACGCTGACGTTGCGCT
>JBBQEU010000078.1:0-14160 GCA_038321235.1 Acidimicrobiales bacterium | reverse complement strand
CGTTCTCGCGTCCGTCCTCGGAGTCGGCGCCGCCCTGATCGTAAACGCCCCCGCGCCCGTGGCGACGGCGCAGACACCGATCGGCTCGGTCGTCGTCGAGGGCACCGGCAACGGCCACGGACGCGGAATGAGCCAGTGGGGTGCCTATGGCTGGGCGGTCGACCAGGGCAAGGACTGGAACTGGATCCTCGACTGGTACTACGGCAACACGGTGATGGGCGACACCGATACCTCCGGCACGATCGATGTACAGCTCAAGGCACTCGATGGCATGGAGACCGTCGCCGTGGTGTCGTACGTCGGCGGCGTCAACTGGAATGGCAACGTCGCTCCAGCGATGTACGCCACCGAGGTGGCCCCCGGAGCGTTCGACGTCTGGACGGCCTCCGCACCCACGTGTTCGCCGATCGGGACCCCAACGGTCTTCTGGTCCAAGCTCACTCCGACGCCCGTCGCGGGCCCGGTCGAGTTCACGACCGACAACGGCCTGCCCGACGAAGATCTGATGACCACGGGCGCAGCGACGTCTGCGCTCGGAGTGTGCGATCCTGGCGGCAAGGTCACCCACTACCGCGGTTCGGTCAGCCTCGTTGACGGCGTCTCCAATCGAGTCGTGAACCGGGTCCGCGTCGAGGACTACCTTCGAGGCGTCGTGCCGCGTGAGATCTCAGCGAGTTGGGCGAACGCCGGAGGCGGACGCGGAGCGCAGGCGGTTCTGGCTCAGGCCGTTGCCGCCCGTTCCTTCGCTCGGCAGCCGGGTCGCTGGAGCAACGGCATCTGCGACACCCAGTCGTGCCAGGTCTATTTCGGTGCCGCGTCGCGGGAAACGGTCGGAGCAGCTCCGGTGCCGGTGGAGGATGTCCGAACCGACACGGCGATCAGAGGGACAACCGGCAAGGTCCGGGTGTGGGCACCCGGTGGCCAGGGCGCCGCGGGAACGATCGTGTCGACCGAGTACTCGGGCTCGAATGGGCCTCGCACGGCGGGGTGGCCGTTCCCCGTTCGCGACGACTCACCGGGCGACGGGATTTCGCTCAACCGGAACCATCGCTGGACACGTGTACTCGACGCCGACGCGCTCGGTGGCAGACATGGCATCGGCACGCTCACCTCGGTGTCGATGGTCGAGGGCGACCCGAAGTACGACGGGATCTGGTACAACGAGGTCGAACTCGTCGGAACGCTGGGACGCGTCAAGGTTCCGGCCTGGACGTTCCGTGGGCAGAACGGTCTGCCGTCGCCCGGGTTCACGGTGCGAGGCGAACCGCGCGGCGCTCGCCCGATGGCAGCCAACCAGCGCATCGAGTTGCAAGTAGTCGGCGCCAGCGTGTCAGCGCCGGACGGCACGACGAGTGCGATCCCGTCGGGTGTGTCAGCCGTTGCGTTGAACATCACCGCGGTCGACCCGAGCACCGTTGGCTACGCAACCGTGTGGCCCTGTGACGCACCTCGGCCCGAGGCCTCGAACCTCAACTTCGTCGCCGGGGGTGTCGTTGCGAACGGAGTCATCGCGCCCGTCGGTGCGAGCGGCAAGGTGTGCTTCTACTCGAACGCCACCACCCACTTCCTCGTCGACATCGCCGGTTGGTTCGGAGGCGGCGCGGGCACCGACGCTCCAGCGTTCGTGGGGGCGACCCCGTTGCGCGTGCTCGACACCCGCAACGGGATCGGCGGTCCCAAAGTGCGCATCCAGCGGGGAGGCACCATCACGGTGCCGATGGCCGGTGTCGGAATGCGACTCAGCAATGGCGCCGCAGCGACCATCCCAGCCGACGCCACCGCTGTCGCGGTCAACGTCACCGCCGCCGAATCGGCGCAGCCGGGATACTTCACGGTGTGGCCGTGCGGTGCTCCCAGGCCGGAGGCGTCGAACGTGAACTTCGGCCGGGGTGGTGCGGTCGCGAACGGCGTCGTCGCCCCACTCGGCGCCGGCGGCGCCATCTGCATCTACTCCGACCAGGCAGCCGACGTGCTCGTCGACGTGCTCGGTTGGTTCGGTGGCGGCGCTCGGCCGGCGTTCGTCGGGGCAGTACCGCAGCGGCTCGTCGACACGCGCAACGCCATCGGAGGCCCGACCGGGATGATCACCCCGGCGACACCCCGCTCGGTGCCGGTGCGCAACGTCACGGTGAACGTCAACGGTGTCGCTCGTCAGGTGCCGTCAGACGCCTCCGCGGTGGCGCTGAATGTCACGATGGTCACCGCTCGTGCCGCTGGGTTCGCCACGGTGTGGCCGTGCGGCACTGCGCAACCGGAGGCCTCGAACGTCAACTTCTCGGCCGGTGCCACCGTGGCGAACGGGGTGGTTGCCCCGATCGGGCCCGACGGGTCGGTCTGTGTCGCCACCAGCGCCGACGCTCACCTGCTGGTGGACATCGCCGGCTGGTTCGCCGGAGGTGCCGATGCCGGCTTCGTCGGCAACGTTCCTCGCCGTCTCGTCGACACACGCAACAACATCGGCCCGATCCCACAGTGACGTCGTTGCGCCGACTCGTCTCAGCTGTCGTCGCCACACTCGTGGTGTCGTCGGCCGTGGTGATCGCTCCATCCGTGCTCGTTTCGGCGTCGCCGGATGATGTGATCGCCGTGGTCGCCGATGGCACCACTGCAGATCTCGGCCAGGGCTGGACCCGCATCCTCGACGCCGACATGCTCGCCGAGCGATACAACCTCGGCGCGCTCTCGTCCGCGACCATGGTCGCGTCGTCTCTGGGTCAACCATCCGGCACGCTCGTCCTCACCGGCCGCGACGGGCGGTCCGTGCGCTTGGACGCAGGCGATTTCGCCCGGACGTGGGGCTGGCCGTCATCGCTCTTCTCGGTGCGGGTGGTCGCCCGTCAGTCGGTGGCGCGCACCGTGGCCTACATCGGCGATTCGGTCGGGGAATCGGCGAAGAACGAACTCATCACCCTCACCGACGGGACGTTCAGCGCCTTCACGATCGAGACGCTCACGGGCCGATTCATCACCAAGACCCCGCCGTCGCCCAACGGTGTCAACGTCGCCACCGCGCTCCCTGCGAACCTCGATCTCGTGGTCGTCGAACTCGGCTACAACCCCTCGACGAACATGGCCGCCGACATCGACACCATGATGAGCGTGCTCGAGCAGCGCGGTGCCAAGCGGGTGCTGTGGATCAACATGGCCGAGATCCGCTTGACGACGAACGGGACGTCGATGTATTCGGCAGCGAACAGCGCTCTCCGGCAGGCGACGAACCGCTGGCCGACGCTGACTGTCGGCGACTGGAACACCGCGCGATTGGCAGCCGACGCCCAGCGAGCGCAGTGGATCTCCTCCGATGGCGTGCACCTGACCACCACCGGTCAGGCGCAGTTCGCGCTGTGGGTCCGTCAGCTGATCGCAGCGCCCATCCTGATCGGCGGGCCCGGAGCCGGCGCTGGTGGCGGTGGCAGTGCGGTCCTCGGACCTGCGAGCCGCCGGTTCCAGCCGAATCAACGAATCGAATTGTCAGTCACCGGCCAGGACGTCGTCGGTCCCGACGGTGTGGCGCGGGTCATCCCCGCTGGCGCGTCAGCTGTTGCGTTGAACCTCACCGCCGTCAACCCGGTCGCGCCGGGCTACGTCACGGTGTGGCCCTGCGACGTCGCCCGCCCCGACGCCTCCAATCTCAACTATGTCGCTGGCGGTGCGGTCGCCAACAGCGTCATCGCCCCTGTGGGTGCGAGCGGCAAGGTCTGCTTCTACTCGAACCAGGCAACCGACTTCCTCGTCGACATCACCGGCTGGTTCTCCGGTGCCACCGACGGTGTCGCCACCTTCGTCGGCGCGACGCCCCGACGCGTGATCGACACCCGCAATGCCATCGGCGGGCCGAAAGTGCGCATCCCGGCAGGCGGCACGATCTCCATCCCGCTCGCCGGCGCAACGATGCAGCGTTCCGACGGTGCTCCTGACGCGATTCCTCTGGATGCGACTGCGGTCGCCATGAACGTCACCGCCGTGTTGCCCTCGCAGGCCGGCTTCTTCACGGTGTGGCCGTGCGGTGCGCCGATGCCGGTGGCCTCCAACGTGAACTTCACCACGGGTTCCGTGGTCGCCAACGGCGTGGTCACGTCGCTCGGAGCGACCGGTGCAGTCTGCCTCTACTCCGACCGGCAGTCCGACGTACTGGTCGACGTTCTCGGCTGGTTCGGAGGCGGTGCCCAGCCACCCTTCACCGGTGCAGTGCCATCGCGACTCCTCGACACCCGCAACGCCATCGGTGGTCCCACGGGCGTCGTCACACCTGGCTCGCCGAAGTCGGTGCCGGTGCGCGGTGTGACCGTGAGCGTCAACGGCGTTCCTCAGCAGGTGCCCGCCGATGCGTCGGCGGTCGCGCTGAATGTCACGATGGTCGACGCCCGAGCAGCCGGCTACGCCACGGTGTGGCCGTGTGGCACGGCGCGGCCCGAAGCCTCCAACGTCAACTTCGCCCGAGGCGGAACCGCTGCCAATGGCGTCATCGCACCGATCGGCGCCGACGGCTCGGTGTGCATCTTCACCAGCGCCGACGCACATCTCGTCGTCGACATCGCCGGTTGGTTCACCGGTGGCGCCACGCCCGCCTTCACCGGCAACATCCCTCGCCGGCTCGTCGACACGCGCAACAACATCGGCCCGTCGCCGATCTGATCGGCCGCGGCCGCCTGACCACGGTCGATTCCTCGTTCGGGCGCCGTGACGAATAGTTTGCGACCCATGGACATTTCTGGAGCAAGCGCAATCGTCACGGGTGGAGCATCGGGGATCGGCGCGGCGTCAGCGCGCATGCTGGCCGGCCTTGGTGCCAAGGTCGTCATCGCCGACCTGCAAGAGGACAAGGGCAACGAGTTGGCCGACGAGATCGGCGGTGCGTTCTGCAAGGTCGATGTCACCAACACCGACGACATCGTGAACGCCGTCGAGATGGCCAAGTCGATGGGCCCGCTCCGGGTGCTCGTCAACTCCGCCGGCATCGGCTGGGCGCAGCGCACGATCGGCAAGGACGGCACGCTCGAGTCGGCCGCGAACCTCGACGCGTTCAAGAAGGTCATCGCAATCAACCTGATCGGCACGTTCGACTGCATCCGCGTCGCCGCAACCGCCATGAGCACGACCGAGCCGTTGGAGTTCGGCGAGCGTGGAGCGATCGTCAACATCGCGTCGGTCGCCGCATTCGACGGCCAGATCGGCCAGGCCAGCTACTCGGCGTCGAAGGGCGGCGTCGTCGGCATGACCCTGCCGGTGGCCCGCGACCTGTCGGCCGTCGGCATCCGCGTCAACACGGTCGCCCCGGGTCTGATCGACACCCCGATCTACGGCGAAGGCGACGCCAGCGAGGCGTTCAAGGAGAACCTCCAGAAGGGCGTGCTCTTCCCGAAGCGCCTCGGCGACCCCGAACAGCTCGCCTCGATGGTGCTCGAGTGCATCACCAACAGCTACATGAACGCCGAATCCATCCGGGTCGACGGTGGCATTCGCATGCCCCCGAAGTGAACTGAGCCGGGCCGGTTCGTCCGATTAGTGCGTTGCGAGAACTCCTCGCTGCCCGAAGGCAGCGTCGTCGTCTCGCGCCTTGCACTCGAACGAAGCGATCCCGGACCAGAAAAGACGGATTCTCGTAAAAATGACGAAGACCAGGATTGGTCATGGTCAGTCGGGGAGATGAGCTCGTCGGTCAGGATGTCCAAGATCACGTCGCTGTCGACGAGTGTTCCGACCGCCATGTCATCTGACCGCAATGTCACTCGCCTCGGGTGAGGGCCAAGATTTCGTCGGTGGACATGCCGACGTCGCCGCGCCCTCGAAGGCGCTCGGCGAGTTGGCGCCCGCGCGTTGGGCCGTCCGTTCGTTTGCGCACGACGATGATGTCGTCGCGCAGTTCGAATTCGACCTCGCTACCGGGCCCGATACCCACCGCATCCCGAATGTCCCCGGGATCGTGACCTGGCCCTTGTTCGCGACTCTCACGGGAGGACTCGTACTCTTCCTACTCATACCAGCAGTCGTGTTCTTCGTTCGTGTTGCGTTTCGGGCGGGGCGGGTCACCCGAAATGCAACACAAACGTCCCCTTCAGGTGGTGTAGTCGGCGTTGAAGCGGACGTAGTCGTCGCTGAGGTCACAGCCCCACACGGTTGCGTCGGCGTCGCCGGTGGCGAGCGACACGTGGATGCGAACGTCGGCGCCGCGCATGTACGACGACAGCCCGGCGAGCGCGGCGTCGTCGAGCAGTCGCGGATACACCTCGGTGTAGCCGAAGCGGATCACCACGACATCCTGGTCGATGTCGGTGTCGTCGCTGCACTTGCCGATCGCCATCGCAACTCGCCCCCAGTTGGGGTCGCCACCGTGGACAGCGGTCTTCACCAGCGGCGAGTTGACGATCGCCTTGGCCACCCGCTTCGCCTGCGCACGATCACGGGCTCGGTCGACGCACACCTCGATCAACGAGTGAGCGCCCTCGCCGTCACGAGCAATCTGCGTGGTCAGCTCGAGCGCCACGTCGTACAGCGCCGCCTCGAAGGCGCCGAGATCGACCGGACCGGCGACCCCCGACGCCATGATCACCGACGAGTCGCTCGTGGAGGTGTCGGTGTCGATGCTGACGCAGTTGAAGGTGCGATCGACCACACGCCGGAACACGGCGTCGAGGTCGATGCTGGCGATCTCGGCGTCGGTGAACAGCAGCGAGATGTGGGTGGCCATGTCGGGTTCGATCATCCCGACGCCTTTGGCCATCCCGACCACACGGGCCGTGCTGCCGACGATCGTCGCTTCGGCGAGTTTCGCCACCGTGTCGGTCGTCATCATCCCGCGGGCCGGGCCGGAGGCATCGTCCGACGTCAGCTGGTCGGGCAGGGCGTCGATGCCGGCGCGAATCCGATCGATGGGGTAGCGGCGCCCGATCACGCCGGTCGAGGTGACGACCACGTCGGTGGGCTCGCATCCGAGTCGGGCGGCGACGCGCTGGGCGACCTCGACAGCATCGGCGTGGCCCTGGGGGCCGGTCGCCACGTTGGCGTTCTTCGAGATCACGACGACGGCGTTCGCCTGGCCGTCGGCGACCTGGGCTCGGCTGAGGGTGACGCTGGGGCCGGCGAACCGGCTCTTGGTGAACACCGCGGCCACCGGTACGGCGCGTTCGGCGGCGATCACCACGAAGTCGTCGGTGTCGTCTTTCACACCGATGTTCGCAACGTGGCTGTGGAAGCCGAGCGGCAGCGTGGTCACTGGCGTGGTCACTGCGCGAGCCCGTGTTTGATCGCCTGGAAGATCGACGTCAGGGAATCGACCTGGTCGTCGTCGAGATGATCGAAGATGTGGTGACGGACACTCGCGACGTGGTCGGGTGCGGCAGCTTCGAGCGTCGCGAGACCTGCCGGGGTCAGTGCTGCAAGCATGACTCGCCGGTCATCGGTGGACGGCTCGCGAGTGACGAATCCCGCCTTGACCAAGCCGTCGAGGCGACGGGTGAGACCGCTCGGCGAGAGTTGCAGCAGATCGGCGAGATCACACATGCGCATCGAGCGGTCACGTGCCTCGGAGAGGTAGACGAACACCTGATAGTCGCCGAGCGTGAGGTCGTGCTCGGCGAGGTCACGCTCGATCGCGGCGATCAGATCACCGTAGGTCTCGATGTACGTGCGCCATGCTGCCATCTCTCGCGTCGTCAACCACTTCGTCGCCATACCGCCAACCTACCCAGCCCCCGCAAATGTTGCGATGGTCAAAGGTCCCGAAGTCGGACCCCCACCGTTGCAGCAGGCGACGGTCAGGTGGCGGTGGGTTGGAAGTGGGCGACGAGGCGGTCGAGGGTGGCCTCGATGGCCTTCGCATTGCGCTTGGGCACACCCGACAGCTTCAACACGGTGGCGCTGAGCGCCGGACGGAAGTCGAACTCCTCGGTCACCTCGGTACCGCCGTCGACCGCGCGCAACCGGTATCGCCACACGTGCTTGCCCATGTGCTGCCAGGCGATCAGTGACGGTTCGTCGAACTCGACGACCTCGTTGGTGATCTTGTACGGCACGCCGAGCTTCATCGACATCGAGAACTTCGAGCCGAGGGCCAGGCGTTCCGGAGCGTCGTCGGTGCTGCTGCGCACCGAGCCGGAGCCGTCGATCTCGGCGTGCCTCGATGGATCGGCGAGCAGATCGAAGATCGCCTGCGGTTCAGCCGGCACGTATCGGATCCCACGAACCACCTTGTCATCGTTGATCGTCGTCGCGTCGTCGTTGGGTGTCCCGTCAGCCATGTCGGCCAGTCTGGCCGATCTCGGAGGCGATGGCCAGACCGCAGCGGCGCCCGGAGTACATCGCGCCCTGGCTCGAGGCGGTGTCACGGTGGTCGCCGCACACGAAGCGGCCATCGTCGAGGCGGATGCGACGCTTGGGGTCGAATGGCGGACGCTGGCGGGGCTGGCCGTGTGCGATGCGGTACGTGGCGAGATGATCCCAGGCGTCGACCTGTGGCCCCCACCAGCCGCGCAACTGCGATCGCGCATCGGCTTCGATGGTGGGGCCGTCGTGGCCGGGGAGCGCCGCGACGACGAGGTGTGATCCGGTCGGGGCATAGGTCGGCGCCACATTGCTCATCACCGCGACGTTCAACGCCGGGCCGCGACCTGTGCCGTCGAGCACGACGAGCTTGTCGTCGATCGGTGCGACAGGCGCCGAGAAGTAGACGGCGCCGACCGACTTCGACTCGACCGGTGGAAGATCGAGCAGGTGAGCTGCCGTCGGACCCTCGGTGGCCACCACGACCGCGGCGGCCGAGATCGTGGAACCATCGACGGTGATCGAGGTCGGCGACGTCGCCGTGACCGGCGTGCCGAGATGGATCGAATGGGCCGGCAAACGGTCGGCGAGTTGCTGCGGGATCGCTTGCATGCCAGCGGCGGGAACGGCCGAGTCGCCGTCTGCGAGCATTCGGAAGATGATGTCGAACATCCGGCGGCTGTCGGTGAGGTCGGGATCGAGTTGGATCCCACCGACGAGCGGCCGGAAGAACCGCTCGATGATCGTGTCGGAGAACCCGGCATCGGAGAGCGCCGCTCGGGTGGTGGTGTCGTCGCCCTGGAGCAGGCGGGCCGGATGCACGCCTCGGATTCGGTGACGCAACCGCGCGATTCTCGCCTTGTCGAACAGTGATCCGATAGGGGCAGTGACGGTGGACAGCGCCGTGGTCGGTCGACGGAACGGGTCGCCGACGACCGAACCCTTCCCGTTGCGCCACACGAGAGCGCCGGGCTCGAACGCCTGGAGGTCGAGCGCCGCCATGTCGATCTGGCGGTGCATCTCGGGGTATGCGGTGAGCGCCACCTGGAAGCCGCGGTCGAGCGTGAAACCGTCGACGTGGTCGGTGCGGACCCGGCCGCCGACACCGTCGCTCGCTTCGTACACCTGCACCGGGATGCCGGCATCGTGCAGCGCCACCGCACAGGACAGCCCGGCCAGTCCCGCGCCGACGACGACGACCGGCTCGTCGGGTCGGTTGACGCTCACGTGCCGAGCAACGCGTGCAGAGCGGTGGCCAGATCGGGGTGTTGGAACGTGAATCCGTCGTCGGAGTCCAAGACGGCTGGCAGCACCTTCTGGCCCGAGAACAACAGGTTGTCGGCGAGTTCGCCGCCGAGCAGCAGCTTCGGTCCGAACTTGGGGATCGGCAGGAAGGTCGGCCGGTGCAGCACGTCGCCGAGGGTGTCGGCGAACTCGGCGTTGGTGACCGGCTTCGGTGCCGTCAGGTTGACTGCGCCAACGGTGTCTGCAGTGAGGAGGTGAGTGATCGCTGCGACCTCGTCATCGATCGAGATCCAGCTCTGCCACTGGTCGCCCGAACCCATCTTGCCGCCCAGGCCGAACTTGAACAGCGGCAACTGCTTCTTCAAGGCGCCGCCCTTGGCCGACAGCACGATGCCGGTGCGAAGGTGCACCACGCGCACCCCGGCGGCCTCTGCGGCCGTGGTCGCCTGTTCCCACTGCACGCAGATGTCGGCGAGGAAGCCGTCGCCCGCTGCGGACTGCTCCGTCAGTTCCTCGTCGCCGCGGGCTCCATAGATTCCGATCGCCGAGCCCGACAGGAACACCGTCGGACCACTGTCGGCCGACGCGATCGCTTCGGAGATCAGTGTGGTGCCCTTGGTGCGGCTCTCGAGCAGCTCACGCTTGTAGTCGTCGGTCCAGCGCTTGTCGCCGATGCCCGCACCAGCGAGATGGACGACAGCGTCCACGCCATCGAGGGCGTGGGGGTCGATGCGACCCTCGGCTGGCGACCACGAGATGTCGGTGCCCGAAGGACTGCTCCGCACGACGCGGATCACCTCGTGGCCGAGCGATTCGAGGTGCGGCTTCAGGGCCGAGCCGATGAGGCCCGTCGATCCGGTGATGGCTACGCGCATGCCGCGAGCGTAGGAGCGATCAACGAGATGGCGGTCACCGTGGTGTGAAATGAACCCGGGGGGTCTGACCCCTCGGGTTCATTCAGTTCGCTTCGGAGATGATCTGGCTGAGCAGTTCTTCGTCGACGGCACCGGCGACGGTCTCGGTGGAGCCGTCGGTGTTCACGATCACGAAGGCGGGCTGATACGACACGCCGAACCGGTCGAACACGTCGGCGGGATCGTCGCTGATCTGCGGAAACGTCAGGCCGTGCTTGTCGATGAAGTCCTGGAACGAGTCGTCGCTCCCGGTCCACGCCACGCCGACGAAATTGGCGTCGTCCTGGAACTGCTTCGCTACCTCCTCGACCGAGGGGGCTTCACGGTTGCAAACGCTTCAAGTGGGCGCCCAGAACCAGAACACCGTCGGCTTGCCTGCGGCGGCCGCGCCGTCGAAGGTGCCACCGCCGACGAGCGGAGCGGTGAACTGCAGTGCCTCGGGCACGACGACGGCCGTGCCGGTGGACGTCGGGTCGTCGCTGCCCGTCTCGGGTTCGGCGGTCTCGCTGGTCGGCGCCGTGGTCTCGATCGGTGCGTCGGTGCTCGGTGCGTCGGTGTCACCGACGGTGGACTCGACGGCAGAATCGGAAGTCGACTCGGCAGTGGAGTCGCCGGACTCCGCACCGCAGGCGGTGGCGGCGAACACCAGCAGCGTGGCCGAAATGGCTCCAACGGCGGCACGACGTCGTTTCGTTCTCATCGAGATGACCGTAGTCAGGCAACGCTGACCACGCGCGTACGTGCCGCCGGAGTTTCCGGAACGGTCAGGATTGGCCCGCAAACGTCACGTTGGACCCGGCACCGTGTGACGGTTGAGCGTGCTCCGTAGGCTCGGGCGGCGATGAAGACGCGGACACTGCTGCTGTTGTCGGTCGGCGTCGCTCTGATGATCCTGCTGGCGGGTGGCGTGCTGCTGCTGCAACTCTCCAACGAGTCCGCCGCGGTCGAACCTGCTGAGGTGGGCGACACGGTTCGGGTCGGCGATGTCGACGTCACCGTCTTCGGGGCCGAGGAATCGAGCACCGTGTTCTCGGTGGACGTCGAGGTCGGCGGGATCGACGATGACATCGACAGTTCTTCGCTCGCCACCGGCGACAAGCGCCTCGAGCCAGTGACGGCGACCGCCGACGGTCGCTGCACCGAGATCACCGTCGCCGACCAACGATGTCGGATCGAGTTCGACGTGAGCGCCTCGGACGGATCGAATCGGGTGCTCGTGCTTCGGCGCGGTGACGATCAACGCAACTGGGTGCTCGAAACACCATGATCGCGTCACTGCCGGATGACGACGCGGCGATCGAACGCTACGGTGATCGCCGATGAGTGACCATTTCGACCTCGTGGTGATCGGTGGCGGTCCTGGTGGCTATTCGGCTGCCCTGTACGGAGCATCGGCTGGTCTCAACGTGGCCCTCGTCGAGAAGGACGCCCTCGGTGGCACCTGCCTCAACCGTGGCTGCATCCCGGCAAAGGCTTTTCTCGAGACGGCGGCGGTGAAGCGTCACGTCGATCATTCGAGCGAGTTCGGCATCGAGTCCGGTGGCACGGCCACGGTCGACTTCGCCCGCACCCAAGCCCGCAAACAGGGAATCGTCGACACGCTCGTCAAGGGCATCGCCGCGATGTGCAAGGGCCGCAAGGTCGAGGTCTTCAACGGTGTCGGCGCACTTGGTGCGAACCGCACGGTGAGTGTGTCGATGGCCGACGGATCGGCCGTCACGATCACGGGCGACGCCGTGATGCTCGCCGCTGGCTCGGTGCCTCGGCTGATCCCCAATTTCGAACGCGGTGGCCCGATCATGACCAGCGACGAGGTGCTCGACCTCACCACGGTGCCGCCACGAGTGGTGGTCATCGGCGGCGGCGCGATCGGCTGTGAATTCGCGTCCACGTTCGCTGACCTGGGCAGCGAGGTCACCATCCTCGAAGGTCTTCCCAAGATCCTCCCGGGCCTCGACGCCGACCTCGCCAAGGTGGTCGAGAAGTCGTTCAAGAAGAAGAAGATCGCCATCCGCACCGGCGTGATGGTCAACGGCCACACACCCAACGCATTCGGCGGCACCACGGTGTCGTTCGGCGACGGCGAGTCGGTCGAGGTCGATGCCGTCGTGGTGTCGGTCGGTCGGCGCCCGTTCGCCGACCAGCTCGGCCTCGACGGCACCGGCGTCGTCGTCGACGAGCGCGGATACGTCGAGGTCGACGAGTACTGCCTCACTGGCGAGCCCGATGTGTACGCGGTCGGCGACCTGATCGCCACGCCGCAGCTCGCCCACGTTGCCTACGCCGAGGCGATCCTGGTGGTCAAGCAGATACTCGGCGAGTCACCGATGCCGGTGATGTACGACCGGGTGCCGTGGGCGATCTACTGTCACCCCGAGGTGGCCTGGGCCGGCCCCGACGAAGAGCAGGCGCGCGCAGCAGGTCACGACGTCGTGGTCGCCAAGCACCCGTTCAAGTTCAACAGCCGGGCCATGATCCTGGGCGAGACCGAAGGTCTCGTGAAGATCATCGCGAAGAAGCGCCCCGACGGCTCCGCCGGCCAGGTACTCGGTGTGCACATGGTGGGCCCGTGGGTCACCGAGCAACTCAGCGGCGGTTACCTGGCGGTCAACTGGGAAGCCTCCGTCGACGAGATCGCCGAGTTCCTCCAGCCGCACCCGAGCCTGTCGGAGCTGTTCGGCGAAACCGTGATGTCGCTCACGGGCCGCAACTTCAACGGCTAGACAGACAACCGCACGACCACCACATCTGAACCGCAACGACCTCGACACGAGAAGAAGAGACAGCTCCCATGGCAGACGTCACGCTCCCACAACTCGGTGAAACGGTCACCGAGGGCACCATCACACAGTGGTTCAAGCAGGTGGGCGACTCCGTCACCGCCGACGAGCCGTTGTTCGAGGTGTCGACCGACAAGGTCGACACCGAGGTGCCGTCGCCGGTGTCCGGCGTGCTCACCGAGATTCGGGTGCAAGAAGGCGACACCGTCGATGTGGGCACCGTGATCGCGGTCGTCGGCGACGCCGACGGTGCCGCGGCCGAAGCGCCCGCTGCTGAGCCCGAGTCCGCTCCTGCGCCAGCTCCCGAACCGGAAGCCGCCGAGGAACCGGAAGCCGCCCCCGCCTCGGCGCCGGAACCCGCTCAGGCAGCGCCCGTTCCGCCGCCACCGCCGGCTGCCTCCGCAGCTGCCCCCGCCGCCGCACCGGCAGCTCCTGCACCGGCAGCTGAGGCTCCCGCAGCCCCGACATCCGAGGCTCCCACAGCCACGCCGGAGACGGCACAGGCCGGTGACAACCGACTGCTGTCGCCCGTGGTGCGTCGCCTCGTGAACGATCACGGCCTCGACCCCGACTCGATCACCGGTACCGGCCCCGGCGGCCGGATCACCCGCGACGACGTCCTCGATCACATCGACGCCACCGGTGCCAACCGTCAGGACCCGGCTGCCGCAGCGACCCCAGCCTCAGCACCGGCTGCCCCCGCACCATCACCAGCAGCAGCGCCTGCTCGTGCGCCATCGGCCCCGACACCAGCAGCAGCGCCTGCTCGTGCGCCATCGGCCCCGACACCAGCAGCAGCGCCTGCTCATGTGCCATCGGCCCCGCCCGCCACGGCCGGCGAGCGCGACACCACCGTGCCGCTGTCGAAGATCCGTCGCCTCACCGGCGATCACATGGTGATGAGCAAGGCCACCAGCCCTCACGCATTCAGTGTGGTCGAGGTCGACTTCGCGAACGTCGAC
>JBBQEU010000077.1:0-14218 GCA_038321235.1 Acidimicrobiales bacterium | reverse complement strand
GGACCCGCTTGCCGTTGGCGGTGCCGGTCTCGTAGATGTACTTGGCGATCGGCGTCGAGCCGACGAAGCTCACCGCGGCGATGTCGTCGTGGTCGAGGATCGCATCGACCGCGACCTTGTCACCCTGCACCACGTTGAAGCAGCCAGCGGGGAGGCCCGCCTGGGCGAGCAGTTCGGCCATCAGCAGCGAGACCGACGGGTCCTTCTCGCTGGGCTTCAACACGAAGGTGTTGCCACACGCGAGCGCGTTGGCGAACATCCACATGGGCACCATCGCCGGGAAGTTGAACGGCGTGATCCCGGCGACCACGCCGAGCGGCTGGCGGATCGAGTACACGTCGATCCCCGTCGCCGCCTGTTCGGAATAGTCACCCTTGATCAACTGGGGGATGCCGCAGGCGAACTCGATGTTCTCGAGGCCGCGTGCGACCTCGCCGAGCGAGTCGGTGAGGACCTTGCCGTGCTCGGCGGTGAGTAACGACGCGATCTCCTTGCGGTTCGCGTCGACCAGCTCACGCATGCGGAACATGACCTCGGCCCGCCTCGACAACGACGTCGAGCGCCACTCACCGAACGCCGCCTTGGCGGCCGCAACCGCTGCGTCGACTTCCTCGACCGTCGCCAAGTCGACTGCGCCGGTCTGCTCACCTGTCGCCGGGTTGAACACGGCGCCGCTGCGCCCCGATGTCGACTCGACGAGCTTGCCGTCGATCCAATGCGAAATCCGATTCATGTCATACGTCCTTATGGATGGATTACATCAGGGGTCAGACCCAGGATGTAATGACCGTCGATTACATCGCGGGTCTGACCCCTGTTGTAATCAGTGGAGATAGGTGGACAGGCCGCGCTTGATGTACTTGCCGTGGCCTTTGGTGCCGACGTAGGTGTCGTCCTCGACCACGACGGTGCCGCGGCTGATCACGGTGTCGACCTTGCCGTCGATCTCGAAGCCTTCGTAGGCGGAGTGGTCCATGTTCATGTGGTGCTTGTCGTTGATGCCGATCTTGGTCTTCTTGTTCGGATCCCACACGAGCACATCGGCGTCGGCGCCGGGCTCGATGACGCCCTTGTTGTCGAGGCCGAACATGCGAGCCGGCGTCGTGCAACACGTCTCGACCCAGCGCTCGAGGCTGATCTCGCCCAACACGACACCCTGATAGATCAGCTCCATGCGGTGTTCGACGCCGCCGATGCCATTGGGGATCTTGGAGAAGTCTCCCAACCCCAGTTCCTTCTGGTCCTTGAAGCAGAACGGGCAGTGGTCGGTCGACACCACCGCCAGCTCGTTCATGCGCAGGCCCTTCCAGAGGTCGGCCTGATGGTGTTCGTGCTTCGTGCGCAACGGCGTGGAGCAGACCCACTTCGCACCTTCGAATCCGGGCTGGGCGAGCTGATCCTCCAACGTGAGGTACAGATATTGCGGGCAGGTCTCGGCGAACACGTTGAGTCCTGCATGCTGCGCTGCCGCCACTTCCTCGAGCGCGCCCGAGGCCGACATGTGCACGATGTAGAGCGGCACGTTGCCGGCAACCTTCGCGAGCTGGATCGCTCGGTGGGTGGCCTCGGACTCCAGCTCGGCCGGCCGCGTGAGTGAGTGGAATTTCGGGTCGGTGTCACCCTTGGCGATGGATTGCGCAACGAGGACGTCGATCGCGATGCCGTTCTCGGCGTGCATCATGATCATCGCTCCGGACTCGGAGGCGTTCTGCATGGCCCGCAGGATCTGGCCGTCGTCGGAGTACAGCACCCCGGGGTAGGCCATGAACAACTTGAAGCTGGTGATGCCCTCGTTGTCGACCAGGTAGGTCATTGCCTTCAACGACTCGTCGTCGACACCGCCGATGATCTGGTGGAAGCCGTAGTCGATCGCACAGTTCCCGGCCGCCTTCTCGTGCCACTCGGCGAGGCGATCCTGCACGCTGAAGCCGGTGTTCTGCACGGCGAAGTCGACGATCGTGGTCACCCCTCCCCACGCAGCAGCGATCGTGCCGGTCTCGAAGGTGTCCGATGCCTCGGTACCGCCGAACGGAAGCTCCATGTGGGTGTGCACGTCGACACCGCCCGGCACGACGTACTTGTTCGTCGCATCGATGGTGCGGTCAGCGCTCACCCCCATCGAGGCCGCTTGGCCCGGAGCGAGCACGGCAACGACCTTCTCGCCGTCGATCAGCACGTCGGCCTCGCGCCGCCCGACCGCCGAGATGACGGTGCCGCCTTGGATCAGTGTGATGCTCATGACGTCTCCTCTCAGAGCTCGACGAGGTCGTCGTAGGCGTCGGGGCGGCGATCGCGGTAGAACGCCCAACCGTCGCGAACCTCTTTGATGCGGTCCATGTCGAGTTCGCGGATGATCAACTCCGGCTCGTGGGCGTCGCCCTTGTCGCCGACGTACTGGCCACGCGGATCCACGAAGTAGCTCTGGCCGTAGAAGTCGTTGTCACCGAGCGGCTCGATCCCGACGCGGTTGATCGCTCCGACGTAGTACATGTTCGCCACCGCCGCGGCGGGCTGCTCGATCGACCACAGGTACTCGCTGAGCCCGCGGTGCGTGGCCGACGGATTGAACACGATCTCGGCACCGTTCAGGCCGAGCGCCCGCCAGCCCTCGGGGAAGTGGCGGTCGTAGCAGATGTACACGCCGACCTTGCCGACGGCGGTGTCGAAGATCGGATACCCGCCGTTGCCGGGCCGGAAGTAGAACTTCTCCCAGAACCCCTTCACCTGGGGGATGTGTTGCTTACGGAACTTGCCGAGGTAGCTGCCGTCGGCGTCGATGACCGCGGCGGTGTTGTAGTACACGCCGGGTTGCTCGATCTCGTACATCGGCAGCACCATCACCATGTTCAGTTCCGCAGCCAGCGCCTGGAAGCGCTTCGTCGTCGGGCCGTCAGGGATGTATTCGGTGTAGTCGTAGTACTCCGGTTCCTGGACCTGGCAGAAATAGGGCCCGTAGAACAGTTCCTGGAAGCAGATGATCTGCGCACCCTTCGAGGCCGCCTCGCGGGCTGCCTCTTCGTGCTTGACGATCATCGACTCCTTGTCGCCGGTCCAATCGGTCTGCAACAACGCCGCTGTGATGGTTCTGGTCATCGGTCCCCTCGATCACGGCATGGTCGTCATGCTCGTTGGTGAGGACACTAACGACGCGACGACGGATGGACAAGCGGGTCGGGCTGCTCGTACGTTCTGTTCATGCAGCCGCAACACTCCGCTTCGCCGACTTCGGTGGACGTGCGATGATGCCCACGTTTCGTAGCGCCTGGCACTGGGTGTTCGGCAAGCACGAGCCGAAGCCGCCGAATCCCGATCGCACCGTCGAAGCTGGGTGGGTACCGCAGTGGATGGCGCCGATGATCGTCGACGAACTGAACGCCCAGGGCATACCGGCGGTGACCACCGACGACTTCAACCTGAATCCGTACATGAACAGCCGCGAGCCGATGGCGAGGGTGTTCGTCACCGAGGACCGCAAGGCCGAAGCCCGAGAGGTGCTCACCGACATCCTCGGCCATCCCCCCGCCCAACGCCGAATCTGACGAGTCCGTTTGCGTTGGATCTCTTGCGCAACGGGTCCCCGGAAATCCGACACGGACGGGGTTCCGTTCCGCGCCGGCGGGCTCCCACTGTCGAGTATGCAACTCAGTCACGCGCTCACGCACCTCGCCGCCGACCAGGACGGCCTGATCACCTCCGAACAGCTCCGAGCCCACGGCGTCACGGCCTGGACCCAGCGACGCCTCGTCGCCGATGGCTGGATGTTCCGGCTCGCACCTCGCGTCTACGCACTGCGAGGATCGCCCGACACCCACCGTCGCCGGCTCCGATGCGGCTTGCTGTGCCTCGGTGATCGGAGTTGGGTCAGCTTCGAGTCCGCCGCCACTCTCCACGGGCTCGACCGTGCGCGTCCCCACGCCGTGGAGTTCACCGTCGAACGCAACCGGGTGCCTGCGGTCCTGCCGTTCATGGTCCACACCACCAAACGGCTCGACCCGATCGATCAGGTCGTCGTCGACGGATTCCGGGCGTTGTCGGCGACCCGGACCGTGTTCGACCTGGCGTTGGCTCAGGCGCATCCTCACCGGATCGAGGCCGCCATCGACAGCGCCGTGCGACTGCAGCTGTCGTCGCCGGAAGTGCTCACCCGACGCCTCTCCGCGCTCCGGGGTTCGGGACGGTGGGGATGCCGACTCGTCGAGGACATGATCACCGACTCGGGCGGCCACGCCCACCTCGAGCGACGATTTCTCGAGCTGGTCCGTGAGGCCGGTCTGCCGACACCGAGGATGCAGGTGGTGTTCGACGTCGACGGCAAACACATCGCCCGGGTCGACTTCATGTTCGATGCGTTCGGCGTGGTGGTGGAAGTGTCCGGCCGGACGGGACACGCCAGCCCGGCGGAAGGGGCACGGGATGCGCAACGCCGCAACGAGTTGCAGGACCTCGGGCTACGCGTCTTCGAGTACGAATTCGCCGACGTCACCAAGCACTCCGAGATGGTTCGGCGCACGCTGTTGGCGAGGCTGGCTGCCTGACGACCCACGCCTGTGTGGAATTCTCGATGGCCCGGCCCACCCGAATCCACGCGCAAACGGAACGAGGAACTGGGGGTCAGATGTGGCTGGAGCGGAGGAGTTCGTGGGCCATCGGGCACTCGGCGACGATCGCGGGCGGGCCCATCGGCACCTTGCCGTGCGGGCCGATGACATGGGTGAACATCGACGTCGGGAGCACCTCGACATCGAGATCCCACGGGTCGGCGTCGGCACTCAGAGAGTCGACCTTGGCCACCATTGCATCGAGGAAACCCGACGGCAGGCGTCGACCGACCCCAGCCACGACCCAGACCTCCGTACCGAACGCCGACGCCACCGCAGCGATCGTGGACGATCCCATCGGTACGACCGCACGTTCGGAGTCGACGGCCAGCGCTTCCACCAGGACCACGTCGCCAGCACGAACAGCGGCTCCCGCCACGCCCGCATCCACTGGCTCGGCATCGACGTCGTGACGCTCCATTCGACGCACGAACGACGTGGCGGTGAAACCGGCATCCAGAGCGAGGACGCGGACGTCGCCTCGACGGATCAGACCATCACCGATCAGGTCGGGGTCGCCGATCGTGACGACGATGGCCTCGTCCGGAAGAGCCGCTGCGAGTTCGGCACCAGTACGGTCGCTACGGATCTCGTCGGCCAACTCCCACACCGCCTCGAACGGTTCGGCCGAGGTGACGACGTTGGCGCACAACCACCACAGCGCACCGGTGAACGGGTGCCGCTCGACGATGCGACGACACGCGACCACCAAGCTCGACGGGTCGAAGTGAAGCGAGCCGAGAGCGTGCGCCGTCTCCTCGACGAGCGAGGTCGGATCGGCTCCCTGGGCTCTCGCCACGTAACGAAGATGCTCGATCGGATGCACGCCGCGACCGTACCCCGCCCCCGCCGATCGTGTCGTGCGCTGACCGGTCAAGTGTCCGAGCGCCCACCAGGCCCGGCACCGTGTGACGTTGGGGTGGGATACCCCGATCGGAGGCGGCAGTCGCTACGATCGCTGGCCGTGGCCGACACGATTCCCGACACCGCACCTACGGCTCCGTCACGCCTGGGCCAGCAGCTCCCGGCCGACCTCGTCCTGACGCCGCTCGTCGACGGAGTCGCCGGCACAGGCCGCCCGATCATGGAGTGGCTCACCACGTTCCATCTGGCATCTGTCGTGCTCGACCCGTACACCAACGAGAGTTCGTGGGTGATCAAGGCCGCGGCGCGCGTGCTCGAGCAGTTCCGCGACTCCGACGCCCGGATCAACCTGATCGTCACCGCCAACGCCGCCGACGCCCGCACCTTTCTCGGCCCGTACGCCCCTCGGTTCCTGGTGTTCTGCGATCCCGACCGAGCCTTCGTGAAGGCAGCCGGACTCAACGAACTGCCGGCATTCGTGTTCACCCGTGTCGACGGCGTCGTCGCCGCCGCTGCGCAAGGTTGGAACCCACCCGAGTGGGAAGCCGTTGCCGACGCCATCGCCGAGGTCTGCTGGTGGACCTCGATCCCCGTGCCCGGATCCGGTGACCCCGGTCCGTTCCGCGGCTCACCCGCACTGGGCTGACCCCGTGCCCTCGGGGCCTGTCGAACTGCCCGATCTTCCCGTCGTCGAGGCGATCCCGGATGTTCGGGCTGCCCTCGCCGACCGGCGGCGTGCCGTCCTCGTCGCTCCACCGGGGGCTGGCAAGACGACGGTGATCCCGTTGGCGTTGTTGGACGAGTCGTGGCTCGACGGTCAGCGGATCGTGATGCTCGAACCCCGTCGACTCGCCACCCGGGCCGCCGCTCGCCGCATGGCCCACACCACCCGGACGGACGTCGGCGGCCTCGTCGGCTACCAGACTCGCGATGAACGCCACATCGGCGCCGGGACGCGTATCGAGGTGGTCACCGAGGGCGTGCTCACCCGCCGACTACAGAACGACCCCGAATTGCCCGGCGTCGGCCTGGTGATCTTCGACGAGGTCCACGAACGCAACCTGACCACCGACCTGGGCCTCGCGCTCGCACTCGATGTCGCCTCCACCATCCGGCCGGACCTGCGGCTGTTGGCGATGTCGGCGACCCCTGACGTCGAGGGGCTCACCGCGCTCCTCGACGCGCCGGTCGTCGAGAGCGAGGGCCGGATGTTCGACGTCGAGATGCACTGGATGCCTCGCTCGCCATCGGGAGGCGGACGCGGTTCCGGCCCACGACGAGGCGGTCGACCGACGCGGCCCGGACCGGGGGGTGGGAACCGGATCGAGCCCGACGTGGTCGCCGCCGTTCAGCGTGCTCTGCGCGAGCAGATCGGTGATGTCCTCGTGTTCCTCCCCGGGATCGGTGAGATCCGCCGCACCGAATCGATGCTGAACGGGGCGGTCGGCCCAGATGTCGACGTGTTCGCGCTCGCTGGCGCACTGTCGCTCGCCGAACAGGACGAAGCCCTTGCGCCGTCTCGGCCAGGGCGTCGCCGAGTCGTGCTGTCGACCGACATCGCCGAGACGTCGCTCACGGTCGACGGCGTGCGGGTGGTGGTCGACAGCGGCTTGGCCCGTGAGCCCCGCTTCGATGCCCGTAGCGGGATGACCCGGTTGACCACGGTGTCGACCAGTCGAGCATCGGCCGAGCAACGGGCGGGACGAGCCGGACGCACCGAGCCCGGCGCTGCATACCGGCTGTGGAGCACGCTCGAGCACGGCACCCGCGCAAGGCATCGGTCGCCCGAGATCGCCCAGGCTGACCTCGCCGGGTTCGCGCTCGAACTCGCGGCGTGGGGTGGCGGCGACGATCTGCGGTTCATCGACCCGCCGCCTGCGGGTGCCCTTGCGCAGGCACGCGAGCTGCTCGCCGGCCTGCACGCGGTCGACGGCGACGGATCGATCACGCCCCTCGGGCGCACGATGCTCGGCCTCCCGGTGCATCCACGTCTTGCCCGGATGGTCGCCGTCGACCGGTCGCCCTTGGCGTGCGTGGTCGCCACGTTGGTGGAGGAGCGCGACATCTTCCGCGGTCGTCCGGACGACCTCCCCGCCGACCTTGCGCTCCGTATCGGAGCGCTGGCGGGCCAGCGCGGTCACGACGCCGCCGACCGGGGGGCGGTGCACCGACTCCGTGAACGAGCCGCCGATCTCGCTCGGCGGGCAGGCATCCGCTTCGACCTCGACTCGGTCGATGCCGACCGGTCGGGCGCTGTGCTGCTGCTCGGATATCCCGACCGGCTGGCTGCTCGTCGTCGGCCGGGCCAGTTCCAGCTCCGTTCGGGATCCGGCGCATTCCTGCCTGACGACGACCCGCTCGCCGACGAGGAGTTCCTGGTGGCTGCCGATCTCGACGGTCGCCGGGACCGTGCACGGATCCGTCTTGCCGCGGTCGTCGACGCCGACGCGGTGATCGCCGAGTTCGGTGCCGACATCGTCGAGCAGCGCTCGATCGAGTGGGATGCGGGCCGCGACGATCTCGTCGAGATGGTCGAGCGCCGCCTCGGGGCGATCCAACTCGGACAGCGCACCGAACGCCCGGAGCCCGGCGACGAGACGACAGCAGCGCTGATGAAACACGTGCGTGCCACCCAGCTCGGCGTGCTGCGCTGGACGGACACTGCGACGTCGCTGCGCGAGCGCGTCGAGTTCCTGAGCCGCACGGTTGGCGGGCCGTGGCCCGACTGGTCGACCGGGCACCTGGTCGACACGCTCGGCGACTGGCTCGCGCCGTACCTACCCGGCGCCATCGGGCGCGCCGATCTCGAACGGCTCGACGTGGCGATGGTGCTGCGCAGCCAGCTGCCGTGGCCGCAGGGAGCCGACCTCGACGGGATTGCACCCGCCGATCTCACGCTGCCGTCAGGACGGTCGGTGCCGATCGACTACGCCGGCGAGCAACCCGACGCGTTCGTGCGCGTGCAGGACCTGTTCGGCGTCACCACGCACCCAATGGCCGGTGGCGTTGCGATCCGGCTACATCTGCTCTCGCCTGCCGACCGTCCGATCCAGGTCACCGCCGACCTGCCCGGCTTCTGGGCCGGGTCGTGGTCCGACGTGAAGAAGGACATGGCGGGGCGCTACCCCAAGCACCAGTGGCCCGACGATCCGGCGAACGCCGATCCCAAACGCATGAAGGACCGCTGATGCTCGGGCTGTCGGTGGCGATGACGATCGCGTGCGTCGCCACCGTGTTCATCGCCGCGACCGTGCAGGCGTCGATCGGGATCGGACTCGGGATGATCGCCTCACCGGTGCTCCTGCTCGCCGATCCCGACTTCATCCCCGCAGCCATCATGCTCGCGGTGTTGCCGTTGACGTTCACGATCGCCTGGGTCGATCGTCAGCACATCGAGCCGCGCGATGGGGGGTTCGCGCTGATCGGTCGGGTGCCGGGCGTCATTGCTGGCGCGCTCGTTGTTGCGGCGCTGTCCGACCGTGTGCTCGCTGTGATGGTGGCCGCGTCGGTCCTGCTGGCGGTCGCGGCATCGATCACGGGCCGCCTGTTCGAGCCCACCGATCGTGCACTCGTGGTGGCTGGGCTCGCGTCGGGGTTTGCGGGAACCACCACCGGCGTCGGCGGTCCACCGATGGCGCTCACGTATCAGAACAGCGACCCGGCGACGATGCGCGCAACGATCTCGGCGTTCTTCGCAGTCGGGTCGCTGCTGTCGCTCGGAGCACTCGCGCTCGCCGGCGAGGTCGGCGTGCGCCAACTGCAACTGACGCTGCTGATCCTGCCGGGTGTGGGTCTCGGCGTGGTGACAGCCCGCCTGATCAAGGATCGCCTTCGGCCAGAGGTGGTGCGCCCCGCCGTGCTGGTGATCTGCACGACCGCCGCCCTCGCCCTCCTCGCCGAGACCTTCTGAACCCGCCGGCATTCGGCGAACGCGTGAACATATGGGCCGGTGGAGGGCCCATTTGTTCACGCGTTCCGGCTCGGTCGTAGGCTCGGCGTATGGCTGAGGTTCCCGCGTTCTCCTACACCGAGCTGCTCCCGTTGGGCGCCGACGACACCGAATACCGGCTCGTCAGCACCGAGGGCGTGTCGACGTTCGAGACGCCTGACGGGACGTTCCTGAAGGTCGATCCGGAGGCGATCCGTCGCCTCACCGCCGAGGCGATGCACGACATCGCCCACTTCCTGCGGTCTGGCCACCTCCAGCAGCTCCGCAACATCCTCGACGACCCCGAAGCGTCGGACAACGACCGCTTCGTCGCTCTCGACCTGTTGAAGAACGCGGCGATCGCCGCCGGCGGTGTGCTGCCGATGTGCCAGGACACCGGTACCGCGATCGTGAAGGGCAAGAAGGGCCAGTTCGTGTTCACCGGTGGCAGTGACGAAGAAGCGATCGCCCACGGGATCTACGACACCTACCAGACGTCCAATCTCCGGTACTCCCAGATGGCACCGCTCGACATGTACACCGAGGAGAACACCGGCACGAACCTGCCCGCTGAGATCAAGATCTCGGCGGTCGACGGCGACGCCTACAAGTTCTTGTTCATGGCCAAGGGAGGCGGCTCGGCGAACAAGAGCTACCTCTACCAGGAGACCAAGGCGCTGCTGAACGAGGCGACGTTGCTGCCGTGGATCTTCGACAAGATGCAGTCGCTCGGCACGTCCGCCTGCCCGCCGTACCATCTCGCCGTCGTCATCGGCGGCACGTCGGCCGAGTTCGCCGTCGAGACCGCCAAGCTCGCCTCGACCCGCTACCTCGACTCGCTGCCGACCTCCGGATCGCCCGACGGCCATGCGTTCCGCGACCTCGAATTGGAGCAGCAGGTGCTGAAGCTCAGCCAGTCGACCGGGATCGGGGCGCAGTTCGGCGGCAAATACTTCTGCCACGACGTGCGGATCATCCGCCTGCCCCGCCATGGGGCCTCGTGCCCGGTCGGGATCGCCGTGTCGTGCTCGGCCGACCGCCAGGCCCTCGGCAAGATCACCAAGGACGGCATCTTCCTCGAACAGCTCGAACGCGACCCGGCCCGCTTCCTGCCCGAAGTGTCGGACGAGCATCTCGACGAGGCCGAACCGGTGCGCATCGACCTCAACCGTCCAATGGACGACATCCTCGCCGAGCTGTCGCAGTTCCCGGTGACCACCAGGGTGATGCTGACCGGGCCGATGGTCGTGGCTCGCGACATCGCCCACGCCAAGATCAAGCAGCGCCTCGACGCCGGCGAGGAGATGCCTCAGTACCTCAAGGATCACGCCGTGTACTACGCCGGCCCGGCGAAGACGCCACAGGGGTACGCGTCGGGCTCGTTCGGGCCGACCACAGCAGGGCGGATGGACAGCTACGTCGAGCAGTTCCAGTCAGCCCGGGGTTCGATGGTGATGCTCGCCAAGGGCAACCGTTCGAAGCAGGTCACCGACTCGTGCGACCACAACGGCGGCTTCTATCTCGGGTCGATCGGCGGGCCGGCAGCTCGCCTCGCGCTCGACAACATCCGCAAGGTCGACGTCCTCGAATACCCGGAACTCGGCATGGAAGCAGTGTGGAAGATCGAGGTCGAGGACTTCCCCGCTTTCATCGTGGTCGACGACAAGGGCAACGACTTCTACGCCGACGTCAAGGCTGCCGCCTCGATGCCGGTCTCGCTTCGCTGAAGCAGCACCAGCGGTCGGCGGCCCGACCCTCTCCTCTGCCGAGCGGATCACATGCGGAAGGCGATCGCCGACATGCGTCGGCGGAAGGGGACCCCCAGAATTTCTGGCGCCGACCGGGCGGCTACGGACAGTTACCCGTATGACGAACACTGCACTTCAGGGGCGTTCGACGGTCCGCAGTACGCGGCGAGGCGTCCTGTCCAAGCGGACACTGTCGGCGATGTCACACGCGCTCGAGACAGCGGCAACGGCGTTCGGTCCGGATGCAGTGGTGATCGGGGCATTCGAACGGCGTGCGTACTTCGAACCACGCGCCCACGCATACCAACGGCTCGTCGACCGCGGTGCGACGGTCGCCGTCGCATACGTCGGGTATCGCGACACCGACGGCGGCGGATTCCACGTGCCGTTGCACATCAACGAAGCAGCCGCTGATGTGTGGGCGCTCGTGGTGTTCTCACCAACGCTGTGCGGCTACGTGTACGCGACCGAGGACGGAACCTACGCAGACACCGCACTTGGACTGGAACCGGCACGACAGTTCAAGTCCGAGATCGGCTTCGACGGCGAGCGCACGCACGAAGTCATCGGTGAACTGTGTGACATGTTCGGTGACCGCCTCGATCCAGCGGTGGTCGACAAGATCAACCACGTGGCCGATCTGCGGGCACGCCGCCACGGAACCTACCCACTCGAGGATGCCTGGAAGAACACTCTGGCGTCGCTGGCCGCACACCTCGAGACGACCGTTGACGCGTTGCGCGAACAAGCCACCGCCGCCACTCGAGACCAGCTGACCGGTCTCACCAACCGAGAGGGCCTCGATCGTTGGGCCGGAGCCGTCCAGGACGACACGCTCCCCACGCCTCCCGTCGGTGTGTTGATGTTCGATCTGAACAGGTTCAAGGATGTCAACGACACTCTCGGCCACGAGGCCGGCGACGAGATGCTCCGCCGCATCGGCGACAAGATCAGCCAGAACGTCCGTCCGGGTGACCTCGCAGTTCGCTGGGGCGGCGACGAGTTCCTCGTGCTGTGCCCCGGCCTGAAGAGTGCCGGTCTCGAAGCGATGGGCGAGCGCATCCAAGCGGCGATCCGCACCGTGACCGTCGGTGACAAGACAGCGGACACCGCGTACGGCTCGCAGATGTGTCAGCTCCGCCCGTTCGTCTTCGACTCCGCCGACAGGGCCCTCTACGCGGCCAAGAACGCCACTCGCTGACCACGGAGCGGCGGGAACGTCGGGGCTCGGACCTCGGAGCTCGTATCCGACGACTCGGCCGTCGAGCGCCGAGTGCTGCCCGGCTCGTGGTCGCCACGCGTCCAGTGGTACGAACGCACGCATGGGGAACTGGAACTTCGCTGACATCTGGGAAGTGGTGGCCGATGAGCTACCCGACGCGCCGTGCCTGATCCACGGCGACGATCGGCGGACCTGGGCCGAGGTCGACCGCCGCGCCGACGGCGTGGCCCAGCACCTCCTCGATGCCGGCCTCGGACGCCAGCACGCGGTGGCGCAGTATCTGTACAACGCGAACGAGTACGTCGAGTCGATGTACGCCGCGTTCAAGGGTGCATTCGCTCCGGTCAACACCAACTACCGCTACACCGCCGACGAGCTGCGCTACCTGTGGGACAACGCCGACGCCGGAGCTGTCGTGTTCCACGGGTCGTTCGCCGACACGATCGAGGCGATCCGCGATCGACTCCCGAAGGTGAAGGTGTGGCTGTGGGTCGACGACACCGGTGGCTCGTGCCCCGACTGGGCGACCCGCTACGACGATGCCGCAACCAGTGGCGCTGGCCGGGTCACTCCAGCGTGGGGACGCAGCGGCGATGACCTGAACTTCCTCTACACCGGCGGCACGACCGGGATGCCCAAAGGAGTCATGTGGCGACAAGACGATCTCGCGGTCAAGCTCACCGCCACTCTGGGTGCGCCACTCGCCGAAGACGGCAACGTCGACGATCTGCGTGGCGCCTACGCAGGCCCCGGCCCCCGGTTCCTGCCCGCGTGCCCGCAGATGCACGGCACCGGCAACTTCCCGTGCCTCAGCACACTCACCGGTGGCGGAAGCATCGTCACGCTCACCGGCCGGAACTTCGATGCCGCCGAGTTGCTCGACACCGTCGAACGTGAGCGTGTCAACTCGATCGCAATCGTCGGTGACGCGTTCGCGAAGCCCATCCTGCGTGCCCTCGACGCCGAGCCGGATCGCTGGGACCTCTCCTCTCTCGTCGGGGTCGTGTCATCGGGCGTGATGTGGAGCCAGGAGACGAAGATCCGCCTGCTCGAACACCACCCCGGCATGGTGCTGATGGATGCGTTCTCGTCGTCGGAGGCGCTCGGGATGGGCTCCTCGATCTCGGCGGCCGGGTCCACCGCTGAGACGGCCAAGTTCCAGCTCAGTCCCGACACCATCGTGATCGACGACCTCGACCGACCGCTCGTGCCGGGCTCCGGTGAGATCGGCCGACTCGCTGTCGGCGGCCGTCAACCGGTCGGCTACTACAAGGACCCCGAGAAGTCTGCCCGCACCTTCTTCGAGGTCGATGGCAAGCGCTACTCGTGCCCCGGCGACTTCGCCACGATCGACGCGGACGGCCGAATCACGCTGCTCGGCCGTGGCTCGCAGTGCATCAACACCGGCGGCGAGAAGGTCTTCCCCGAGGAGGTCGAGGAAGCGATGAAGACCCATCCGGACGTCCTCGACGCCGTGGCCGTCGGCATCCCCGACGAGAAGTTCGGCGAAGCGGTCACCGGGATGGTGGAAGCCCGTTCCGGGCACACGATCGATGCCGCAGCAGTGATCGCCCACGTGAAGACGACTCTCGCGGCCTACAAGGCACCCAAACACATCGTCGTCGTCGACACGATCGGACGCGCCGCGAACGGCAAGGTCGACTACAAGCGCCTGCGAGGGGAAGCGACCGAGTCGCTCGGTGTGAGCTGACCCCTCGGGGTTCGGCACGAGGCGATCTTGGGTACGGTCTCACCCATGCCTCAGCACGTCATCCGCATCACCTACTGCGTCCCTTGAGATTATTCGGCCCGCGCCGTGAGCGCGGTGAGTGACCTGCTGTCGACCTACCAGCACGTG
>JBBQEU010000076.1:0-15030 GCA_038321235.1 Acidimicrobiales bacterium | reverse complement strand
ACCTCGACGACCTCGAGTTGTTCAGGCAGTTCGCTGCGTCGAAGAGCCGCAAGTTGCGCAATCAGTTGGTCGAGCGGCACATGGGTCTGGCGGCCCACATCGCGAATCGTTTCCGCCGATCCGGCGGCAACGACGACGACCTGCGTCAGGTGGCGATGGTGGGTCTGGTCAAGGCGGTCGACCGATTCGATCCCGAGTACGGCGCGGCGTTCTCGGCGTTCGCTGGCCGCACGATCGAAGGTGAACTGAAGCGACACTTCCGTGATCGATCGTGGGCAGTTCGCGTCCCCCGCGGCGCCAAGGAATTGCACCTGCTCGTTCGCAACGCCTCGGAGGAACTCTCCCAGCGCAACGGCCGTGCGCCGACGGTCGACGAGATCGCAGCGCACCTCCAGGTCGAACGCGACGACGTGCTGCGCGGTCTGTCGGCCACTGCCGCCTACAGCGTCGGCACGCTCGATGGGAGTACCGGCGACGACGAGTCCGACACCATCGGCGATCGTCAGCGGGCGCTCGCCACCGACGAGGATGGGTACGGACACGTCGATGACGCCGAGCTCGTGGTGCAGTTGATCTCACGCCTTCCCGCGCGCGAACAGGAAATCGTCCGGCTCCGCTTCTACGAGCGCCGCTCGCAGACCGAGATCGCAGAGGCTGTCGGGATCTCGCAGATGCACGTGTCGCGGCTGCTGCGCAAGTCGTTCGAGCAGATGCGCGAGTGGCTCGAAGACATGCCGGGAGCCACCGAAGGGCTGGGCGCACTGCTCGACTGAGCCCCGCCCGCAGTCGACGCTCAGTCGAATTACTGCCCGCGAGGACCGGTCAGTGCTCGAGCGCGTCGAGCGCGCGTCGGTAGATCGGCCCCAGCAACTCGCCGACCGTCGGAAACGGCCACATCGACATCGCCAGGCGATCAACCGCCACGCGCCCGTCGATTGCGGTGATCAGCGCCGACGCCAGTTCGTCGAACCTCGCACCGGCACCGTGCGCCGCGACGACACAACGCGTGTTTCGGTCGACGGCGACGGTGAGGAACCCGTCGCCCAGGGAATCGGTGGTCCACCTCGCCACTTCCGACAGTTTGGCGTCCACCCAGATCGCGTCGTCGCCGAGGTCGGCGGGGATCGGTCCCACCATCATGACCGGTGGCCTGGTGAAGATGCATGCTGGCACCACGACATCGCCGAAGCGCCGTTCGCCTTCGCCGACGAGATGATTCGCAACCACCTCGGCGTGGTGGTTGGCGAGATGTGTGTACTGGCCCTTGCCGGCGACGTCGCCGATCGCCCAGACCGACCCGGGGCACGCGACTCGACCGGTTTCGTCGACGGGCAACGGAGCACCCGGATCGAGGCCGAGTTGTTCGAGGCCGAGGTCGGACAGACTCGGAGCGCGGCCGGTGGCGATCAGTACCCGGTCGGTGACGATGGTGGCATCGTTGTCGAGCGTGATCTGGACGTTTCCGCCCCGCTGCTCGAACCGAACCGCCGATCGTCCTCGGCTCACTTTGACACCTGCGGAACGAAGGCCGTCGTCGACGATCTCGCCGATTGCCGCTGGTAGATCCGGAAAGGCTCGATCGACCTCGTCGATCAGGTGGACTTCGGTGTCGAAGCCGGCGAAGAGGTGGGCGAGTTCACAGCCGATGGGGCCGCCGCCGATGATCATCAGCCGAACCGGTCGCTCGTCGGTGGTCAACGCGTCGTCGCTGGTCCACAGGTGTTCACCGAGTTCGTCAAGACCGTCGATCGGTGGAATCACCGGTTCCGAACCGGTGGCCAGCACGAGGTGTTCGGTTCGGTACGTGGCGCCCCCGACCTCGATCGTGTGCTCGTCGATCACCTGTGCGTGACCGCGGATCAGCCGGGCGCCCTGGCGGTCGACCTGCTCGGCGTGGCGCTGGTCGTCGAGATGGTCGACGACCTCGTCGCGTCGTTGCACGGCTCGGTCCCAGCGGGTGGAGCCCGCTGCGTCGTGCAGCATCGCTTTGCTCGGCATGCACGCCACGAAGGGGCACTCGCCGCCGACCCGGTGCTCTTCGACGACGAGCACTCGGTAGTCGCTCGATTCGAGTGCCCCTACCAGCGCTTCTGCTGCACCTCCACCGCCGATGACGGCGACGTCGAAAAGGTCCGACGGCGCATCCGACGTGGTACGCGACGGTGAAGCCAGTGCGGGGTCGGTCATGAGGGCGCTCTACCCATCCAACGCTCGAGCCAATCGCGCGGATGTCGGGTACGAGAGGTTCGAGAGGGTGCACAGCGGGCAGGATGCACCGATGTACAACGATCGCTCGCCTCGGGTGTTGGTGCTCGGCGCGACCGGATACGTCGGCGGTCGGCTCGTGCCAGAACTGATCCGATCTGGTTTCGACGTCCGATGTATGACGCGCACCCCGCAGGGTCTGAGTGGAACCGCATGGGCGCGCGACGTCGAGGTCGTGCAAGGAGATCTGTCGGACCTCTCGTCGATCGCACCGGCGTTCGACGGGGTCGACCAGGTCGTCTATCTCGTTCATTCACTCGGCGTGGGCGACGACTTCATGCAACAAGAACGCGTGACGGCGCGTCACGCCCGGCTGGCTGCCGAGCAGGGAGGGGTCCGTCATCTGGTCTACGTCGGCGGGCTCGGCGACGATGGCGACGACCTGTCGCCGCACCTCCGATCCCGTCACGACGTCGGGGTGGAACTCGCGTCCGGCCCGATCCCGGTGACTGAACTGCGCGCCGCGATCGTCCTCGGTGCCGGCTCCGCGTCCTTCGAGATGCTGCGTAGCCTCGTCGAGGTGCTTCCGGCAATGCTGGCACCGCGATGGGTCACCCAGACCAGGGTGCAGCCGATCGCGATCGCCGACCTGCTGACCTATCTGGTGCACGCGGTGGTTCGCGGCCCCGGCGGTGACCACCACGACATCATCGAAGTCGGTTCGCCCGATGAGTTCACGTACCGCGGCCTCATGCACGCCTATGCGGACGTCGCTGGGCTGCGGCGGAGGTTGATCATCCCCGTTCCGTTCCTCACACCACGCCTGTCGGCGCACTGGGTGAATCTCGTGACGCCGCTCCCGAAGGGGTTGGCCGACAGTCTGATCGGCAGCTTGAAGAATGATGTCGTCGTCACGAATCCGAGTGCCCGAGCGCTCTCCGATCACGAACCGATGGGGGTCGTGGTCGCCATCGAGGCCGCGCTGTCGGCCGTGGAAGATCTCGACATCCCGACCCGTTGGTCCGGCTACTCCTCGCGGCAGCTCGCCGCGCGACCTGCGCCGTGGGACCCCGAATGGGCGGGTGGCACGGTGTACGAAGACTGCCGAACCGTCACCGTCGAGGCGCCGGCATCAGATGTACAGCGAGTGGTTCGCGGCGTCGGCGGCGATCGGGGCTGGTACGGCTTCGGTCCGTTGTGGGCCATGCGTGGTGCGGTCGACAAGCTGGTCGGAGGGGTCGGCCTGCGACGGGGGCGACGGCATCCTGACGACATCGCGGTCGGCGAGGCACTCGACTTCTGGCGGGTGGACGCGCTCGATGAGGATCTGTTCCGACTGCACGCCGAGATGAAGGTTCCCGGTGACGCTTGGCTCGAATGGCGGACGTCGCCGGCGCCCGGTGGCTCGGGAACCTTGGTGACGCAGCGGGCAAGGTTCGTCCCTCGCGGCATCTTGGGTCGCGCCTACTGGTGGGTGCTCGTCCCGTTCCATGCCGTGATCTTTCCGGCAATGCTGCGCAGGATGATGAGCGCCACCGGCAAGCCGACGTGAGTCAGGAGACGTTGCCCTCGCCCTTCACGTTGGCGCCCTTCTCGTTCATCTCCCGGTAGTGCTCGTCGACCTTGTCGAGATCGACGTCGTCCTTCGAGCGCTCGGCAGCGCGCTCTTCTTCTGGTGTGGGCGTCGGCCCACCGCTCGGCTCGGTGAACTCGTCGGCCTTCTGCTCGCTGGTGTCGCTGTTGGAGTCGGTCATGGGCTCGGCGGTACCCGAGCGCTGCGCCTCGAAACGTTTGGACCCCGCAGCCGCGGGTACGTCAGATGCCATGAGCGACGCGAGCAAGTTGAAGACCACCGTTCCCGCCATGTCCGAGCAGGCCTCTGTCGCGGTGATCGAGGCGTTGCAGGACCGACTGGTGGCGCTGATCGACCTGCACCTCACCCTCAAGCACGTGCACTGGAACGTGGTCGGCATGAACTTCATCGCCATCCACGAGATGCTCGACCCGCAGGTCGACGTCGTTCGCCTGCAGACCGACGCGGTCGCCGAACGCATCGCCATTCTCGGCGGCGAGCCCAAGGGCACGCCCGGCGCAGTCGTCGAGACGCGTACATGGGACGACTACGACCTCGACCGGGCTCCCAGCGTTCAGCACCTCGTGGCCCTGGACAACGTGTACTCAGGAGTCATCGCCGATCATCGAGGCGCAATTGCGACCGTCGGAGAACTCGACCCGATCACCGAAGATCTGCTGATCGGCCATGTCGCCGATCTCGAACTCTTCCAGTGGTTCATCAGGGCCCATCTGAAGGACGCCACCGGCGATGTGATCCATCGCAGCACCCACGACAAGTCGTGACGGGCACGGTGCGCCGGCCGAACGGTGCCGCCTGTATGATCCCCGATCATGCACGACGTCCCCGTTCGCCTCCATGCGATCGACCTCGATGCGTCCACAGTGGCGCTCGAGGGCGAGATCGACGCCCACACCGCCCCTGATCTCGCCGCTCGGTACGTCGAACTGCCCGCTGGCGACGCCGATTTCTTCATCGACATGTCCAAGGTCGACTTCATGGACTCGAGCGGGCTGCGTGTCATCATCGAACTGCACCAGCGCGCGGAGCAGGCCTCGCGCCGCCTCGTGTTGCGCACGCCGAGTCAGCCGGTGTCCCGCTTGATCGAAGTCTCCGGTCTGAACGGTCACCTCCACGTCAACTGACTTCGCCTGACCGGGCGGCCCGTCGACGAATCAGCCCAAGGCGGCAAGCATGTCGTCCAACGGCTCGACCGGCCCGGGGAGATCGCGTCGATCGACCTCGCTGCGCAGCAGGGTGAGTACCTGGCGCATCGTGCTCACGACCTGACGGTCCGAGCTCCCGTAGTGGATGATCGGCGAGAACGCCCGATCGAGCAGTTCGGGATGCGTCGGGCGATGACGAACCAGAGTTCGCGTCCCCGATCGGTGTGTCGTCGACAACGCCGGCCGTTCCCACAACGCCGTCATCACGTTGCCGAGATGCGCTATGACATCGGTCGCGGTGCTCGGATCGTTGACGCCTGGCGAGAGCGCCCGCACGGCGATGTCGGTGAGCTGGATGATGCCGAACTCGAGGTCTTGTTGCATCGTGCGGCTGTCGCCGAAGGCGAACGCCTCCAGCATCGCGGTCCGGCACGCCGCCGGGTCGGAGGGAGGCGGCGCCACCCACATGATCGGGCTGCAGTCCGTGATGAAACTGCCGACGGTCGCCGTGAGATAGCCGGTGCTGTGCTCGGGAAGCGCGTCGATCACCACGTCGACGTCGACTTGCTGGACCCAGCCGGCAGTTGATGCCTCGAGCGCGGTCGCGCCGATCGGCACGTCGATCGACCCGTTCGCCCGAACCGCGCCGGAGTCGACACCGACCTGGATCGAGCCGGGCTCGGGTCGGTAGAACCTTTCGATCACACCGATTGTCTCGGCGGCCACTCGATCGGCGACCGTACCGACCTGCAGGCTGTGAGCGATGTGATCGACCGTGCGGACGACGGCGACGAGCGACATCACGGCCAGGGCCACAGCGGCCAGCACGGTCAGATGTGGCACCACGGCGTTTTCGTCCTCGCCGAAGCTGCGCGTCGAACGGAGTGCCAAGAGACAGAACACCGTGGTGCCGAGCACGAACCCGACAGCATGCTGAATGGTGCGATTGCCGAGCCAGTTGCGCAGCGTCCGGGGCGAGAACTGTGAACTCGCGAGCTGCACGGCGACGAGCATCATCGAGAGCACCAGCGTGATCGAGGTGATCAAGCCGCCGGCGATCGCGGCGAACACCGAGCGTGCGCTGTCGACGGTGGTCTCGAGAAGGATGGGCAACGACTGGTCGGTGAGCTGTCGATCGATCCAGAGCAGCGCCTGGACGACCGCGCTCGATGCAACGACGTACAGCGCCGGGATGAACGTCAAGCTGTGACGCATCCGGTCTGCGAATTGGCGCAGCCGAATGGTGCCGGTCACAGCCAACCACTCACGACGCCCGAAGCCTTCTCTGCCGCTCGTTGCAGGAGTCCGCGCTCGGCCCAATCGGCCGGATCGAGCACGGAGCTCGTCTGGTGGTCGTGGTCGAGATGGCGGTCGAGTACGGCCACCACATCGGGGTCGAAGACGACGACGTTCATCTCCTCGTCGAATTGCATCGATCGTTGGTTCATGTTCGCCGAGCCGACCGTGGCGACTGCGCCGTCCACGGTGATCACCTTGGCGTGCATCATCGAGACGTCGTAGGTACGGATGGTGATCCCGGCGTCGAGCAGCGAGGCGTACTCCGATTCGCCGGCGATCTGGACGAAGCGCTTGTCGGCGTGTTTCCCGGGCACCAGGATCGACACCTCTACACCGCGTTCGACGGCGTCCCTCAGGGCTGCGCACAGGCGCTCGTCGGGGTTGAAGTAGGCGGTAGCGATCCGGACGCGGCGTTCGGAACACGAGATCATTCCGAGCATCATCCTCCAGAGTTCGCTGACCCCGGTTTCGGCCGATCCGCGGATCACCGAACAGGTACTCGAACCCACCGGTGAATCATCGACGACGGATTCGGAGCGTGGGTCGAATCCGTCGTCGTCCTGGTCGGCCCAGTTGTCGATGAATCCGGCCAGCAGCCCGGCGACGGCCGGTCCGCGAATCGCCACGTGGGTGTCGCGCCACTCCGTTTCGTCACGGGCGTCGCCGTCCCATTCGTCGGCGATGCCGACGCCACCGGTGAATCCGATCTCGGCATCGCAGACGAGGATCTTGCGGTGCGTTCGATGGTCGATCTCGCCGATCTTCGGCAGGCTGTCCTCGATCGGTCGGAACCAGCGAACGTCGCACCCGGCGGTGCTCATCTCGTCGACCAAGTCGTCCGACAGCTCGCGTGCGCCGATGGCGTCGAGCAGCACTCGGACCCGACAGCCTCGCTTCGCAGCTGCTGACAGCCGATCGGCAAACCTGCGCGCGATGTCACCTCGCCAGTACACGAAGGTGACCAGGTCGACGGTGTGCTCGGCTGCGTCGATTGCGTCGATCATCGCCGGGAAGATCTCGATGCCGTTGCGCAGCACCCGGATCTCGTTGCCCGTGGTGGCTGGCGTGCCGAGCAACGTCTGGAGACGTAGCTGCCATCGGTAGGACTCGTCGGTCAGTGCCTGGTCGTCAGACTCGTCGTTCGTGTCGTGGGGGGCAGGGCGGCGCGCCCTCCCGTCGAGGTTCATGGGTGCGTTGTGCCCTCCGTCCGATACGGCGAAACCCATCGTGCCCAGCTCCGTCGTGCGTGGCCAGGGGTTTCACGGCGTGACGAATGGGCACCCCCCGAGTGTTCATCACGTCCCGACCGAGGAGGCCCTCATGTCCACCGCCTACGAGAATGCCATCGACACCGTCCGAGAAACCAGCGGACGGCTGGCCAGAGATCTGCCGACGAGCCTTCCTTCCGGCATCATGCCGTCCGGCGTCGAGTGGCCCGACGACCTCGCCGATCGTGTCGCCGGTGAACTGGTTCACGGCTTCGACGCGCTGAAGGGCGTCGTGGTACCGGCGGCGACGGTTGCGGTCGGCGCCGGCAGCAACGCCGCGATCTCCGGGGGCCGAGCTGCGATGTCCGGCGGTCGCGCCGCGATGAAGCATCCAGCGCTGCTGGTCGGTGGTGGCCTGGCGCTGTTCGCCGTGATCGTCTGGCTCGTTCGGCGTCGCCGCTCCGCGTCCGACGACCAGCAAGCGCACGGCGTCGAATCCAAGGGCCGGCCGATCAGTGCCGCATGACACCACTACTCGCCGTTTCGTGCGCTGTACCGATGGGTAAACCGCTTCCATGGACACCACCGACATCAACAACGAGATCTCTCGCCGCCTCGACGAGCTGACCAGCCGCCTGGACCAACTCGAGGGGCAACTCCCCCCGATTCCGGCACGCGCGATCAGGCTCACGAGGGCGACGGCGCATCGGGTCAACACCACCGCCAGCGACGTCGCGAACGACGTCAGCCGCCAGCTCGGCCGATTCACCTCGACCGCGAGCACAGCGTTGTCGACCACGGTTGGCCAGGCCCGCTCGGCCGTCGAGCGCACCTCGTCGACGGCGCAACGCACGAGCAGGGAAACGGTCGGTCAGGCTCGCTCGGCCGTCGAGCGGACCTCGTCGACGGCGCAACGCACGACCAAGCAGACCGTCGGCCAGGCTCGCTCGGCCGTCGAGCGCACTTCGTCGACGGCGCAACGCACGACCAAGGAAACGGTCGGTCAGGCCCGTGCGCAGGCCAAGCTCACCGGCAAGGCCGCCCAGCGTTCCGCGACGGCCCTGCTCGACGACGCCACTCGGGCGGTCGAGCCACACGGCGATGGCAAACCTGCGTCGATGGACGACTGGACGAAAGCTGAACTGTACGAGCGAGCGCAGGAACTCGACATCGAGGGTCGGAGCTCGATGGGCAAGCGCGAACTCGTGCGGGCGCTCCGTTCGGCATGAGCAGCGCCAGCGAACTGTCCGATCTCCGGCGGCTGATCGATGCCGACGGCCCGTTCGTGATCGTGGCGATCCCGACGCCGAGCGAACTCGACGACGCCCAGCATCGCTTCGAGATCCGATGGAAGAACGCCCGCCGCGAACTCGAGGCGTCGCGCTGGACCGCCGATGACCTGTCCGAACTCGACGCCCTCGTCTCGAGCATCCCGCATGATGGTGGAGCGTCGCTCGTCATCATCCGGGCGGCCGACGGAACGACGCTCGCGGAGTTCCTCGATGAACCGGTCCGCGAACTGGTCGTGGCCGAGAGCGCGATGCCCCGACTGGCCTTGTTGATCGAAGGTCGCCAGCGTGCCATTGCGCATCTCGTCGTGGAGACCGATCGGGCAGGAGCCGACATCCACGCCTTCGACGGCGGCCATGTCCTGGAAACCGAGCAGGTCGAGGGAGACACCGAACACATTCATCGTGGTCACCCGGGCGGATGGTCGCAGCGTCGCTTCCAGCAGCGCGCCGAGAACACGTGGGAGCGCAACGCCGACGATGTCGCCACCCAGATCGTCGAGACGGCCGAACAGCATCGGTCCGAGATGATCTTCGTCGCAGGCGACGTGCGTGCCCAGCACTTCGTGCTCGACGCGCTGCCGGAGCGCGAACGGGGCATCACCAGCCTGATCGAGGCGGGGTCGCCCGAAGGTGTGGCCAACGAGGTCGTTCGTCTGCTCTCGGACCATGTTGCTCGGGGTGTACGTGGCCTCGTCGAACAGCTGAAGGAGCGTGACGGGGCGGGGACCGCGTCGACCGACGTCGACGACATCCTGGCAAGCCTCGTCGAGGGTCGCGTCGAGCATCTGCTCGTCAACGACGACGGCACCGATGACGTCGTCACGACCGAGCCGCACGGCGCCGCGCCGGCTGGTGCCCGAGTCGTCGACGTCGCGATTGCCGCGGCACTGCGCACCGATGCAGATGTCACCGTGATCCCCCGCGTGGCGGTGCTCGACGGGCCGATTGCAGCGCTCTACCGCTGGTGAGCGTGGTGCTGAGCGCTGCGCTCCCGGGCGAGTGGCCGGCACGGTGAGCTGATCGGTAGCGTACGCAGCGGCGGCACCCCGGCCGCTGCGTACGCCTCCAGGAGAGCCATGACCCCGAGCGCATCCCGACTGATCGAGCCCAGCTTCTGGACCCAGACGCTCGAGGACAGGATGTTGGAGTTCGCGGACATTCGCGAACTCGGCGCTGTGCTGCCGATCGAGGTGGTCAACCCCCTCGCCGGTGATGTCGCGGAGACTTTCTACGCGCTCCCACGATTCGACGAGGTCGTGCAGGTGAGCAAGCACCCAGATCAGTTCTGCTCGGGTAGGGGCGCCACGTCGGTGTTCGACCTCCCGATGGAGATGCTCGAGTTCTTCGGCGGGTTCATCAACATGGACAATCCGCGTCACGCCAATCAGCGTCGCATCGTCGCGTACAGCTTCACCCCGGTCGAGTTGCAAGGGGTGTTGCAGTCGGTCGAGTCGGTCTGCGCCGAGGTGATCGATGGCTTCTGCGAGCAGGGTGAAGTCGACCTCGTCGAGGTGCTGTCGCAGCCGTTCCCGCTGTTGATCATCTGCGACATGATGGGCATCCCGCGCAATGAGTTCAAGACCGTGCTCGACGCGACGAACGTGATCCTCAGCGGTGGCGATCCCGAGTTCGTCGGTGAGAACGGCGGTATCGAAGCGTTCCTGAATGCTGGGATGTCGCTGGCCACGCTGATGGGTGAGTTGATCGAAGAGCGCCGCAGCAACCCGACCGACGACCTCACTTCGAAGCTGGTCCACAACGAGCTGCCAGAGGATCTGCTCACTCCGGCCGAGATCACGTCGCTGTTCGTGCTGTTGGCCGTTGCCGGCAACGACACCACCCGCACTGCGATCAGCCATGGCGTGAACCTGTTGTCGAAGAACCCGGAACAGCGTGCGATCTGGCAAGCGGACGTCGAGGGTGTCACGCAGTCGGCGGTCGAGGAGATCGTGCGGGTGGCGTCTCCGGTCACGTTCATGCGGCGTACAGCCACGGGTGACGTCACGCTCGGTGGCGAGCAGTTCCACGAAGGCGACAAGTTCGTGATGTTCTATGGGGCGGCGAACCGCGATCCGCGGGTGTTCGCCGATCCGGAGCGTTTCGACGTCCGTCGGTCCCCGAACCCGCATGTCGGCTTCGGTGGTCCCGGACCGCATTTCTGTCTGGGGGCAAACCTTGCCCGCCGGGAAGTCGCGGTGGTGTTCCGTGAACTCTTCCGACGTCTGCCGGATCTCGAGGTGACGGGCCCGGCCGTTCCGCTCGACACCGCCGGGCTCCCGTTGGTCGGTGGCATCAAGCGACTCCCGGTTCGCTTCACGCCGACGGCCCGCTCGACCGACTGAGCGGCGTTCAGTCCGCAGGTCGGGTCGCCATGGTGCGATCGACCAGGGCAACGTAGACGTCGGGGTCGTCCGAGTCGATGACGAGACGCTCGCCGGGCTGGTCCTCCCAGTGGATGGAGATGCCCGGGTTGGCGTGTGCCGAGCCGTCCGGTAGGACGAGCGTCGGGCTGCCGGCCACGAGGTCCGTCCTCGACTCGGCGGTGTGCTGGTCGACCTCGGCTCGACCCCGACCTGATCGCAGCGCTTCCTCGAGAGCGTCGACATCGATACCGTCGACGGCGCCTGCGAGCCCGACGACGGCCTCCAGTGTCCCGAGGTCGGCGAGGCCCTCGAACACTGCGCGTCGCAACGCCTTGTCGAGCCGCACGCTGGCCCCGATGCTCTGTTCCTTCGCGACCTGTACGGCAACGAGAGCGAGCAAGGTCGACCGGGTGAACTGCCACGGTCCGGACCCGGCAGGCCACGGCGCCGACGGTTCGAGATCTCGACAGATCGGGACTTCGGCATTCAGTACCTTGGACGGGATCGGCTCGTCGTTGATCAGTTCGAGCGAGAACGCCCGGTGGTCGATGCCGATCTCACGGTCGAGGCCGCGTTCCAGCAGGGTGCGCGAGAGCCGATTGACCGCGATGTTTGCCCACGGGCATCCCACGTCGCTGTAGACGATGATGGCGAAGTCGGCGGTGGTGACCGCTGCGTCGTCGTGGTCGCTCATGCGTTGACGGTTGCCCGGTCGGTTCGGAACGAAACAGGCCGGAGTGGTCTCCGCCAGCGATCGTGGATGGCCCAACTCAGTCGGACGGGCCGTCCTGCTCGTCGGCGATCTGGCGACGGATGTCATCCATGTCGATGTTCCTGATCTGGCTGATGAGGCCGTCGAGCGCGTGGGCGGGGAGTGCGCCAGGTTGTGAGAACAGCACGACGTTGTCGCGAATGGCCATCAGCGTGGGGATCGACCGCACGTTGAAGTGCCCAGCGAGTTCCTGTTGTGCGTCGGCGTCGACCTTGCCGAAGACGATGTCGGCGTGCTGCTCGGCGGCCGCTTCGAAGACCGGCCCGAACTGGCGGCATGGGCCGCACCACTCGGCCCAGAAGTCGACGAACACGGTGTGGTTGTCGTTGATCGTCTGTTCGAAGTTGTCGAAGGTGAGTTCGATGGTGGTCATGATGTTGTCACTCCTATACGGCTGGGGGTATCTGTTCTCGTTGTCCAACCATCCGGCCGCGCCGGGTATTCCGTGTGACCGTCGGGCTGTCAACATGGGACATGGAACCAGCGATGAACAAGGCGGTCGAGGCGCGTCAACTCGGCGAGCTCGTCGAAGCGGGCGAGATCGACACGGTGATCGTGGGCTTCGCCGACATGCAGGGTCGCCTCGTCGGTAAGCGCGTCTCGGCGCGTCTCTTCCTCGACGAGGTCGTCGACCACGGCGTCGAGTGCTGCGATTACCTCCTCGCCGTCGACGTCGACATGAACACCGTCGACGGCTATGCGTTGACGAGCTGGGACTCCGGCTACGGCGACCTCGTCCTCACGCCCGACATGGCGACGCTTCGCCGCATCCCCTGGCTGCCCGGCACGGCGCTGGTCGTCGCCGACGTGGGTGGTCACGATGGCGTGCCGACGACTGTCGCTCCGCGAACGATCCTGCAGACGCAGGTGGCCAGACTCGCGGAACGCGGCTTGGCGGCCTTCGCCGGAACCGAACTCGAGTTCCAGGTCTTCGACGACGGCTACCGCGAGGCCTACGCAAAGGGCTACGACGGCCTGACGGCGGCGTCCGATCACAACATCGACTACTCGATCGGGGCGAGCAGCCGGATGGAACCGCTGGTGCGTGCCATCCGGCTCGGCATGGACGGCGCCGGGATGTACTGCGAGGGCTCGAAGGGGGAGTGCAACCTCGGCCAGCAGGAAATCGCCTTCCGCTACGACGAGGTGATCGCCACCTGCGACAACCACGTGATCTACAAGAACGGGGCGAAGGAGATCGCCGATCAGCACGTCAAGAGCCTCACGTTCATGGCGAAGTTCGATCAACGGGAGGGAAACAGCTGCCACATCCACCTGTCCCTGCGTGCCAGCGACGGCTCGCCGGTGTTCGCCGATCCCGCTGGGCGCCACCGGATGTCGGCGCTGTTCGAGCATGCGGTCGCCGGTGTGCTCGCAGCGATGCGTGAACTCACGCTGCTGTTCGCCCCCAACATCAACTCATACAAGCGGTTCGCACGCGGGAGCTTCGCTCCGACCGCGGTGGCGTGGGGGCTCGACAACCGAACCTGCGCCGTGCGGGTGGTCGGTGAGGGATCGTCGATGCGTATGGAGCTGCGAGTACCCGGCGGCGATGTCAATCCGTATCTGGCGGTCGCTGGCATGATCGCGGCCAGCCTCGATGGCATCGGTCGTGAGTTGTCACTCGACGATCCGCTCGTCGGCAACGCCTACGACGCCGACGTCGAACACCTTCCTCGTACGCTGCGCGAGGCCGTGGAACTGTTCGACCGGTCGGCACTGGCCCGCCGCTCACTCGGTGATGACGTTGTCGATCACTATGTCAACAACGCCAGAATCGAGATCGAGGCGTTCGACTCAGCGGTGACCGACTGGGAGCGCCATCGCGGCTTCGAGCGCCTGTGACGAGCTGCGGATGGGTCGAGGATTGCCGCGGCGGCGTACCGCACCGACGACGGGTGCTTCTGGAATCGGACGAAGGCGTTCGACAATGTCATGCCGTCATGTCCGCCGTCGGGCCGAGCGGGTGCAACGACCGCCCGAGCTGTCTGCCCGGCTCGAATACGATCGCTCCGTGGTCCATCCGCAGATGTTCGACGATGACGACGTGTTGCTCGAGCAGGTTCGGCGGCTGGCGGCCGGGTTGCCGAACACCGCTGAGAAGATGTCGCACGGACGCCCGGCGTTCTTCACGAAGAAGGTGTTCGCGTACTACGGCGGATCGCTGAAGATCGATGGTGAGTGGGTGGAGCATCCGCACTCGATCGTCGTGCAACCCGACGGGAGCGATCGGCTTGCACTGATCGAGGACGACCGCACCTTCGTGCCCGCGTATCTCGGCCCATCGGGGTGGGTTGGTGTCGACCTCGACGACGACACCGACTGGTCGGAGATCGCCGAACTGCTCGACGCGTCGTACCGGCTGACGGCACCCGCTCGCGACGTCGCCGAGCTCGATGCTCGAAGTTGAGCCCGGCGAGCAGCACGCAGCCTCGACGAGCAGGACCACGATCCGACGCTGACGGAGAGCCTCGACGGTGCGGGGGATCGGTTTCGAGCACCCGAGCGTTTCCGGTCAGGCGGAGGTCTCGTCGCCCGGGTTGTCGGAACCGGCGGCGGTGGCGGTGTGATCGGTGGTGGCGGTGCCGTTGTCGTGGTCGGTCATGGCGTTGTCCAACAGCAGGCGGGCGACGGCTTGGGCGGCGAGGTAGCGCTGTTTCTCGATTGGATCGTCGGGGCACTCGTTCGGCACGGCCTGACCCAACAGTGCCTGACCCAACAGGGCTTGGACCATGGCGTCGATACGCGAAGCAACGCGCACCCCGGTGAGCGGGTCGAACCTGGCCGACAGGTTCCACATGCCGTCAGCATCGACCCACGACCTCGCTGTGGCGTTGCGACGTTGACGTTCGAGGCGGTCCATGCCGTCGCCTTCTTGGAGCTTCTTCGCCTCGAGATCCAACCGGCGGGCGAACTCGTCGACCGTGCCGGCTTTCGCAACATCGGTGAGTGCGTCGGCGCGTGTGATCAGCTCGTCACGCTTGGCCCCGTCGAGTTTCTTGGATGCGCGGGTGACGGCATCGATGTGCTCGGCGGTGATCGCGCCGTCATCGAGCGCGTCGGCCAACTGCGGGGTTTCATCCAACGTCTTGGATCGTTCGGTCGATTTGGCTGCTTGACCCAGCGGCGCTTTGGCTGCTTCGGCAACGGCT
>JBBQEU010000075.1:0-15200 GCA_038321235.1 Acidimicrobiales bacterium | reverse complement strand
TTCCTGATCGTCGCATTCATCTATCTGCGGGCGCTCGGCAAGACCGGCCAGACCTGGGGCCGCAAGATCGTCGGCATCAAGGTGATCGGTGAGACGAGCGGTGAACCGATCGGATTCGGTCGGGCGCTCGGGCGCCAGCTGTTCGCCAGCTTCATCTCCGGTCAGATCCTCTACCTCGGCTACCTCTGGATGCTGTGGGACGACAAGAAGCAGACCTGGCACGACAAGGTCGTCAACTCGATCGTCGTCAAGGTCTGAGCGGCTCGTTCGGTCGCTGAACGAATCGACGCACGAACGTGGACATCACCACCGTCGCCGACGACCTCGTCGTGATCCACGACGGTCTCGACGTGCGCCGCTACGACGCGCTGGCACCAGGCACCGCCCACGATCTCGACGGCATCACGGTCCGGACGCTCGCTCGACCCGACGGCGAGCTGCTGTGCCGGTTCGCGACGGTCAACGACGTGCACTTCGGCGAGGTCGAGGCCGGCCGGATCGACGATCTGCGCGACGGGCCGATCCGCCGCGCCGAGCCCGGTGCGCAGCCGTATCCAGAGGTGATGAACCTGGCCGCGGCTGGCGAGATGGCAGCCATCGATCCGGTGGCAGTGATCGTCAAGGGTGACCTCACGGCCGAGGGCACCCGCGGCGAATGGGACGCTTTCGAGGCCTGCTATCGCACGGCGTTCGGCCACCTCCTCCATGTGGTGCGCGGCAACCACGACGCGTACCAGCACCAGGCCGAGTACGCGGGCGATCACTGGATCGAGCTGCCAGGGGTGGCCGTTGCCCTGCTCGACACGGCGATCCCCGGCGCCACCACCGGAATGATCACCACCGAACAGATCGACTGGCTCGACGACCACTGCGCCTCGGCCGACCGGCCCGTGTTCGTGATGGGTCACCACCAGCAGTGGATCGGCCACGGCCCCGACTCGAAACGCGGCGACGACTACTTCGGCCTGCACCCCGACGCCAGCGATGCACTCGACACGCTGGCTGCCCGCTGCGCTGGCATCGTGGCCTATGCAGCAGGGCACACCCACCGCCACCGGGTGCGCCCGATGGCCAGCTCGGGTGTGCCCTCGATCGAGATCGGTTGCACCAAGGACTTCCCGGGGACCTGGGCCGAGTACCGGGTGTACGAGGGCGGGATCATGCAGGTGGTGCACCGGCTGTCGACACCGGAGGCACTGGCATGGAGCGAATCGTGTCGCGGTCTGTACTCCGACTTCGGCATCGACTACGAGACCTACGCGCTCGGCACACTCGTCGATCGGTGTTTCACCATCCCGATTCGCTGACGGCTTGATAATTCTCGAACGGATCGGTCAGAATCTGGCCGATGTCCATCGCCCTCGTTCCACCAGCACCATCAACCCTGATCGATCTGATCGATCGCAGCCGGGTTCGAGATGCGGTCGCCGTCGTCGGATTCGCACTGCTCACCGCAGTCGCGGCGCAGATCTCGATCCCACTCGGGTTCACCCCCGTCCCCCTCACCGGGCAGACGTTTGCCGTCCTGCTCGCCGGCGGTGTGCTCGGCAGCCGGCGCGGCGGGTTGTCGATGCTGCTGTACGTGGCCCTCGGAGCGATCGGCCTCCCCTTCTACGCTGACGGTGCCGGTGGATGGACCGCAGCCACCGGCGCCACCGCTGGCTACCTCGTCGGATTCATCGTGGCGGCGATCGTCGTCGGGCTGATGGCCGAGCACGGACAGGATCGCAAGCTGTCGACCTCGATCCCCGCGTTCATCGCCGGAACGATGATCATCTACACCGTCGGTGCCGGCTGGCTGGCCTACGACCTCGGCCTCCCGCTCACCGCCGCCGCCGGCGAGCCGAGCGCGATCTCGCTCGGTGTTGCTCCGTTCCTGGTCGGTGACGTGTTCAAGGCGCTCCTCGCTGGAGCGATGCTGCCCGCAGCCTGGCGTTTCCTCGACGACGGCCGCTGATCACGAGTCCAGCCGGTCGAGTCGGGTCAGGATCAGCCGATCGAGTTCGAGCTCGTCCGCCAGCACACGAGATGCAGCGTCGTCGATGAAGGCCCAGCCCGACACCTCGAAGCGCCGATCCCCAGCCGCCGCACGCGCCGCGGCTACCTGACTCGGAGCACCCGGGCTCGTCAAACGCACATTGACTCCGTCTGCGAGCGCTCCGGCGATCGTGGCGAGTTCGATGCTGTTGACGCCCACGGTCACGGGAAGGCCGTCGATGGACCTCAGCAACTCGATCTGCTGAACGACCGCGGCGTGCCGGTCCGAGATGTCGGCGAGGAGCTCGATACCGCGATCGTCGTGTTCGCGTGCCCACGGCGTGCCCGGAGCTGCGCCTGCGCCGATACCGAGCCGCAGACGACCCCCACTGATGCGCTGCGCACTGGCCGCCGCCGCCGCGAGGACCGCCGGGTGACGGTTGGCGACATTCGCAACGAGTGACCCGATGCCGATCGTGCTCGTGATCGCTGCCAGCGCGCCGAGCAGCGTGAAGCACTCGAGCACATCGCGGTCTCCGCCCGGCAGAACTGTCCCATCGAAGTGGTCGAAGACCCAGGTCGTGTCGTAGCCATCACTCTCCGCTTGCAGTACCGCATCTCGCAACTGCGCCCAGTCGTTGTGGGCGGAACTGAACTGAATGTCGATCAACATGGCCTGTGCTCGCACGATACCCGGCCGGGATCGGCGTGGGCCGAGAGCAACGCCGGACTCGGGCGAGGGCATCCGCAACTCTGTGACACCCCCACGTCATCATGGGACGTATGGAGATCGCACTGCTCATCGTCGCTGTCGTGCTGGCCGTCGGGGCCGCCGTCGGCGGGTATCTGTTCGCTGTCCGCCGCACCGAGGCCGACGTGGCGGCGCACGCCGACGAGCGCGCCGCTACTGCTGAATCACTGCAGTACGCGGTCGATGCCGCGGTCCACAACGCCGTCGCCCAGGTTCGCGACCAGGCGACTGCCGAGCGTGACGCCGCCGTCGCCGCCGCGTTGGAGCAGACGGCAATCCTGCAGCGCGAGCAGTTCGGGGCGATGGCGCTGGCCGCGCGAGAGCAGACCAGCGCCGAACTCACCTCGAAGAAAGACGTCATCGATTCGCGTCTCGACCAGGTCCACACCGAAATGCGCGCCGAACTCGCCAAGTTGAGCGACATGGTCACCACACTCGGACGCTCCAGCGCCGAGAACTTCGGGCAGGTCACCAACTCGCTGCAGGCCCACGCCGAGATCGCCAACACCCTCGCCGACTCCACCCGGGCGTTACGCGAGGCATTGGCCAATCCGCAGGCTCGCGGACAGTGGGGCGAGCGAATGGCCGAGGACGTGCTGCGTCTCGCCGGTTTCGTCGAGAACGTCAACTACGTCAAGCAGACCCAGATCGAAGGCGGCACCGGGCGACCCGACTACACGTTCCCGATGCCCAAGGGCCACGCGCTCTACATGGATGTCAAGTTCCCGATGGCGTCCTACCTGCGCTACCTCGAAGTGGGGACCAACGCCGAGCGCGACGTGCACCTCAAGCGGTTCCTCGCTGACGTGCGCCTGCGGGTGCGCGAACTCGCCAAGCGTGACTACTCGGGCGAGAGCGACACCCCGTCGGTCGACTACGTGCTGTTGTTCATCCCCAACGAGCAACTCACCGGGTTCATCCACGAGCACGACGCCGGCCTACTCGACGACGCAATGGGCCAGAAGGTCGTGCTGTGTTCGCCGCTCACGCTGTTCGCCTTCCTCGGGGTGATCCGCCAAGCGTTCGACAACTTCATGATCGAGCAGACCAGCGACGAGATCCTGCAGCTGCTGGGCACGTTCAGCGCCCAGTGGCGCAAGTACAACGAGCAGGTCGACTCGGTGAAAAAGAAATTCGACCAGGTCGATCGGGCCTTCGAGCAGCTCACCGGGCCACGGCGTCGACAACTCGAGAAGCCACTGCGCCAGCTCGACCAGCTTCGCCTGCAACGCAACCTCCCCGTCGATGGGGAACTCTTCGCGACACCCATCGCCAGCGATGACGTCGCCGATGACGACACCGACACGCCACCCGGCGGAACCGTTCGGATGCTCGGCGCATGATGCGCCCTGCACCGCGAGCGAATCACTGCCGGTGGGCGCCGACTGATTGAATCAGGCCGTGAGCCAGCCCGCGTTCGACTTCGACGACGACCAACTCGACGACGCCGCGAACCCCACCTACTCGGTTGGCGAACTCGCCGATGCCATCAACGACACGTTGCGTCGAGGGTTCTCCGACGGGGTGCGGGTGCGTGGCGAGATCACCGGGTGGAGTGATCGCGGGCAGCACGCCTACTTCACGCTCGTCGACGACGCCGACGAGCTCGGTGGCAACGGGCGCGGTAAGGCAGTGGTCAATGTCCAATTCTTCGCCAACGCTCGCATGCGTCTGCGGCCGATGCTCCAGAAGAACCGTCTCCGTCTCGGAGACGGCATGAAGGTGCGGGTGTTCGGATACCTCGACTACTACGCACCGAATGGTCGGATCGGTCTGAAGATGACCGGCATCGACCCGAAGTACACGCTCGGCGACATCGCCCAGTCGCGTGACGAAGTGATCCGAAGACTGGTCGCCGAAGGCCTCCTCGATGCCAACAAGCGCCGGACGCTGTCGCCGATCCCGCTGCGCGTCGGCGTGGTCACCAGCGTCGGCACCGCGGCATGGCACGACTTCCACGACGAACTCCAACGAAGTGCCATGGGGTTCGCGCTCACCGTGATCGACACCCGGGTGCAGGGTGAATTCGCCGTGGAAACGGTCGCTGCTGCCATCACCACGCTGTCGCGTCGCTTCGATCTCGACGCACTGGTGGTGATCCGCGGTGGCGGTGCCCGCAACGAACTGGCCGTGTTCGACGCTGAGCGCATCGCCAGGGCCATTGCGTCGTCGCCGATCCCCGTGCTCACCGGGCTCGGACACGAGATCGACCGCAGCGTTGCCGACGAGGTCGCGCACACCACGCTCAAGACACCCACCGCGTGCGCCGGCGAGTTGATCGCTCGAGCGGCGCGGTATTCAGCAGATACCGAAACGTTGTTCGCCTCCATCGTGCGCGAGAGCAAGCACGCACTCACCGGCGCAACCACCGAACTGTCCGAAACGGCGCACCGCATCGCCCGACGCACCCACGCAGCGGTCGAACGTGCCGACGAACGACTCGGCATGCGGGTCGACACCCTCGCTCGCACCGCCCCTGCGTGTCTCGCCCGCGCTGACCAACGACTCATCGACGCGCAGCACCGGGTCCTCAGCCGGGCGCACGCCATCATCGAACGATCCGGCGACCGCCTCGACGTCACCGCTGCACGCGTCGCTGCGGTCGATCCGGCCGTCCAGCTGGGACGCGGTTGGTCGATCACCCGGCGAGCCGACGGCACGATCGTCCGCTCTGTCGACGATCTCGAGTTCGACCACACGATCACCACCGTGCTCGCCGACGGCACGGTCACCAGCACCGTTGTCGGCACCACGACCTACGAACCATCGAGCCACGAGCGCTCCCCCGAACGAATGCAACCGAAGGACTGAACCATGGCTGACGAACCCACTCCCGGCTACGCCGATGCACTCGCCGAACTCGACTCGATCCTGCGCGAACTCGAGGGGTCCGATGTCGACGTCGACCACCTTGCCGATCGGGTCGCACGCGCATCGGAACTGATCACGCTCTGCCGCTCGAAGATCTCTGCCGCCCAGTTGCGCATCGAACAGGTCACCGCCGACCTCGACGCCATCGCCGACCCTGACGCTTGACCACCGGAGAAAGTGAAACCGAGGGGTCAGGCCCTTTCATTTTCGCTCAGTCGGCTCGCGGCTGCCAGATGGCGGTATGGAACGCACTCCACACCGCGACGCCGTTGGCGGAGACCTCCACGTCGAGATCGACGAACCGGTGCCCCTTGCGTTCGTACTCGGCGGCAATCTGCCCGCGAACCTCCAACGCATCGCCGTCGCGTACGAGGCCGCGATGGTGAGCCCGCGTGCCGACGTGAATCCACGGCCCCAGCTCGACGTTCAGGTGCAGCACCCCATTGGCCTGGCGAGCGAGAAACCCTGGATGGCAGACCTCACCGGCGCCGTAGACGCCGTGCTCGTCGCGCACCTCTGCCAGGTACACCGCCGCCGACTCGCGTCGGAACCGGAACTCGAGCGTGCCCAAGGTGGTGCCCTGCGCGAGCAGCGCCGCGCTCACCGGCGGCGCCGGTTTCGGTCGGGGAGCAATCGGTACCTCGACGACCGCAGGCACTGACTCGGCGAGCGACGCCGTGCCGGTGGCACGTACCGTGCCGTCGGGACCGGTCACCGTCAACGATCCGTCGTCGTCGAGACGGACGTCGACCCGTTCGCCGTCGTACACGGGTGACACGAAGCGGGCCTCCATCGTCGAGCCGGTCAGGAATCGCTCTCCCCAACGCTCGACGCAGGGCTGGGTCATGTAGGCCCACACGTCGACGCCGGGCACCAGCCCGCCACGGAACCCATAACTCTTCGCGACGGTGTCGTCGTGCATGCGGTTCGTCGAGTTCGTCGCAGTGTTGTACGCCTCGACGGTCACGGTCAGCGCTCCCATCCGGACACCCTGGCACGTGTCGACGGACACGCCCGAACCGCATGGCGGTCACGACGCACGTCGGCGCAGGCCAGCCGACACAGCAGTAGCCTGGCTCCAGATGCCTGGGACCGCTCCAACCAGCCTCCGATCGATCGCTGATCGGGTCGAGGCTCGCCTCGATGAACTGCTGAGCGCCGAGCGTGAGCGCTGGGTGGCCTTCGACGCCGACCTCGCTCACCCGATCGACGAGATCCGCCGACTGGTGATGTCCGGCGGGAAACGACTCCGCCCGGCGTTCACACACTGGGGCTACGTGGGCGCCGGCGGAGGCACCGACGACCAGATCGACGTCGACGCCGGAGCCGCGTTCGAACTGATGCACGCGTTCGCCCTGTTCCACGACGACGTGATGGACGATGCCGTCACCCGCCGAGGACAGCCGACCACGCACACGCTCGCTGCCGAGCAACACGCTGCGCAAGGCTGGGTCGGCGAGTCGCGCCGCTTCGGCGAGGGTGTGGCCGTCCTCGTCGGCGACCTGGCGTTCGTGTACGCCGACCGCCTGATGGAGGGCGCTCGCCCCGAAGCGATGCGGATCTGGAACGAACTGCGCGTCGAGCTGAACATCGGCCAGTATCTCGACATCCTCGGATCGGTACAGAGCATCCGCGACGTCGACAAGGCCGAACGCATCTGCCGCTACAAGTCCGGCAAGTACACCATCGAGCGTCCCTTGCACCTCGGGGCCGTGCTCGCCGCGCCCGAGCGAGAGCACGAGCTGCTCCCCGCCCTCAGTGCCTACGGCCTCCCGCTCGGGGACGCGTTCCAGATGCGCGACGACGTGATGGGCGCGTTCGGCGAGGAGAGCCTCACCGGGAAGTCCGTCGGTGGTGATCTGCGCGAGGGTAAGCCCACACCGCTGTTGGCACGAGCCGTGCGAGCGGCCGACCCGTCGCAGCTCGAGGTGCTCGCCTTGGTCGGCGCACCCGATCTCGACGGCTACGGCGTTGCCCGCATTCAACAGGCCATCATCGATACGGGCGCGCTCGAGGAACTCGAGGCCCACATCACCATGATCACCGAAACCGCGATTGCCGCCATCGAGGACGCACCGATCGTCGACATCGCCAAGTCCGAGCTCGTCGAGCTCGCCGAATACGTCAGCTGGAGGAGTGTGTGATGAAGGTGAGTACACGATGAAGGTCGTCGTCGTCGGAGCCGGCCTCGGTGGTCTGTCGGCCGCCGCCCACTTGGCGAAGGCCGGTCACGAGGTGACCATCGTCGAGCGCGACGCCATACCCGGCGGTCGAGCCGGGATGATCACCGAGCAGGGGTTCCGCCTCGACAACGGACCCACCGTGCTCACCATGCCCAACCTCCTCGAAGATGCCTTCAACGCTGCCGGCGCCGAGATGAAGGATTACATCACCGTCAATCCGGTCGACCCGATGTATCGCGCGGTGTACGCCGATGGATCCACCCTCTTCGTGCGCCATGGCCGCGAGGCCATGACCCAGGAGATCCGCGAATTTTCCGGGGCGAAGGACGCCGAAGCGTTCGGGCGTTTCTGCGTCTGGCTCGAAAAGCTCTACCGAGCCGAGATGGATTCGTTCATCGATGCCAACTTCAACAGTCCGCTCGATCTGATCAAGCCGTGGAAGTCGGGCCTCGAAATCGTCAAGATGGGCGGCTTCGGCAAGCTGGGCAAGAAGGTGGCGTCGTTCTTCGACGACGATCGATTGCAGCGCATCTTCAGCTTCCAGTCGATGTACGCCGGGCTCGCCCCGTACGAGGCGCTTGCGTTGTACGCGGTGATCACCTACATGGACACGGTCGAGGGCGTGTTCGTGCCCGAGGGCGGCATGCACATGATGGCTGCCGGGCTTGCCGAGGCGGTGACAGACGCCGGCGTCGAGATCCGCTACTCGTCCCCCGTCACCCGGATCCTGCGCAAGCCGGGCGGCGCGGTCACCGGCGTCGAGATCGGCGGCTCCGAGCGATTCGACGCCGACGCCGTCGTGTGCAACGTCGACCTCCCGGTCGCCTACCGCGAGCTGCTGCCGGGCATCAAGGCTCCTCGGGCTGCCCGCAAGGGCCAGTACTCGCCATCGTGCCTGCTCTGGGTAGCCGGCGTGAAGGGGCTCCCGCCCGCGGATGCGAGTCATCACAACATCCACTTCGGCGAGGACTGGGACGGTTCGTTCAAGGCGCTCATCCACGACGGAGTCCGCATGCCCGACCCGTCGATCCTGGTCACGCTGCACAGCCTCGACGATCGCTCGCTCGCCCCAGAAGGCCACTCGAGCATCTACGTGCTCGAACCCACCCCGAACCTCAGCGGCACCATCGACTGGTCGAAAGAACGCGACACCATCGTCGACAGCCTGCGCAAGCGTGTCGATTCGCTCGGCTACCCCACCGAGGTGGTCATCGAGGAGATTTACGACCCCCAGGACTGGGAACGGATGGGTATGGAACAGGGCACGCCGTTCGCGCTCGCCCACACGTTCTTGCAGACCGGCCCATTCCGGCCGAACAACGTGAACAAGAAGGTGCCCGGCCTCGTGTTCACCGGGTCGTCCACCCTGCCCGGTGTCGGTGTGCCGATGGTGCTCGTGTCGGGAAAGCTCGCCGCTCAGCGCGTCGATCAGTACTCACGGCAGCGCCGCTGATGGCGAGTGTGGCATCGGTGTTCCGACGCGGGGCGAAACCGCCGACGCCGACCACCCACATGCTGCCCACCGGTGAGGTGACGCTCGACGAGAGCTACGAGCTGTGCCGCGAGTTCAACAAGCGCCATGGCACCACCTATTACTGGTCGACCAAGGTGCTACCCAAGATCAAGCAGCACCACGTGCATGCGCTGTACGCGTTCGCCCGCTACGCCGATGACATCGTCGATGAGATCCCATCGCAGGGCGGGCGCGATGTCCCGACGGAGGTGCGCGCTGCTGCGCTGGCCGACTTCGGCGACCGGTTCTTCGCCGATCTCGAGACCGGCAAGTCAGACGACCCCGTCCTCAAGGCGGTCGTGCACACGGTCCGAGCGTTCGACATCGACGCCGAGGGATTCCGACGGTTCCTGCGCTCGATGACGATGGACCTCACGGTCGAGAGCTACGCCACCTGGGACGAACTCCTCGGCTACATGGACGGCTCGGCAGCGGTGATCGGCGAGATGATGCTCCCGATCCTGGAGCCGACCGATTACGACGCCGCCCTTCCTCATGCCCGCGATCTCGGCAATGCGTTCCAGCTCACGAACTTCCTGCGCGACATCGACGAAGACCTCGACCGTGGCCGCCAGTACGTCCCGCTGGAGGACACCGAACGCTTCGGGGTCGACCTCGCCCAGCGGCGTGTCACCCCCGAGTTCGTCACGCTGATGCGCTTCGAGATCGACCGGTGTCGCGAGCTGTACCGGTCGGCGCAGATCGGCATCGACATGCTGCCCGACCGCTCGGCCAAGTGCGTCGGGGCCGCGCACTCGCTCTACGGGCGGATCCTCGACAAGATCGAGGCCCAGGACTATGACGTGTTCTCCTCACGGGCGAGCGTGTCGACCACCGAGAAGGCGACCATGGTCGCCAAGCTCCTCCTCCCGTGACCCCCGAACCCACGACCGATCCTGAACGCGTGAACAATTTGGCCGCTGACGGACCCATTTGTTCACGCGTTGCGGTGATTGCCGGGCTCATCACCGTCGCCGGGATGATCGCCACGCCGTTGGTGCCCCAGGGAGGCCGGGCGCGGCGGGTGCTGTCGAGCGTGGTCGTGGTCGGATCGTTCACCACCACGACGGCGAACTCGGTGCGACGATGGGGCGGTCGCAGGGCCGCAGCAGCCGCCGTGGCGACAGCGGTGGGCACCACCGTGGTCGAGCGGGTGGGGACGGCGACGGGCGTCCCGTTCGGACGTTACGGCTACACCCGCGCCTTGCAGCCGCAGGTTGCCCACGTTCCAGCGATCGTGCCGCTCGCCTGGTTCGCAGTTGGTCTTCCTGCACGCGAGAGCGCTCACGCCGCACTGGGTAGACGATCAACACCTGCCACGCGCATCGTGGTGGGCTCAGCGGCCTTGACCGCGTGGGATCTGTTCCTCGACCCGCAGATGGTCGGGGAGGGCTACTGGAAGTGGGCCAAGCGGGGCGTGTACCGCGGCATCCCGCTGACCAACTACCTGGGCTGGTTCATCACCGGGCTCGGCGTGATGGCGCTCCTCGAAGCAGCCCTTCCGCCCGCCGACGATCCTCGCGACGCCGATGGCGTCCTCGTCGGCTCGTACACCTACATGGGCGTGATGGAGACCATCGGGTTCGCCCGCTACTTCCGTGACCCCGTCGTTGCGATCGTCGGCGGCCTCGGCATGCTCCCCCTCGCCGCCACCGCCATAGCCAGGAAGCTCCGTGCCTGAACAGCCAGGATTACAACAGGGGTCAGACCCGCGTTGTAATCGCGTGGGATTACAACGCGGGTCTGACCCCTGTTGTAATCGGGCGGGAGCGACGTGACGGCCGGTCGGCGCGTGGTGATCGTCGGGAGCGGGGTCGGGGGGCTGGCGGCATCGATTCGGCTGCGGGCGCTCGGGCACCACGTCACGATCTTCGAACGCAATGACGTCGTCGGGGGAAAACTGGCGACGTACGTGCGTGACGGATACGCCTTCGACATCGGACCTTCGCTCGTCACGCTTCCGTACCTGTTCGACGAGGTCTTCCGCGCTGCGGGCACCACCCTCGACGAGCAACTCGAGCTGGTCCGTCTCGACCCGCAGTTCGGCTATCGCTGGTCCGATGGTTCGTCGCTGATCGTGCCCGACGGCGCCGACGACACCGCCGCCGCGTTCGACGAGTTCGCTCCCGGGTCCGGCGGGCAGTGGCGTGCCTTCGATGCCCGAGGCGGCCGTATCTGGGACGTCGCCGAGCGGACGTTCTTCGCCGGGCCGATGGCGAATCCGTGGGCGTTGGCGCAGCGGATGCGCTCACCGTTCGACCTCGCGGCGATCGATCCGATGCGGACCCTGCACCGGTCGGCCGAGTCGTTCTTCGACGATTCCCGACTCGTGCAGTGGGCCGACCGTTATGCCACGTACTCGGGGTCATCGCCGTACGCCGCCCCGGCGACGCTCGCCTGCATCCCACACATCGAGGCGCGATTTGGCTGCTGGTACCCGATTGGGGGCCTCGATGCACTCCGAGCTGCGTTCGAGCGAGTCGCTCGAGAAACCGGCGTCGAGATCCACACCGGTGTCGACGTCGCCCGGATCGTCGCCGCTCCGGGCGGGGCCGTCTCGGGTGTCGAGTTCGCCGACGGCTCGGTGGAGGACGCCGACATCGTCATCGCCAACACCGATGCCGAGCACCTGTACGCCGACCTGCTCCCCGACGCCGACGCACTGAAGCGGGTGCGCCGAGCGAAGCGGTCGACGAGTGGCTTCGTGCTGTGTGTCGGTGCACGCGGCCTCACCCCGCAGCTCCAGCACCACAACATCTGGTTCTCCGAGAGCTACCGCGCAGAGTACGACCAACTGGACGCCGGTGCGCTGGCCGACGATCCGACGATCTACGCCTGCGTGTCGTCGGTGACCGATCCGAGCCAGGCGCCCGACGGTTGCGAGAACTGGTTCCTGCTGGTCAACACGCCGCCGAACATCGACGTCGATGCCGACGCCTACGGCGACCTCGTCCTCGGCCGGCTCGCCGACCGGGGCGTCGATCTCGGTCTGAGGCTCGAGTTCCGTCACACGATGACACCGTTGGACATCGAGCGGCGCTACCGATCGCCGGGTGGCGCGATCTACGGCACGTCGTCGAACGGAAAACGAGCCGCATTCGTGCGGCCGGCGAACCGTGGCGCTCGACCCGGGTTGTACCTCGTCGGCGGGTCGAGCCATCCCGGCGGCGGCCTCCCACTGGTGACCACCAGCGCCAAGATCGTCACCGCGATGATCACCGAGGATCTCGCATGAGCGTCCGCAGGGTGCTACAAGTGACATCGATCGCCGTTCGGGCGACAGCCGGGGTGATCGCCGTCACCAGGATCGCTCGGGTCGCGACGGTCGACGCTCCAGTCCGTCCGACCCTCACGCCCATGCAGTCGATCAGCGTGGTGATCCCTGCACGCGATGAGGCGAAACGGATGGGACCGCTGCTGGCGGCCATCATCGACGCGCCCGGTGTAGCCGAGGTCATCGTCGTCGACGACCAGTCGAGCGACGCCACCGCTGAGATCGCTCGACTGGCGGGTGCCACCGTCGTCTCCGGTATCGCACTGCCTGACGGTTGGGCCGGAAAGGCCTGGGCCCTGCAACAGGGCATCTCCGCTGCCACGTCAGACTGGGTCGTGACTCTGGACGCCGACGCCCGACCCGATCCCGGATTGCCGACCGCACTCGTGGCGCGGGCAGCCGGCGATCGACTCGACCTGCTGACCGTCGGCGGCCGATTCGAGTGCCCCACGCCCGGCAGCCGATGGCTGCATCCGGCAATGCTCACCACACTCGTGTACCGGTTCGGCCCACCCGGTGTACCGCCAGCAAGACCCGACCGGACGATGGCGAACGGCCAGTGCATGGCGGTTCCACGCGCCCGGTTCCTGGCGGCGGGCGGCATGGAACTGGTCCGCAACGAGGTGGTCGAGGACCTTGCGCTGGCGCGCTGCATGGCCATCGACGGTCATCGTGTCGGATTCCTCGACGCCAGCGAACTGCTGAGCGTTCGGATGTTCGAGTCGTTCGGCGACGCGTGGAACGGTTGGGGACGGTCGCTCGCCCTGCCGGGCGTCGAGCCTCGACGCCGTCAGCTGTTCGATCTCGCCATCGTCGTGTTCGCCCAGGTGCTTCCGATCCCCCGGCTACTTCTCCGGCGCGGCGACGTGATCGACGTGGTGCTCGCGCTCACCCGGCTCGGCACGCTGGCCGGCACCCGACGTGCCTACGAACGCAACGACACCGCCTACTGGCTGAGCCCGCTCGCTGATCCCGTCGCCGCCGCGGCGATCGCCCGAGGCATCGCCCACCGCGGCCGCCAGACCTGGCGCGGCCGCAGCTATACCTGACGGGCGTTGCGGCGACGGTCGACCTCGGCTGCCATTGCGAACCGCAACCCGATGAACGTCATCAGTCCACCAGTCGCCGCCGTGCGGTACGGGCCCTCGAGGAGGATCTGCACGACTGGCAATACAACGAAGCCAACACGTGCCGCGATGGCGAACGATCGGCTGACAGCGAACGTCACGAGCAGCAGGGCGATCGAGACCATGAACGGAATGGTCGCGAAGACGGCTGCGCCACCGGCGAACGTGAGAATGCTGCGTCCTCCTCGGAATCGGGCGAACACCGGGAACGAGTGGCCGACCATCGCGGCGGCACAACCCACGTACGCCAATCCCCAGACACCGGGGTCTGCCAGGAGAGCACCGATGAGTGCGGCGATCACGCCCTTTGCACTGTCGCCGATGAACACGGGGATCGCGGCCTTCCGGCCGAGCGTCTCCCGGGCGTTCCAGAATCCCGGATTGCGGTCGCCGACCTCGCGCAGATCGACCTTCGCCCGTCGACTCGCGACCAGGTTCGCGAGTGGGATCGACCCGATCAGGTATCCGACCACGATCGTGACTGCCACATCGACGCCCATCGGTGACAGCATGGCCGATTCATGGGTCGCATCGCATCGTTCCACCTCGTCAGCGAACCGGCATGGAAGACCCCGCTCGTGCTCGGCCGCCTCGGCGTCGACCGTCTCCGGCTGCCACGCGTGCCGGGCCTGGCCTTCTCCCGGCTGCTCGGAACCGGCAACGGTGACGACACCGGCCGCGGCGCCGACTTGTCGCGCAGCGCTCTGTTCGCCGTGTGGGACGACGAGCGGCACCTCGATGCATTTCTCGCCGACGGCCACATCGGCCGGCGCTGGCGCACCGCCGAGGAGGGCTGGCACGTCCGACTTCGCTCCGTCGGCGGCCACGGGACCTGGAAGGGCGTCGACCCCTTGGCCGGACTCGACCGGGGAACCGGCGATGGGCCCGTTGCGATCATCACGAGGGCGAACGTCCGCCGTCGATCATGGAAGGCGTTCGGTGCGGCGAGCGAGATCGTCGACGCTGAGCTGCACCGTGCACCAGGGCTGATCGACGTGGTCGGTATCGGTGAGACCCCAATCGGGAGTCTCGCCACATTCAGTCTCTGGGAGTCGCGCGCTGCGGCACGAGACTTCGCGTATTCCATGCCGGATCACCGTGAGGTGGTCCGTCGCACACGCGCCGAGGACTGGTACGCGGAGGAAATGTTCGCCCGGTTCGAGCCCTACGCCTCGACCGGAACGTGGAACGGCCGTGACCCCCTGGCGGCAACGTCGTCGGAATCGTCGTCGTGACGATCCCGACGCCACCGATAGCATCACGCCCTGCGCTCACAGCGCGCCCAGATAGCTCAGTCGGTAGAGCAACGCATTCGTAATGCGTAGGTCGCGAGTTCGATTCTCGCTCTGGGCTCCACAAACCCCCTGGTAGATGGGCATGAGGCTCCAAGTGGAGCGGGCCAGAAACCCGGTTGTCCCATATCTGTCCCATATTTCGCTACAGTGATTTCGTGGCACGAGGAAGCCTTCGCCTCAAGCGTCAACCCGACTACTGGGAACTTCGC
>JBBQEU010000074.1:0-16057 GCA_038321235.1 Acidimicrobiales bacterium | reverse complement strand
GTGAACAAATGGGCGCCCCCGCGACCCATTTGTTCACGCGAAGCGCAAGTGGCTACTCGACGGGGTTGTTCCAGGTGTTCAGGTAGGTGACTTCGCTCGCGGGGCGGCGGGGCGCAGGGCTGAACGAATCACCGGTGTAATAGCCGACGGCGAGCAGGCACACCTGGGTGACGGACGACGGGATGCCGAGCAGTTCGGCGACCGCCGCTTCGTGCTCGAGGTGGAACGTGGTCCACGCCGACCCAATCCCCCGCGACCGGGCGGCGAGTTGGAAGCTCCACACACCCGGCAACACCGAGCCGTAGTACCCCGCGTACGCGCCGGTGGACGATCCGTCCGGTACCCGGTCGAGACGCATCGAGAGCACCAGCGCCGGCACCTCGTGCAGGTGATCGACGAGGAACATCGCCGAATCGATCACCTTGCCGCTGCGATCGTCGGCGCGCACCTCGGAGTTCGCCGACAGGTAGGGACGTCCGACCGCTCCGAAGTACTCGGAGATCTTCGCCTTGGTGTCGGCGTCGTCGATGATCATCCACCGGTTGCGTTCCAGGTTGCCACCCATCGGCGCGTGGCTCGCGACGTCGATGCACTCGAGCAACTCCTCGTAGGGAACCGCGCGTGTGAGGTCGAGTCGTTTGCGGACCTGCTTGGTGGTCTTCAGGAGGCGATCGGTCTGTTCGAGGTCGAAGCCGGTGGTCGGATGCTGTGCCATCGGCCCAGGATGGCATCACGGGCTCGCTGCGGCGCTACGTTGCGCGCGTGACCGCCACGTCGACCGGTGCGACCAGCGCCCCCAGCTCGCCAGACGCCGAGGCCCGCGACCTCTCGCGCGGTCTCATCGGTGCAGGCATCGCCGTGTGCGCCTGGTCGACCGGAACGATCCTCGCCAAGTACATCGACATGGGCAGCCTGGCGATCGGCTTCTACCGGTTCGCGTTCTTCGGTCTGGCGATCATGGTCTGGATGTGGCGGCGGGGCACGCCCTTCCGGCTTCGGGTCATCCGCGACTCGATGTGGGGCGGCATCGCCCTCGGCGCGGACATCGCACTGTTCTTCTCGGCGGTGAAGCTCACCAGCATCGTCAACGCCACCATCATCGGCTCGATGCAACCGATCGTCGTCGGAGTGATCGCAGCGAAGTTCTTCGGCGAACGCATCGGGCTGCGCAACGTGGCGTGGTCGCTCGTCGCTCTGGCCGGCACCGTCGTGGTGGTCGCAGCCGGCGCCGACGACGGAACCAGCGATGTCCGCGGCGACCTCCTCGCACTCGCAGCGATGCTGTCGTGGAGCGCCTACTTCATCACGTCGAAGAACTCGAAGAAGACCATGACCTCCACCGAGTTCACCGCAGGCACCGCGCTGTGGACCATGGTGATCTGTGCGCCGCTCGGGTTCGTGTTCGGCCAGGACATGTCATGGCCGTCGGCGACCAACTGGAGTTGGCTCGTGCTGATGGCGGCCACATCGGGTCTGATCGGTCACGCGATGATGAACTGGTCGCTGGTGCGGATCCCGCTCTGGGTCGGCTCGACGTTCACGCTGTTGATCCCGGTGTTCTCAGCCCTACTCGCCTGGTTGGTGCTCGGCGAAGCAGTCACCGCCATCCAGGCGGTTGCGATGGCCGTGGTGATCGGCGCCCTCGCCGTGGTGGTCCGCAACCAGTCGCAGCCCGCACCCGCCCACGTCGAGTCGGCCCCGACCCCGCTTGCGTGAGGTTCTCGGTGGGCCGCCCCACCGAGAACCCAACACAAACGGGGGACGAACGGCACGGTTACCCTGCGGGAGTGTTCGAACTGAGTGGCGTCGAGGCGGTGGGCTACGTGGCCTCGGCGTTGGTGGTGCTGGCGCTCACGATGACCTCGGTGGTGAGGCTGCGCGCAGTGTCGCTGTGCGGGTCGATCGCGTTCTTCTTCTACGGGGTGCTGATCGACTCCGTCCCGATCATGATCACCAACGGCTCGATCGCCGTGATCAACGTCTGGTTCCTCCGCAAGGAGTTCGCGTCGGGCAGGCCCAATGGGCGCGACCTCGGCGTCTCGCACATCCGAGCGGACTCGCCGTTCCTGGCCGACTTCGTGGCGTTCCACTTGATCGACATTCACGGGTTCCAACCCGACTTCCACCTGCCCACCGGCGATGATGTGGTGACATTGCTCCTCAATCGCGACGGTCTTCCCGCCGGCCTGCTGATCGGTCGCCGAATCGGCAACGTGCTCACGATCGACCTCGATTACGTGCTCGGGCCATACCGAGACTCGCGTCTCGGCCAGTGGCTCTACGGCCCGGGCGCCGAAGTGTTCCGCGCTGACGGGATCGTCGAACTCCGGAGTGCGGGCACCACCGACACCCACCGCAAGTACCTCGAACGCGTCGGTTTCCATCCGTCGACCAACGACCCAGACCTCTACGAAATCACCCTCTGAACGCCCCACCACATCTGCGTACGGATTCGGGTGTGGACCGGTCCAACAGGTGGACCGGTCCACCCAGAATGCAACACAGACGTGGTGAGGTCGTCGAGGTCGTCAGGCGATGACGGGGACCGACTGCATGGCGTCGGCGATCACCGAGTCGGGCAGGTCGTAGTCGACCATCTCGCCGGACAGGTACGTCTCGTAGCTCGCCAGGTCGAGGTGACCATGACCGCACAGCGCGGTGAGGATGACCTTCTCCTCGCCCGACTCCTTGCACTCCAGCGCCTCGCGAATCGCCGCCGCGATCGCATGCGTGGGTTCCGGCGCCGGCACGATCCCTTCTGTGCGGGCGAACTGCAACGCCCCTGCGAAGCACTCGCGCTGCGGGATCGCGATCGCCTCGACCATTCCGGTCTCGTAGAGGTGCGACACCAGTGGGCTCATGCCGTGATACCGAAGGCCACCAGCGTGGATCGGTTCGGGGATGAACGTGTGGCCAAGCGTGTGCATCTTCATCAACGGGGTCATCCCAGCGGTGTCGCCGAAGTCGTAGCGGTACTCGCCCTTCGTCAACGTCGGGCAGGCCGCCGGCTCGACGCACCGGATCGTGGGGTTCATGCGACCGGCCAACTTCTCACGCAGGAACGGGAACGACAAGCCGCCGAAGTTCGACCCGCCACCAGTGCATCCGACCAGGACGTCGGGCACCTCGTCGACCATCGCCAACTGCAGCAGCGCTTCTTCGCCGATGATCGTCTGGTGCATCAGCACGTGATTGAGCACCGACCCCAGCGCGTATCGGGCGTTCGGGTCGGCGACGCACATGGCGACCGCCTCGGAGATGGCGATCCCGAGCGAGCCCGGATGATCGGGATCCTGGGCGAGCAGCGACCGTCCGAACTCGGTCAGCTCCGATGGGCTCGGATGGACCGTTGCGCCCCAGATCTCCATCATCGTCTTGCGGTGGGGCTTCTGCCGGTACGACGCAGCGACCTGCCAGATCTCGCATTCCATGCCGTACTGCGCCGTGGCGAACGCAAGTGCCGTCCCCCACTGGCCGGCGCCAGTTTCGGTCGTCAGCTTCGTGACGCCCTCTTGGTGGTTGTAGTACGCCTGCGGCACCGCGGTGTTCGGCTTGTGCGAGCCGGCCGGGCTGACGCCTTCGTACTTGTAGTAGATGCGCGCCGGAGTGTCGAGCAATGCTTCGAGGCGATGGGCTCGGAACAGCGGGCTCGGGCGCCACAGTCGGTACACGTCGAGCACGCCACCGGGAATGTCGATGTACCGCTCGGTCGTCACCTCCTGCTCGATCAGCGCCATCGGGAACAGCGGCGCGAAATCGTCCGGGCCCGCCGGCTGATGCGTGCCGGGGTGGAGCGGGGGAGGTGGCGGCGTGGGGAGATCGGCGACCAGGTTGTACCACTGGGTCGGCATCTCGGATTCGGACAGGTGGATCTGATGCGCAACGGTGGGAGCCATGGTCGGCTCACCGTAGTCAAGTACCGTTCGGTCACGCCCACACGAACAAGGACGAACTGTTGTTCAACAACAAGAAGAAGAAACAGACAGCCGAGGCCGAGCAAGCGCAGCGAGCCCAGGTCGACGCCCTGCGGGCCCAACTCGACGAGGTGCGCGACGAGCGTGCCGCCCTCGAGGCCCGCATCGCCACACTCGGCGAGACGAACGAACAACTCGACCGGCGACTCGCCGCACTCGATCACGGCGTTGCTGGATTGGGTGAACAGCTCGTCACGTTGTCGTCGTTCAACACCGATACGAACCGGCGCGTGCACGCGATCGACGAGCGCCTCGGAGACGCCGACATGCGAGTCGACGCGATCAACCACCGACTCGACCACGTCGAAACGCTCAGCACGGAACTCGACGCCATCAACGAGCGACTCCAGTCGTTCGACGCGTCGACCACCACGCCGCCGCCCCCTCCCCCAACCCAGACCGCGGCGGCGCCTCCGCCATCGGCGTCAGCCGCAAGCGAGCCGCCACCGCCTCCGCCGCTGACCGGAGCGGAGCCACCCAACCACCTCGACGAGGACGTCGCCGAACTTCGCCACCGGCTCGACGAGCTCGCACGACAGACGTCATCGATCGACGCTCGGGTCATCAGCGTGTCGATGGAGTTGGCCAACCAGCTCACCGAACTGAGCAGCGACATCGACGAACTCAACCGGCGCAGCACCGATCCGAGCGGTGCCGAATCGACGACCGCCATCGACGTTGGGGCGCTCGAAGCAAGGATCGCCGAGCGGCTCGACGTTGCGATGGATGACGTGCTCGACTCGACCGAACGGCTCGCAGTCGAACAGGCCCGTTACGAGATCCAGTTCCGCGCCGACCTGGCCGAACTGGCCGAGCGTTTGCGCCGCCCCGGCACCGCCTGAACGAAACTGTTACTCCTGGTGTCTGACACCAGGAGTAACCGCTACGGCTGACCGAGGAGGTCGAACGCGTCGGCGATCAACTGGCGTGCTTCGGCGATCTTCTGCTGATACAGGCCGAGATCGCTGTCGGCCAACGCCGCGTCGGCTTCGACGAACGCCTGATCGGCCTGCTCGAGCAGCGCGACCGGATCGTCACCCGAGGGGCTGGGATCAGGATCGGGCGCCGGATCCGAAGGATCCGCTCCGCCACCGCCGGCGTCGGGTTCGGTCGGTTGGTCGATCGTCTCGTCGATGGCGCCCTCGAAGCCCGGGAAGAGCACCGCGAGCGCCTCGCTGACAGTGTCTTCGAGCACAGCACGGTCGTTGTACGACACGATGACGCCGCGGTACTCGGTCACCGAGGTCACCTCGGCGGAGTTCTGCGGCACCGACACGTAGTACGGGCGCACCCACACCAAACCCTGGGCGACCGGGATCAACTGCAGGTCGCCGAAACGCACCTCGCTGCCACCGCCTCCGACGTTGTCGAGCGAGATCCGCCGCGAGATCTCCTCGGTCGACTCGGCGTTGCTGGCGACACGCAGCGGGCCGTCGGGCAGCCGGTTGTTGGTCTCTTCGACGATGTAGCTGGTGAGCTGCCCGTAGGTGTCTGGCGCACTCGACGCGGTCATGTAGGCCTGCAACTCGGTTCGTGCGTCGTTGGTCGAGAACGGCACCATCGGCCGCAGGATCACGAAGTCCTCGTCGTCGGGCTCGCCCGGAGTCGAGGTATCGAACATCGTGTAGTACGGGATGAACCGGTTGGTGTTCGACTCGTCGGCGAACGTGCTCTGAGCGGCAGTCTGCGTTGCGCCGGCCGCGGCACCTCCGTTGGCCGTTGCGGTCGTCTGGGACGGCTGGGGGCTCGGCGCCTGCGCCACCGACCAGGCGCCGACCCGCTGGAAGAACTGGTCGGGCGCGATGCGGTACTTGGAGTACACGTCGGTCTGGATCCGGAACAGGTCCTCGGGATAACGCAGGTTGTCCTGCAGGTCCTCGGGCATCTCCGACAGCGGTGTGAACAGATCGGGGAACGCCCCCCGCCAGGCACGCAGGATCGGATCCTGCTCGTCGACGACGAAGAAGGTGACCGCGCCGCTGTAGGCGTCGACGACCGCTTTGACGCTGTTGCGAACGTAGTTGTCGTTGTCGTCGAGACCTGACTCGGGTGAACGCTGCACGTCACCGATGCGCTGGCCGTACGGATAGCGCGAGGTGGTCGTGTAGGCGTCGGTCACCCACATGGTGCGCCCGTCGACCGCCACCGGATACGGATCCGCGTCGTACGACAGGAACGGCGCGAGCTTGTTCAGCCGGTCGTTGATGCCCCGGACCCACAGCATCTGCGATTCGTCCTGGATGCCACCGAAGCCGAGCACGTTGTAGTCGAGGAAGGCGAGCGCGAAAGCCGCTCGCCGTGTGAACGAACTCATCTCGACGCCGAGGTCACCCTCGTACTGGTGCGCCTCGGAACACTCGCGCTCGGTGGAGCTGGTGTTGGCGATCGCGTACCCGGTGAGGATCGGGCTGAAGTACAACTCGGGCCGTTCGAGCTCGACCGTTCGGTAGTCGGGGCGCTGACTCTCGAGCACCCGCCCGGTCGGTGCCAGCACCAAGCCGCAGCCACGGGTGTTGATCAGGTGCAGACCCTGCCAACTCGTGTTGGTGACACCGCTGAGCTGCAGTTCGCGAGCGGCGATCAGCACCTCTTCGGGTTGGTCGCCGCTGGAGTCGTCGAGCACGTAACGATCGACATCGAGGTCGTCGATGGTCAGACCAGCGACCTCGCCGCGGTCGACCTTGAAGCGGTTCACCATCAGCGACGGGTTCAACAGACGCACGTTGTCGAGCGGCGTCAAATCACCCTCGACCTCGGCGGCGTTCAACGAGTCGAAGTTGATCGATCGCACGTCGACGTCCGTGAGACTCAGCGCTTCGCGGGTGGCATCGACGTTGCGAGCGATGAACTCCTGCTCGCGCTCCTGCTGGTTCGGGTTGACCACCAGGGCCTGCACGACAGCGGGATAGATCACGCCGCCCACCAATGCCACGACGAGCCACAGCGCCGATGCAATGAACGGCAATCGGAACGAACCCGTTCGCACCACCGACAGGTAGAGCCCTGCCGTGAGCAGCGAGATCAGGATCAGCAACATGATCGCCGGCAACTGGGCGTTGACGACCGAGTACGTGGCGCCTTGGACGATGCCGGTCTGGCTGCTGGTGACGTCGTAGCGGTCGAGCCAGTAGTCGCCCGCCTTGACCACGGCGAGCACGGCGAGCAGCACGGCGAGGTGCGCCTTGGTCGACTGGCGCACCACCGGAACCGGCGACACGAACACGACCCCGCCATTGAGGATGTGCGCTGCAGCGGTCAGGAGGAGAACGATGATCAGCGCAGCGAACAGCCAATTGAGCACGAACGACAGGAAGGGCAGCTGGAACACGTAGAAGCCGACGTCGGCGTTGAACTGGGAATCGGTGCTGCCGAACTCGCGGGCATTGCGGAACAGCAACCAGTCCTGCCAGAGCGCCACGGCCGGGAGCGCCAAGAGCAGCGCGAAGAGCAAGGCGACGCCGTAGCGGACGATCCGCAACCGCTGGCCGAACAACTCGTGGAACCGCTCGACGTACGGGTGCACGTTGGCCGGGAAGGTGGTCGGCGCGGCCCGATCCGCGATGAACAAGTTGAGTCCGGCAATCAGCACGAACGCCAGGAAGAACACGGCGAACAAGCTGACCTTCGCCTGGAGCACCCCCCAGAACACGTCGTCGCGGCCGAGTGCGTCGTGCCAGAGGTAGTCGACATAGAAACGTGCAATCGCCCGGCCGAAGATCAGCACGAACAGGAACAGCCCGCCGATCCCGATCAGTACCCCACGACCGGTGATCCGACGACGGGGACGGTCGACCGACAGGTCAGATGAGCGCCGCATTGGCGCTGAGACTAACGCTCAGCCGGCAGCAAGAGACATCGGCAGCCGAGGTGCGCCGGCGGAAAGAGCTGGCCGGTGGGGAAGGCCTCACCGGCTGCCACTGCTCCGCCGAGTGTGTTGTCGTCGCAGTCAGCGCACGCGTCGTGCGACGGATCGGCCACCCACTCGACTGCGGTGCCCTGCGCGATCGCCGAGAACACCCCCCGTCCGTGGGCGGCGCGGATCACGTCGTCGAGCTGCTCGTCGATGTGCTGGGTCTTCCATTCGCGGTACACCGCTCGAACCCGCTTGGCAATGCCTGCGTTGTCACCGTCACCGTCGATCACGCAGCGCTCGAGACGCTCTCGCAACGGCACGATCAGCCACTCGCCGAGAACGGCCTCGCCGGCCGCTGTGGCCTTGGCGGCATCGGCCTTCTTGATGCGCGCGACCCGACCGGGGGTCACCAGCGAAGCCCCGGCATTCGCTGCGGCGAGCAGGTCGTCGATGATCGCCACGCGATAACGGTCGAGGTGCTCCGCCGGCGCCGGCAGCAGATCGGCGAGCTGGCGCACCGGTTCACGACGGCGGAGGCCGTCGAGCACTTCGTTCTGTTCGTCGGCGAGCACCCGCTTGAGCTTCTTGGCGCTCGCCACGATCAGCGGGGTCAGATCGGCATCGCGCTGATCGAACGATGTCGCTTCCGTCTCGTCGGCGGGGTCGATGGTCTCGTCGGCGGGGTCGTCGACCGCGGTGAGCGAGGCATCGGCTCGCAGACGAGCGAACAGGTCGACCACCACGTCGTCGCGAACTTCGACCGTTCGGTCGTCCTCCTCGGCGACGTGCTCCGAGTCCCCGGCAGCGTCGACTTCGGCAGCGTCGACTTCGGCAGCGCTTGGATCGATTTCCTCGGTCTCACCTGCGTCGTCGTCGACCACCCGGATGTCACCAGCGTCGTCGTCGGCACTGGTGACGGCGTCGGTGGCCGGTCGATCGGCTCCGTCGGTCTCCGCGTCGATGTCATCGGCGACCTCGATGTCATCGGCGACCTGAACGACCTCGACGACCTCGACGACCTCGACGACCTGAACCGGATGCTCGGCCGGACGCGGGCTGTTCGGCACCATCACCGGCACGGGGCCGGTCGTGGGTGACAGGTTGACGTACTCGTCAGGCTCGCCGAGCGGCTGCAACTCGGCGACGACGTCAACCGCCACCAGTCGGGCCCGTTCGAACGACTGCATCAAGCGATCCCGCCCGTGCAGCAACTGCTCGATCTGCTCGCGTGCCAGTTCGCGGCGACGTGCGAGTTCGCTGAGCACGCGCTCGCGGTAGGCACGTGCTTCGTTGACCATCTCGCGGCCTTGCTGCTTGGCCATCGACAACTCGGCCTCGGCGTCCGACGCTGCGTCCGACCGTCGCCGCGACGCCTCGACCTCGGCTTCCTCGCGCATGCGCGCAGCTTCGTCGCTCGCTTCACTCAGCAACTGCGCAGCGCTCTGCTCTGCTTTCTGGCGGATCTCTGCGGCACTTTCGCGGGCCGTGGTGAGCACCCGCGCGGTCTCTTCACCCAGCAACCGGGTGAGCGTCTGGTCGTCCAACTGCACCGACGCCAGATCAGGGTTCGACTGAGCGGTACGCAACTCGCGTTCGAGGAACCGTTCGCGCTCCTGTAGGCGTCCGAGTTCAGCGGCGACCATACGGAGGAAGTCGCGGACTTCGCCCTGGTCGAAACCTCGACGACCGGTACCGAATGCGGCGTCGGCAACCGACGCCGGAGACGACGGATCGGGGCGAGTGAAGGACATGGCCATGGGCCAACGCTACGCACCCGGCGATGTCAGATGGTGGCAATCAGACAGTGGAGGTGTCTGACGTCGAACTCGGGCCCGTCAGGACACAGTCACCAGCGGGTCGCCGCCGAGCGCCTCGAGTGCTGCGAGCGCCTCATCGAGGGTGCCGACCGGGATGATCTCGACCTCACCTCGACCGGCGTCCTTCAGTCGCTGCAGTCGCTCGGGATCGTCGAGTTCGCCCTGCGATGCCGGCACCAGGAACACCCTGATCCCGTTCTGGTGAACGGCGGAAACCTTCTGCGTCAAGCCGCCGATTGCGCCGACCGAACCGTCGAGCGAGATCGTTCCGGTCACGGCAACATCCTGGGCACCGGTGAGGTCGCCGGGAGACAACTCATCGATCATCGCCAGGGTGAAGGCGAGACCAGCCGACGGCCCGCCGATGTCGTCGGTACGGATGTCGACCTCGAACGGCAGCGTGATCACCGCGGTGTCGAACGGGAAGAAGCCGATGATCGTGCGATCGGGATCATCGGGTGACGCCGACAGCTCGACGGTGACCTCTCGTTCGCCATCGCCCGGGCGATCGATTCGCAGATCGACGGTGTCACCCGGTCGCTTCTCGGCGAGGACGGCACTGAGGTCGTCGACCGAGTCGAGCGCGACACCGTCGGCCTCGAGGATCCGATCGGCGGGGTCGATCTGCTCGTCGGAGGGGAACCACTCGGCACACTCTCCGTCATCGCCCGGCGTCTTGCAGATCACGTCCTGCACGATCACCTCGCCTGGTGTGATCTCGACGTCGAAGCCGAGCGTGGTGAGCGCGACGTACTGGGCATCCTGCTCGGCGGTGCGCATCATCTGCAGGTTGAACTCACGCCGCTGGTTCGGAGTGCGCACTCCGAACTTGTCCTCCTCGGTGAGGAAGTCGACCGCCGGATCGTTGCGACCGGCGAACCACGAGAGCACCGACTGGTTCGGCGAGGTCACCGTCACGAAATGGAAGGCGTTCGACGTGTCGAAGCGGTCGACGCCATCCGGGAGGTCACCGAACACGATGCGGTCGTTCACGGTGTCGGCCGATGCAGGCGTCAACGCGTACGGCGTGGGTTCGATCTCACCGGTCCGCTGATTCTCCTTGTCCGACACCAACGTCGACGGGAGCAGCGACGCCACAGCGATCACCGCCAGCATCACCACACCGGCCGCCGCCGCTGCCCAGGCCCACCACCGATTGCGAGGGGCCGTCGGCACCGGCGCGCCCGGATTCGGCGCGCTCGGTACCATGTTGTCTGTTGTGTCGGTCACGGATCTCACCACTCAGGCTGCCTGGATGGCCGGACTTGCGATACTCGCGCTCGTCCTGGCGGGGTGGCGCAAGAATGCCAGAGCAACAGCGCGAACACCACGCGGCGAGCCGATTCTCCGCCGACAGTGGGAACCGGTCCCGATCGCCGAGACCACCACCTCGCTGTACAAGCGGCCAGGACCGTTGCGTCGGCTGTGGGCGGCTGTCGCAGGTTCGGGCATTGCGATCGTGATCGGCGCGGTGCTCGCCGTTGTCGTCGCGTTCGGCAGCGCCTTCCTCGTGATCACACTCACCGACTTGTTGAAGCAGTGAACACTCCCGGCCCACGTGCCGTGGCCGTCGCGGGTCACACAGGTGACGTGGCCACGGCTCGGGTGGGGTGGGGGTCGGCCGACCCTGCGGTGCGAGCCGTCGCGCTCGGCGCGCTCCAACGGCTCGGCGAACTCGACGACGACACGCTTGCATCGGCATTGAGTGATCCGGACGTTGCCGTGCGCCGAAGGGCGGCGGAACTCGCGGCCTCACATCGATCGGTCGACCTGCTCGTCGGTCTCCACGATTCGGATGATCGTGTGGTCGAGGTCGCGGCGTGGGCGTGTGGCGAACATGAATCGAGTCGGGACGCAATCGTCGAACGGCTCATCGAACTGGCCGGATCCTCACCCGAGCCGTTGGTGCGCGAATCGGCTGTCGCAGCGCTCGGAGCCATCGGTGACGAACGCGGGCTCGCGGCGATCGTCATCGCGTGCGACGACAAGCCGGCGGTGCGTCGGCGAGCGGTCCTCGCGCTCGCCCCGTTCGACGGTGAGGAGGTCGACGCGGCGATCGAACGCGCACTGGTCGACCGCGACTGGCAGGTCCGCCAGGCCGCCGAAGACCTCCAACGCGCCCGAACCTGAGCCTCCTCTCCTGCGCCCACCCAACCCGCGCCAACCAGGTTTGCGTTGCATTCCCGGTGACCCGCCCCACCGAGAACCGCACGCAAAGGTGGATTGGTCAGAGCGTGTAGCGGTAGACGTTCGTCTCTCGGGGCTCGAATCCGATGCGGCGATAGAGGCGGTTGGCAGCCTCACGAGAGGGTCGGCTCGTGAGGCTGACGTCCTTGGCACCTCGCGAGCGGGCCTCGTCGAGTGCCGCCTGGTTCAGCAATGCACCGATCCCGTGACCGCGGGCGTCGGCGTCGACCACGACGTCCTCGATCCACGCCTTGGTACCTGTCGGAATCCGGTAGCAGGCAAGAGTCAGGCTGCCGAGGATCCGCCCGGCGACACGCGCAACGAACAACACGGTGTCCTCGCTGTCGACCAGGGCGGCCAGATGCTCGCGAGACGGCGGAGGCGACGACGACGACAACTGCGGAATCAGGCGGTCGAACGCCTCGAGGAGTTCGTCGTCGACGGCGTGCACCGTCACCACGACCGCTCCACCGTCGTCGTTGACTGCTGGGACCGTCTGTTCACTCACCCCGCCCGACGCTAGCGCCTGTCGCCGGTAGCGTTGAGGCCGTGGGAACCGAGCACGTCCGTTGGCTGGCGGAACCGAACCTCAACCGCCCAGTGCTCGTCGCTGCCTTCACCGGCTGGAACGACGCCGGCGACTCGGCGTCGATCGCACTTCGTACGATGATCGAGGCGTGGGGAGCCGAGGCACTCGCCGAGATCGATCCCGAAGCGTTCACCGATTTTGCCACGGTCCGCCCCCACGTCCGCCTCGACGAGTCGCATCACCGATCGATCGTGTGGCCCGCCGTGGGCGTCTGGTCGGCGTCGCTCCCGGGAAGCGACGTGATCTTGGTACTCGGCCCCGAACCCGCCCTGCGTTGGCGATTGTTCTGCGACCAGATCGAAGGCATCGCCGAAGCGTTCGACGCCACGATGGCGATCTCGCTCGGCGCCCTACTCGCCGACGTCCCACACTCGCGGCCCGTCCCGCTGATCGGCACCGCCACCGACGACGCACTGATCGAGCGTTTCGAGCTCCGTCGCTCGCAGTACGAAGGCCCGACCGGCATCGTCGGTGTGTTGCACGAAGCCCTCCACCACACCGGGATGGCCACGGCATCGCTCTGGGCAGCCGTGCCCGGCTACGCCTCGCAGATCCCGTCGCCCAAGGCGGCGATGGCGCTGGTCGAACGCGCCTGTTCGATGATCGGCACCCCGGCCCCGCTCACCCAACTCGCGCACGACGCCGCTGCGTACGACGCTCAGGTGGCAGCGATGATCGGCGACGACGACGACATGATCGAGTACCTGTCGCGTCTCGAGCAGCTCACCGACGACGAAGCCAACGACAACGATGACGACCTCTCATCGGTCGCTCCGCTGGACCCCGACGCACTCGTCGAAGAAGTCGAGCAGTTCCTCCGCGACCGCGATCACGACTGAAACTGTTACTCGTGGTGTCTGACACCATGAGTAACACTCAGGCGGTGCGCCAGACCGGGGAACGTACGGAGTCGAACGTGGCGGGCGACTCGACGCCGTCGATCGCCTCGAACGCCATCGGCCCCCACCACTGGGCGCCCGCAGTCGGCTCGGGCAGCGCGTCGGCGGCGAACCAACCCACGTCGGCGGTCTCGAGCGGATGCGGCGTCAGCTCGCCGCCGGTCGGCCGGCAGTGGAACAACAGCATGTACATCCCGAATCGACTGAACCCCATCCGCTGACCGTCGACCACTCCGAGCAACCGCACCGGCTCGCACTCGATCCCGGTCTCCTCGCTCACTTCCTTCACGGCGACCTCTGCGGGTGAGTAGCCGACATCGGCCCATCCGGTCGGATACAGCCAGACGCCCGAGTCCTTGCGCTGAACCAGCAGGATCTCGCCGGCATCGTTGCCGACGATCGCCCCGACAGCGACCTTCGGCGTGACGTAGCCAGGGATACCTTCGCCGATCGACTCCAGCCATTCCTGCACGAAGTGGTCGGTCTCGCGCTGGACGGCAATCGCCTCGTCCTGGAGTTCGCTGACCTGGTCGAGTTCGTGCGCAGCAGCTTTGATGTCGGCTGCGATGTGGAGCACTTCCTCGTACCGCTCGCGCTCGTACAGGTTCTCGGTGAAGCCCATGCCGGTGCGGGCGATCGCCGCCAGCGATTCGCTCCATCTCGCCAGATCACGTGCACTCGCCGTCACGTCGGCCACGTTAGGGCATCGAGGTTCATGTCACCGCGTGGAGGAGCGCGCGAAGGATCTCGTTTCGGTATGCGGTCTCCGTCACGAGCTTGCCATCGGCGCGCACGTAGAAGGTGTCGACCACCTCCATCCCCATCGTCTGCACGGTGGCATGACGGATGTCGAGGCCGAGTTCACCGAGCGCCTTGGAGATGCGGTGCAAGATGCCGATCTTGGTGACGGCGCGTACGACGATCACGGTGGCATTGCTCGATGCGTCGTCGTCGAACACCACCGAAGGTGGTCCGGGCGCGGCGGCCTGGGTGCGGCGGCGTCGGCGGTACGTGGCAGCCCGTTCGGCCAGGCGCGCCTCGATGGCCAGCCGGTGTTCGAGCGCCCGACCCAGGTCGGCCTTCACGGCGCGCCAGTTCAGGCCGCCGTCGGGGACGACGATGCGGAATTGCGACGCTGCCATGCCGCCCTCGTCGGAGTGAGCCCGGGCGCTCACCACGTCGAGTCCGTGCAACGACAGCACTCCGGCGATCCGACTGAACGTCCCCGACGCATCAGGGCTCACCACGGTGATCACGTCATCGGTGCGCGAGAGGTGCACCTCGCCGCCGGCCATCACGGCGAGCGTCACGGCATCGGGGAACAGTCGCCAGGTGACCTCCGCGACGTCGCCGCCACCGAGCACGTGACGGACCCGGGCGACGAGTTCGGTCACCAGACCGTCCTTCCAGTCGCCCCACGCCGATGGTCCAGTGGCCAACGAGTCCGCCTCCGTGAGCGCATGGAGCAGGTCGAGCACCTCCACCGTGCCGACGGCTGCTGCCACCTGCTCGATCGTGGCCGGATCGGTCAGGTCTCGACGCATCGCCACGTCGGGGAGCAAGAGGTGCTGCTCGACCATCGTCACCAAGATCTCGACGTCGGCGGGAACGAGACCGAGCTTGGGTCCGACCGAACGAACGAGGTCCATCCCGACGTCGGTGTGGTCACCCGGGTACCCCTTGCCCAGATCGTGTAGCAGTGCTCCGAGTACGAGCAGATCGGGACGTGTGACCCGGTGGACGAGTTCGGCTGCGTTGGCGGCCGCCTCCCAGAGGTGACGATCGACGGTGAAGCGGTGATAGGCGTTGCGCTGAGGTCGCGATCGCACCGGCGCCCACTCGGGCAGTAGGCGTGAGATGAGATCACGCTGATCGAGCGACTCGAGTACCGGGATGGCGCTGTGGCCCTCGAGCAGCAGCGCGATGAGGTCGTCGGTCGCCCCCACTGGCCACGTACCCGGCCAACCCTCGACGTCGTCGTGGAGCCGGTCGAGCGTCGCCCGGTCGATCCGGCACTGATGTCGGGCTGCGGCGACTGCGGTCTGCAACACCAGCGTCGCGTCGGCGCCCGGATCGGCGTCGGCAGCCAACTCGATCTCGCCCCCGCGCAGAACAACGCCGGGAGCAACCGCCCGATCGGGCACGACCTCGACCGACTCGACAGCGCGGCCCCAGTTCTCGTCGCACAGCCAGGCAATGGCCCGCCCCGCTGCCGCGACGTCGGCCATCAGATCGTCGGCATCACCCCATCCACCGACCACGGCCGCGGCATCCTGATCCTCCAACCGAAGCACGTCGCCGGTGCGCCCAGTTGCCAGGTGTAACGCCACCCGGGCCCGCAGGAGCACGTCGTAGGAGCGGTCGAGTTCGATCACATCCTCAGCGATGAGGTGGAGCCCCGCGGCCTCGGCCCACCACAGCGACTGGACGTCACGGAGCCCACCGTGACCATCCTTCAGATCGGGTTCGAGCCGGTAGGCAACATCGCCTGCCGTCTCCTGACGTACCCGGACACGCTGGCGCAGCTCGGCGAGGTGACGATCACGATTGCGGCGCCACAGCGCCAGACCCTGCTCGACGACCTGCGCGGCGAGATCGTCGTCGCCGGCGAGCGGACGTGCCGTGACGAGCGCCGTTGCCGAGTCGAGATCGGTCGCAGCGAGATCGAGTTGCTCGTCGAGACGGCGCACGGCGTGACCGAGCTTCACACCCGAGTCCCACAGCGGATACCAGATCGC
>JBBQEU010000073.1:0-16284 GCA_038321235.1 Acidimicrobiales bacterium | reverse complement strand
ATCGCCAAACTCCGCGCAGCACGCCGCATCTGGGCGCGCTGGATGAAAGAACGCTACGGCGCGCAGCTGGAGCGCTCGATGCAGTTGCGGTTCCACACTCAGACTGCCGGGGTGTCGCTCACCGCGCAGCAACCCGAAGTCAACATCGTCCGCACCGCCATCGAAGCACTCGCCGGGGTACTCGGCGGCACCCAATCACTCCACACCAACTCGATGGACGAAGCGCTCGCCCTGCCCACCGAGAAAGCTGCACGCATCGCGCTGCGCACCCAGCAGGTGATCGCCCACGAAACCAACGTCACCCACGTCGCCGACCCGCTCGGCGGGTCGTACTTCGTCGAGGAACTCACCAACGAGATGGAACGCAGAGCAGAGGAGATCTTCGCCACACTCGACGAATTCGGCTCAGGCTCGATGCTCGACGGCGTGATCACCGGAATCGACGAGAACTGGTTCCAAGGCCGCATCGCGGACTCCGCCTACGAACTCGAACGAACGTTCAACACAGGCGAACGCATCATCGTCGGGGTGTCCGGGTTCACCGAAGGCAACGACGACGACGACCTCGACATCCTGCGCATCTCCAACGAAGACGAAACCCGCCAACGCAAACGACTCGACGCCATCCGCCACGACCGCAACCAGAGCGCCGTCGACGACGTGCTCACCAAACTGCGAACCGAAGCCGCCGACCCCGACATCAACCTGATGCCCACCCTGATCGAAGCATCCACGGCCTACGCCACCCTCGGCGAAATGATGACCACCATGGCCGACGTGTTCGGCCGCCACACCGAAGTCCCCGTGATCTGAGGCACCGATGAGTGAACGAATTCTGGTTGCGAAGGTCGGTCTCGACGGCCACGATCGCGGCATCAAGGTGGTCGCTCGCATCCTGCGTGATGCGGGCTACGAAGTGATCTACACCGGGCTGTTCCAGACGCCCCAGACCGTCGCCTCGGCTGCTGTCGACGAAGATGTCGACGCGATCGGGCTGTCGATGCTGTCGGGCGCGCACATGACCCTGGCACCGCTCGTCGTCGACGAGGTACGAAAGCTGGGCAGTGAGATTCCGGTGGTTGTCGGCGGCATCGTTCCCAAACAGGACGTCGAGCCGTTGATGGCTGCCGGTATCGCTGCGGTGATCACGCCTGGCGCAACTGCGGACCAGGTCGTCGCCACCATCCGCAACGTCCTTGCCGATTGATCAGGGTTCTCGAAGACCTCGGCGGCGAGAACCCTCGGCTCGATTTGAGCGATGCCGACCGATCGCCGTACCGTTCGCCGGTGGCACACGCGGGGAATGGTCCATCACCGGTCGAACTCAATCTCGCCGAGGTTCACGAGTCGATTGCCGCCTCCCGACCCGATGCCGACTGCCTGGTGTTCCGCGACAAGCGGTACTCGTGGGCGGAGATCACCGAACGCACACGACGGCTCGCGAACCATCTGATCGGACAGGGACTCGGTGTCCACACCGAGCGCGCCGACCTCGCCGGCCACGAGAGCGGACAAGATCACCTGGCGATCTACCTCCACAACGGCAACGAGTACCTCGAGTCGATGCTCGGCGCGCTCAAGGCCCGGGTCGTGTCACTGAATGTCAACTATCGCTACGTGGCGGAGGAACTCCTCTACCTGTTGAACGACTCGCAAGCCAGTGCCGTGGTCGTGCACTCGGCGTTCACGCCGACACTGGCCGAGGTCATCGAACAACTCCCGAAGCTCCGCGTGATCCTGCAGGTGCCCGACGAGTCGGATCATCCGTTGCTGCCCGGCGCTGTCTGGTACGAGGACGCGTTGGCTGCAGCGTCGCCGGAGCGGCCCGACGTCGAATGGAGCCCCGACGACCTCTACATCCTCTACACCGGCGGCACCACCGGGATGCCCAAGGGCGTGATGTGGCGCAACGGGGACGCGATGGTCGAGTGCTTCGGCGGCTCGAAGACAGCCACCTCGGTCGAGGAGTTCGTCGCCGAGGCCACCACCGGACTGCAGGCGCTGCTCGCTCCCCCGTTCATGCACGGGGCGGGACACTGGATGAGCTTTCGCACGTGGCTCGGCGGCGGCACCGTGTTCGTCCAGACCGTGCCCGAACGGCTCGATCCGATCGACATCTGGTCGACCGTCGAGCGAGAGCAGGTCAATTTCCTGCTCATCGTGGGGGACGCATTCGCCCGCCCACTCCTCGACGAACTCGATCATCCGACCAACGCGCCGATCAACGGCCCGACACATGGCGCGGGCTACGACCTGTCGTCGCTCACGGTCCTGCTGTCCGGCGGCGCACCGTTGTCCGCTCCGTTGAAAGACGAGTTCCTCGACCACCTTCCGACGCTGATGATCGTCGACGGGCTCGGTTCGTCCGAAGCTGGCGGTCAGGTGTCGCAGGTGTCCACCGGCGGCGGCTCCACGACCGGCACCTTCGAGATCACCCCTGGCAACGTCGTGCTCTCGGCCGACCTCGATCGGGTGCTCGATCCGGGCGACCCCGAAATCGGCTGGCTCGCCAAGTCCGGGCGGCTGGCACTCGGCTATCTCGGCGACCCGGACAAGACCGCGCGCACCTACCCCGTCGTCGACGGCGTCCGCTATGCGATTCCCGGCGACCGCGCTCGCATACTGGAAGGCAGCATCGTCGAGCTACACGGGCGCGACTCGGTCACGATCAACTCGGGCGGAGAGAAGATCTTCGCCGAGGAGGTCGAGGCGGCAATCAAGTCGCACCCGGGTGTGTACGACTGCATCGTCGCCGGCCGACCGAGCGAGCGATGGGGCAACGAAGTGGTCGCCATCGTGCGGATCCGCGATGGCCACGACGTCGACGACGAGGCACTGCGGGCGGCCGCATCGCAGCACATCGCTCGCTACAAGCTGCCCAAGGAGATCCGCTACGTCGATGAGATCGTGCGGTCGCCGAGCGGCAAGGCCGACTACCGGTGGGCCAAACAGGTCGCCGCTGAACCCGTAGCCTGAACAGGGTGACCGAGCCCCCAGCGACGCGCCCTTCGTGGGATACCGACGACCTCCCTCGAGGAGAGGAGAAGGTCGCTGCCGTACAGGGAATGTTCGATGCGATCGCGCCGAAGTACGACCGGCTGAACCGGATCATCTCGTTCCGTCTCGACGTCCGATGGCGAAAGCGTGCCGTACGCGATCTCGCGCTCCCCTCGGGAAGTGTGGTGCTCGACCTCGCGAGCGGCACCGGTGATCTCTGCATCGATCTTGCAGCCGGTGGTGTCCGTCCGATCTCGATGGATCTCAGCTTCGGGATGCTGTCGGCCGATCGGTCGGGGGTGCCACGAGTCCAGACCGACATCCTTCGGCTCCCCGTACCGAATGCGTCCGTCGACGGTGTCACCTGTGGCTTCGCGCTTCGCAACCTGCTCGACCTGCCGACCTTTTTCACCGAACTCGGTCGGGTCGTGCGACCCGGCGGCCGAATCGCCCTGCTCGACGTGAGCGTGCCGAGTAACGCCGTCGTGCGCTGGGGCAACGACATCTACTTCGGAAAGGTCGTCCCACGAATCGGCGCGTTGCTGTCCGACGGCGCGGCGTACCGCTACCTGCCCAAGAGCGTGGCCTACCTTCCGACACCCGAAGAGATGCTGGCGTCGCTGCGCGGCGCCGGGTTCGGTGACGTCACGCACGCCCAACTCTCCGGTGGGCTCACCCAGTTGATGGTCGCCACACGAGATCGATGAAGGCCGTCACGCGACCGCTGTCGGTATACACCGACGGACCGGTCGACCTGAACGACATCGCTGGCGGCGACGGAGTGCTCTTCGTGCGCAACGCGGTCGGAGTTGCTGGTCGTGGCGTAGCGGCGACCGTGCCGGTCGACGAGGCCGCCGATTTCCTTGCTGGCCTCGATCACGACTCGACCGTGCCGGGCGCAGGTCCGGTCGCTCTCGGTTGCGTTCCGTTCGTGCCTGGTTCGCCGGCCGACCTCGTCGTTCCGAGCGTCCAGTTCCTCAAGGATGCGAACGGAGCGACGAGCGTCACGGTCGTCGGCGACGTCGACGATCATCTCATTGCCGAGGCACTCGCGCCGCGGCAACCGTCGCCGGCAACGGCGGCGAGCTGGTCGATCGATCCGGTGGTCGACGTCGACGCCTACCTCGCCGCGGTCGTCGGCGCTCGCGATGCGGTGCGCGCCGGGAACCTCACCAAGGCGGTGATCGCCCGGCCGATCATGGTGACATCGAGTGAGCCGATCGATGTGCACGCCGTGTTGCGTCGTCTACGGGCATCGTTCGGGTCCAGCTACAGGTATTCGGTCGATGGATTCATCGGCGCCTCGCCCGAACTCCTGGTCGAGGTCGACGGTGCCATCGTCCGCTCTCATCCACTCGCTGGCACCGCTCCGCGAACAGGCGACGCCGACAACGATGCCAGGATCGCGGCCGACCTGATCGCGAGCACGAAGAATCAGGTCGAGCATCGCGTGGTGATCGACGTCGTCCATGACACGTTGCTGCCGTGGGCGAGCTATCTCGACTGGGAGCCCGAACCGTCGATCGTGACGGTCGCCAACGTGCAGCATCTCGGCACTCGCATGGAGGGCATGCTCTCGCAACCTGGCCCGTCGGTGATCGAACTGGTCCGAGCCCTCTCCCCCACGCCGGCCCTCGGCGGCCACCCTCGTGATGCGGCGATCGAGCTCATCCAGCGGGTCGAGGGGTTCGAGCGCGGCCGCTACGGCGGTGCAGTCGGCTGGGTCGACGGCGATGGCAACGGCACGTGGGCCGTGGCAATCCGCTGTGCCGAACTCTCCGAGGATCGCCGCGCGGCGCGCTTGGTGGCGGGTGGCGGCATCGTCGCCGACAGCGACCCCGACGCCGAGCTGGCCGAAACCCAGGCCAAGTTCCAGGCGATGCTGAGCGCCATCGTGCGGCCCTGAGCACGATCGCAGACCGCCGGGGCTCAGATCGAAGCGAAGGCTCGAACGGGGAATGTTCCGGCCCCTTCGATCTTCGGGGGTACTGCGGTGAACCGGAACCCGCTCGCCGGTAGTCGGTCGAGGTGCACGAGATGCTCGACGATCGGGATCTCGGAGCCGAGCAGCACGGTGTGGACAGGGCGCTGGCCGCCTGAGGTGCTGTCGATGTTCAACGTGTCGATGCCGACACACGCAACACCAGCTCGTACGAGAGCGTGGGCTGCCTGTTCGCTCAGGTGCGGGTGGTCGACGAAGTAGGCCGGTGTGCCCCAGTGCCGAGCATGGCCAGTGTGGATCAGCACCGCGTGCCCGTCCAGACCCAGCAGGTCGTCGTCGAACAGATCGATCGTGGTGTCCCCTCGCCGATCGAGACACACCGCGGGAACACCGGCGACCCATTCGAGCGGCAGGGCACTGAGGTCGTGGCCATCGGCGAAACGATGGAACGGCACGTCGAGGTACGTGCCAGTGTTGGTGCACATCGTCACCATGCCGATCTGGAACGTGATTCCCGGACCGTAGATGGTCTCGGCAGCTTCACGGGTGAGGTGGTCGGCGATGACCGGCGTGGGCAGACCGGGAGAGGTCGTCATTCCATCGGTGATGACGTGGCTGAGATCGATGAATGTCGGCACAGGGCGACGGTATCGACCGTGGGGAACCGGCGATGCGCACGTTCACACCGTGTCGCTCGTCAGCGGGCGTCGATGGCGGCGATGACAGCGTCGTGGAGTGCGCTGTGGACCTCGACGTTGTGGCGTCGATCGGTTGGCACGCAGCACACCCACGGGCCGGGCCGATCGAGCTGGTCGACGAGTTCGTCGACCGCTTGCACGGTGCGAGCGTCCAGGCCGTACGACGTCGCGAGCGCCACGATGTCGACACCGAGCGGCGTGCCGAACAGCTGCTCGAAGCGATCTTCCGACAGCGCTGCTGCCTGTGGCAGGAACGAGAAGATGCCTCCCCCGTCGTTGTCGACGACGACGATGCGCAGGTCGGCGTCGCGCCGGTCGAGCGCCACGAGCGCGTTGCTGTCGTGAACGAAGGCGAGATCACCGAGCAGCACGAACGTCGTGCGGCCCGCGAGTGCCCGGCCGAGTGCGGTGCCCAACACACCGTCGATGCCATTGGCGCCCCGGTTGGCGTGGGCGCGTGCCCGACGCCCGCCGAACCATTCGAGGTCTCGCACGGGCATCGACGAGGCGACGACGAGGTCGGCGTCGACGGGAATCGTGTCCGCCACGGATCGGGCCACGCCGGGTTCGGTCAGCTCGTCGAATCGGCCGAGGACGTCGAGGATCACCTGATCGGCGAGCCGGTCAGCGGACGTCCACGACTCGCGCCAGTCGACATGCTGCTCGCACTCCGACACCGCTTCGAGCAGATCGTCGAGCGACACGACGGCGGTGACGTTGTGGTCGGGATCGATCACACCGGGACCGCCGACCTGCACGAGCACCGCACCCGCATCGGTGGCCCGCTTGGTCCACTGGGCGAGCACCTTCGACGCGGCGGGTCGACCGATTCGGACGATGACGTCAGGGAGGTGCTCGCCGGCGAACCGTTCGCTGCGCAGCATCGCATCGACCGTCGAGATCGCGCCAGGCAGGTGACGCATCCCCGAGATCGGATCAGCGACGACGGGCCAGCCAGTCGTGTCGGACAGGGCCGCGATGTCCTCGCCGTCCATCCCGTGGCGGCCGCCGATCAGGATCAGCCCACGTCGAGCATCGATCGCAGGCACCGGGTCCGATCGCTGACCACCGGACATCGCCACCCGGTCCGACGACTGGCTGCTCGACCGTCCGGGCAGTTCACCGACCGTGCCGAGCAGCGGCTCGCGAAATGCGAGGTTGAGTTGGACCGGACCGCGCGCCGCATGGTGCCAGGTGTCGATCGCCAACTCACGCCAGAGCGACCGCTCTGCGACATCGGGGACCCCTGGGTCGCGCGACCAGACCGCGTGATGTCCGAAGAGATCGATCTGGTCGATCGTTTGCGGTGCCCCGACACCGCGAAGTTCCTCCGGGCGATCTGCGGTGAGCACGATCATCGCGATCTCGGACAGCCCCGCTTCGACCACAGCCGGGTAGAAGTTCGCCGCAGCGGTGCCGCTCGTGCACAACAGCAGCGCCAGGTCGCCGTCGAGGGCGAGGCCGAGTGCGACGAATGCGGCCGACCGTTCGTCGTGCACGACGTGCACGCGCACCTCGTGACGGTCGGTGAGCGCCAACGCCATCGGCGTCGAGCGAGAACCAGGGGCGATCACCGCGTGTCGGACCCCGAGCGCAAGCCACTCGTCGACGAGCGTCGCGCAGAACGTCGCCTGGACGTCCTCGGGGCGTGGATCTTCGGCGCCGACCATTGCCCACAGACGATAGGCGCATACCGTGTCGAAGATGACTGCGATCTCGAGCCAGGACACGACACGGACGACGGTCACCGTCGAGGTGTGGTCCGACGTGGTGTGTCCGTGGTGTTACATCGGCAAGCGCAAGTTCGCCTCGGGCCTTGCCCAGGTCGAAGCCGAATTGGCCGGAGCCGGCTTGGATGTCGACTTCGACGTGTCGTATCACCCGTACCAACTCGACCCCACGGCTGCGCCCGGGGCCGCGGGTCCAGTGATCGACGCCTACGCGAAGAAGTTCGGGGGGCCCGAACGAGCGGCGGCGATCATCGCCAACGTGTCCGAGCGGGCTGCCGAGGTGGGCCTCGAGTTCCGGATGGACCGTGCCCTGCGGGCCAACACCTTGCTCGCCCACCGGATGATCTGGTTCGCGGCCCGGCCTGACTCGCTGGTCGCACAGGACGCGATGAAGGAACGGCTACTGAAGGCCTACTTCCACGACGGGTTGAACATCGGTGACCCCGATGTTCTCGCCGACTGCGCAGCCGAGGTCGGATGCGACCGCGACGAGGTGTACGAGTTCCTGGCGTCCGACAACGGCACCGACGAGGTGCGCGCCGAACTCGAAGTGGCGGCAGACAACGGGATCACGGCGGTGCCGACCTACGTGATCAACGGCCGCTGGGCGATCCCCGGGGCGCAGGAACCGGAGACATTCGCCCAGGTGCTGCGCAAGATGGCCGACCAGGCGCTCGCCGACCAGGCGCTCGCCGACCAGGCGGGCGCCGAGCCGGCCAGATGCCAACCGAGACCATCGCCGCAGCACAACGCGTCGTGCGGGCCCACGGCTTCACGCAGACCGTCAGGTCGTGGGACGTCGTCGAGCGGCTCATCCAGGCGCGATTGGTCGATGCGAAAACCGTCGCCGTCGACCTGCCGGGGCACGGAGACGCTCCTCCCCCGGCGAATTCCGACCTGTGGGCGAGCGCACAGCGGCTCGTGAACGCCGGAGGTATCGGTACCTACGTCGGCTACTCGATGGGTGGTCGGGTATCGCTCCATGCTGCGCTCATCCACCCCGAGGCGGTCCAGCGCTTGGTCCTGATCGGAGCGACCGCGGGCATCGACGACCCCGGCGAACGACAGGCTCGGCACGAGGCCGACGAGCGACTCGCAGATCACATCGAGGCGGTCGGCGTGCCGAGCTTCATCGACGAGTGGCTGTCCAACCCGTTGTTCGCAGGGCTGACCGAGGCGACAGCGATGCGGGCCGATCGCCTCCGCAACACCGCTGCAGACCTTGCCGCCAGCCTCCGGGCGACGGGAACGGGCACACAGGCATCGTTGTGGGACCGCCTCGGCGAGATCGAGTGCCCCACGCTGGTTCTCGTCGGCGAACACGACGTGAAGTTCACCCAGTTGGGTCAGCGCCTGGTCGATGGCATCACCGACGCCGAACTCGTCGTCGTGCCCGAGGCAGGCCATAGCGTCCATCTCGAACAACCCGAAGCCACCGTCGACGCCATCACCGCCTGGGCGCTGACGATTACATCAGGGGTCAGACCCGCGATGTAATCGCGACTGGTTACATCGCGGGTCTGACCCCTGATGTAATCGTCAGAGGGCGAGGCCGATGGTGACCAACAGACCCCAGGCGAGCTGGAGTTTGCCCGTCTCGCCGAGCACGGGGATGAGCGCACCACCGCCGCCGCCATCCAGGACCGTTCGGACCGGCCTGATCGCCAGCGGGAACGCCAGCAGACCGAGCAGCACGGGGACTCGCCAGAACGCTCCGACAGCACACAGGACGAACGCCGCTCCGATCAGCCCGACATAGAGCCACCGGGTGCGCTGGTCGCCGAGACGAACGGCGAGTGTCTTCTTTCCGACCTCGCGATCGGTGGGGATGTCACGCAGGTTGTTGATCACGAGCAGCGCACAGGCCAGCGAACCAACGGCACACCCCATCACCAGCGACAGCGCGGTGATCGATTCGATCGCGGCGAACGTGGTTCCTGCTGTGGCGACGAGACCGAAGAACACGAACACGAACACTTCGCCCAAGCCGAGGTATCCGTACGGCTTCGGTCCTCCGGTGTAGAACCAGCCTGCAGCGATCGCAGCAGCACCGACGACGAGGAGGCCGAGCGACGTCGACAACGCGACCGCGAGTCCGGCCACCGCCGCCACACCGAACGAGAGGAGTGCCGCTCGCTTCACCGCAGACGGACTGGCGAGTCCACTCGCCACCAGCCGGGTCGGGCCGACGCGGACATCGTCCGTCCCGCGAACGCCGTCGCTGTAGTCGTTGGCGAAGTTCACGCCGACCTGGAGCATGAGACTGACGCCCAGCGCTGCAGCCACCCGCCACCACACGAGGTCCGTCGGTTCGCCGACAGCAACGGCAGCACCGACGGCGACGGGTACCACCGCCGCGGGCAACGTCCGGGGCCGCGCTCCGGTGATCCAACGATTCATGTGTGCGCCATGATGGGGCCATGACGGAGCTCTGGCAACTCGGTGCACTGGTTACGTGAGCCGTCTCGTTGCGCTCGATCGCCCAGGAGGGCCAGAGTTCGTCGACGAACTGCAACGAATCTGGCACGCCGGTGACGCTGCCTTCCCCGTCGACCAACGTCTTCCTCCCGCCGCTCGACGCGATCTGTGCGTCGCCATGCGCGTGGGCGACGAGGTCGAACCCGGCGATGCGCTCGTCGTGGCCACCAGCGGGTCGACAGGAGCGCCGAAAGGCGTCGTCCTCACCCACGAGTCCGTTGCGGCATCGGCGGTTGCGACCAGTGAGCGGCTCGGCGTACGCGCCGACGACCACTGGTTGGCCTGTCTGCCGCTCTCGCACGTGGGAGGGCTGTCGGTCGTGACCAGAGCACTGGAGCTCGGGACGAAACTCACCGTGTTCCCGGGCTTCGACGCAACGGCTGTCGAACGGTCGGACGCCACGCTCGTGTCGCTGGTGGCAACCACACTCAACCGGATCGACCCCGCCCGATTCCGCGCGATCGTGCTCGGCGGGAGCCGGCCGCCCGACGACCGCCCCTCCAACTGCGTGACCACCTACGGGATGACCGAGACCGGCAGCGGTGTCGTCTACGACGGTGTACCACTCGACGGTGTCGAGGTCGACATCGCCCCCGACGGCGAGATCCGGCTCCGGGCACCGATGCTGCTGCGCTGCTACCGCGACGGCACGTCCCCCATCGACGCGGACGGCTGGTTCAACACCGGCGATCTCGGCGAGTGGCTGCCCGACGGTCGCCTGCATGCCGCCGGCCGGCGCGGCGACCTGATCATCACCGGCGGCGAGAACGTCTGGCCAGAAGCCGTCGAGGCGGCCCTCGCCGATCATCCCGGTGTGGGCGACGTGATGGTCCGCGGCGTGGACGATCCCGAGTGGGGCCAACTCGTCGAGGCACTCGTCGTGCCTGTCGGCGATCCTCCCACGCTCGAGTCGATCCGCGCCCACATCAAGCAGCGCCACCCCGCCTTCACGGCACCCAAGCGTCTCACCGTCGTCGCGTCTCTCCCCCGCACGTCGCTCGGCAAACTCCGCCGCCACCGCTGACCCCACATTCTCGCCACAAGCCCCCAAATCTGGCAGGAAACGCCCGTTCAGCGAACGTTTCCTGCCGGATTTCGGATTTGGAGCGGGCTGGGCTGACGCGTCAGCCAGCGGCGGCGACACCGGCGCCGCCGTCGATCACGTAGGTCTCGCCGGTGATCCAGCTCGCAAGATCGCTGGCGAGGAACGTCGCGAGGTTGGCGATGTCCTGCGGGTCGCCGAGGCGCTGGAGCGGCATGCGGGCCGCCAATTGCTCGCCGAAGTTGTCGACCAGCACCTGGGCAAAATCGGTCACGACGAGGCCAGGGGCGATGCCGACCACCCGGGTCGGGCCGAGTTCGGAGGCGAGCTGGCGGGTCATGTGGATGAGTGCAGCCTTGGTGAGGTTGTAGATGCCGAGCCCGCCGCCGTCGGCGCGCAGTCCGCCGACCGACGCGATGTTGATGATGGTGCCCGGCCGTTCCTTGAACGACTGCTCCCACGCCGCCTTGCACCACAGCAACGGCGCTTCCAGGTTGACCTGGAACGTCTTGTCGTAGCGTCCCTTGTCGACGTCGAGCGTGCGGCCGTAGTACGGATTGGTGGCGGCGTTGTTGACGAGGATGTCGAGCCCACCGAAACGTTCGATCGTGGCGCTGACCGCACGTTCGCCCGCGTCGGCATCGCCTGCGTTCGCAGCGAAGATCTCCACATCGCCGGACATTTCCGCCCGCGCCGCTTCGAGCTGGTCCTGCTTGCGACTGTTGATCATGACCTTGGCGCCCGAGGCGGCGAGCGACGATGCGATCGCCTTGCCGATGCCCTTCGAGGCGCCGGTGACCAGTGCGACCTTGCCATCCAGTGTGATCTCCATGGGCGCCGAAGCTACGTGGACTCGTCGCCACCGAACGAACCGGTCACCCGACCGCCCATCACGTGGGCAACCAGCACTCAGCCCCGGCCGAGGTGCTCGCGATGGAGGTCGGCGGGCCAGTAGCGCACCGGAACGATGCCATCGACCTCGATCAGTTCGCTCTCGACGGTCTGGTAGTCGTAGCAGTTGAGTTCGTACTGGTGGCCCCAAGGGTCCGCGAGATCGAACGCCCAGCACAGGTCGAAGTCGCGCACGTCATCGGGCCGCAACGCCTCGCCGTCGTGGCCGCAGATCTCACTGGGCAACGAGCGTGCGAACGCCACGAATGGCTCGGCGTCGACGCTGAAGGCGACACGCTGCGGCACGATGGGTTCTGCGCCGCTCGCCTGGAACAGCGCAAGCGAGGTCACTCCGCCGTCGGCCGAGATCTGCAACGGACCGCCGTCGACGCCATTCGCCCAGAACTCGTATTCGTCGACTGGCTCGAAGCCCAGATTGTCCGCGTACCATGCCGCAGCGATCGCTCGGTCGGGTACCCGTATGTGCACGTGATCGAGTCGACCCAGACGGAACTTCGGTGTCTGCCCCACGGCCGACACGGTAGTCAGTGCCCGACTCGGTCGTCAGTGCCCGACTTGGTGAGCGTCGTCGATCTGGTCGACGGTGACGAGGTGGGCGCACACCGTGATGGTCATCGACACGGCGATCGCCACGGCCTGGAGCAGGAAAACGATCGCCAGGTAGACGGCGAAGTCGAAGATCTGGCCGAAGGTGTTGACGACGTTAGCGACACCACTGGCGACGCTGGCGATCAACCCGGCAACGAGCAAGCGAAGAAAGACGAACCAGAACCGGCCATGGGTGAGGTCCCAGCCTCGACGCACCCCGAGTCCGTGTCCTCCTACGGCGGCCAACACCGACGCGAGCATCAATCGGCCCCACAGCCACGCCGTCACCACCGCCACCAGCAGCAGGACGAACACCACGGTCAGCACGATCGCCGCTGCACCTCCATCGGCAGCCGCGACCACCACCACGGGCCACGCGGCAAGCAGCCAGGCGCCTGCGAACAGGAGGAGCACCACGAGTCCGGATGCGAGCACCGCAGGGACCCGGCGAAGGGCGTCACCTGCGATATTCGCCAATTCGTCCCTCGTGTCCTCGACCGGGTCGGCCGGACCGACGACATGGTGGTGCACGGCCCTGGCGATCAGAGCAACCGACCACGCCGCAGCGATGACGAACGCGAGAACGAGCACCACCAACCACGGCAGCGCCGACCAGAACAATCCCCGCAGCAATTCCCAGGCGCGTTCGGCCTCGGCAGAGGTCAGATCCTCCTTCGCTGACGAACGGCTTGGACCGAAGATGGTCTGGTCGATGTCGAGCAGTCGACGGAGTTCGCGGCCGCGATCGCTGTCGAATGTTGCGACGATGAGCCCCCACCCGAGCGCACCGAGCAGCAACCACATCACCACGAGCAGCAGCCCGACGCGGCGAACAGCAAGCTCGACCGCGTCGACGGAGCGTTCGAACCAGGCCGAGAACGACCGTTGATCACGTACCGGCGACACCCACATCGGAGCCCGATGGTCGGTCCAGCGCGCCCCGTCCCAGTACCGCCAGGTCCACGATCGATCGGGGTCGTCGTACCAGCCTGATGGCGGCATCGGGGGTGGACCAGCGGGCCAGGTCATGGCCGCAACCTGTCCGCGCGGCAGGACACCGCCGGGCGTCTCACTCGTGGGTCTGCCGGAAGCCGGCCGGCGCCGGGCCGCGCCAGTGGAAGCGGTCGAGGAGGTCGAGTTCGCGAGTGCGCATGACGGCTGTCTCGTCGCTCTCTGCGTGATCGTGGCCGAGCACGTGCAAGATGCCGTGCACCACCAGCAGTGCCAGCTCGTCGTCGATCGTTCCAGCATGGTCGGCGAACTGCACGGCAGCGACCGCCGGACTGATGACCACGTCGCCGAGGAGCGTCGGCACACCGTCGAATGATTCGTCGTCCATCGGGAACGACAACACGTCGGTGGGGCCTTGCTTGCCCATGTGCTCGGCGTTCAGCTCGGCGATGTCGTCACGATCGACGAAGGTGAGCGTGAGTTCGCCGGTCGCCTCCGCGTCGACCAGCACGTCGAGTGCCAGCCGATGCCACCGATCCAGATCGACTGCCACGTGCGGTGAGTCGTCCTCGCCACGTTCGTCGGCGACGACCACGGTCGGAGGTGTCATCGTCATCGATCACGCCACATCCGTCGGTCGCTCAACTGCCGGCGAGCCGAGCATCGTGTTGCTCATAGGCAGCGACGATGTCAGCGACGATCCTGTGTCGAACGACGTCAGCACCCGAGAGGTGAACGAAGGCGAGCCCGTCGATACCGATCAGCGTCTTCTCCAGACCGACGAGGCCGCTCTTGCCGGTGGGAACGTCGACCTGTGTGGTATCGCCGGTGACGACGACTCGCGAGCCGAAACCGATGCGGGTGAGGAACATCTTCATCTGCTCGGGCGTGGCGTTCTGGGCTTCGTCGAGAATGATGAAGCTGTCGTTCAGCGTTCGTCCGCGCATGAACGCGAGCGGCGCGACCTCGACCACCTGGCGTTCGAGCAGACGTTGCACCGCGTCGGGGTCGAGCATGTCGTACAACGCGTCGTAGAGCGGGCGCAGGTACGGGTCGATCTTGGCCATCAGGTCACCGGGCAGGAAGCCGAGACGCTCGCCGGCCTCGACCGCAGGCCGCGTCAGGATGATGCGTTGGACCTCCTTGGCCTGCAGCGCCCGCACCGCCATGGCCACCGCGAGCCACGACTTGCCGGTACCGGCAGGCCCGAGACCGAAGGTGATCACGTTCTCGGCGATCGTGTCGATGTAGCGCTTCTGACCAGCGGTCTTCGGCTTGACCTGACGACCCTTGGCACCGCGGAGCACCTGATGACCGAGGATTTCACTCGGTCGTTCGCTGGCACCGACCATCGTCATCACCCGCTCGAGCGTGACGTCGTCGAGCTGCTGCCCGGCCTGCAACAGCGTCGAGAGTTCCTCGAACAGGTTCGACACGGTGACGACGTCGGCCGCATCCTCACCCGAGATGCGAACTTCGTTTCCCCGGACACTGATGCGTGCCGACGGGAAGCGCTGCTCGATCTGGCGGAGGTTGTGATCCCGGGGCCCGACCAGAGCGGTCATCACATGGGTGCCGGGGACGACGACAGTCGTGGAGGGAGTGCTCGTTGCCATACGGTGCGTGGATCCTGGTGCGAGGCTACCGGGCACTGCGTGTCGGGTGGCAGCAGATTTCGCAACGCCCTGCCTCAGGCCCGTCGAGCGAGCCAACTACCGTCGTGACGTTCCCATGTGGCCACGTTCTGCTCCCCTGTTCTCGTTCTCGACGCCACAACGACGCACCGCCGCGCTGGTGATCGCACTGACCGGAGCCGTCGGAACGTTTCCCCCGACCGTCAGCATCGCCCAGCCCGTCTCACTCCGGCCACTGGCTGATGCCGCAGGGATCGCACTCGGCGCTGCCATCGATGCCGACGGGTTGAGCGACGCGGCACATCGCTCGCTGCTGGCCGAACACGTGAACCTGCTGTCGACGCGCGGTGACCTCTCGATGACAATCGTGCAGCCAGAGCCCGGGGTCTTCGACTTCAGCCGCGCTGACGCCATCGTGGACTTCGCGGTCGAGAACGACATGACCGTGCGCGGCCACGAGCTGATCGGTGCGACGGTTCCAGACTGGGTCGGCAGCACGAGTTGGACCGCCGAGACCCTCAGCCAGGTACTTCGCGACCATGTGACCGTCGTTGTCGGGCATTTCCGCGAACGGAACCCGGGTGTGGTCACCCAATGGGACGTCGTCGGCGACGCCTTCTTGCCCGACGGCACACACCGCCCGACGGTCTGGGAGCAGGTGATCGGCGACGACTACATGCAGATCGCCTTCGAGGCCGCCCGCACCGCCGATCAGGACGCACAGCTGTTCTACGACGACTTCTACGACGATCTGGCGGTGACGCAGGATGCCGTCGCGACTGGGATGGCGATCGTGCCGGGCGCCAATGCCGAGCGCACTACGTGCGATGCGGTGCCCAAGTGCGTCGGCATCCGCAGTCGGATCGCTTCGCTGGTCGACGCCGGTGCGCCCATCGACGGTGTCGGCTTCCGGTCGCACCTCTTCTCACCCGATCCCGCCGACTTCGAGCAGCTGAGTTCGTGGGTTGGCGACCTTGGCTTGGTGTGGGCGATCACCGAGCTCGACGTACCGCTGCCGGTTACCGAGATCGAAAGCGACGAGAGTCTCGAATTCCAGGCCACGGTCTACGCCGACGCGTTGGCAGCTTGCGCCGACGCGCAGAACTGCGACACGCTCGTGACATGGGGAATCAGCGATCGCTTCTCGCCGATCCCCCGGGAAACCGGGGGCGCATTCGGTGGCGCGCTCTGGTTCGATGCGAATGATGCGGCGAAGCCGGCGTTCGAAGCGATGGCCCAGGTGCTCGCGCAGCGAGCACCGTCGCCCTCCACGGAGGAAACCCCGACCTCGACGATCGGTTCGTTCCCGTCA
>JBBQEU010000072.1:0-16392 GCA_038321235.1 Acidimicrobiales bacterium | reverse complement strand
GACACAGTCGTCGGTGGCGCGAATGATCGGCTGGTACGCAACCTCGAGGTGCCCATCGTGGAGCGCCTGGCGCACATCGTCCTCGAGGCTCGGGTCGTCTGTGCTCGATCGCGAGCCGCTGATCTGGATCACTTCGGCGACGGCCCCGTCGCGTTTCGCGCGGTACATGTCGAGGTCGGCGCGCACCAGCAGATCAGATGTGATCGCTTCGCCGGGACCGACGTACGCGAGGCCGACACTGGCACGCACTGCGACCTCCACGCCGTCGAGTTGGAACGGCTCGACGAACGCATCGTCGATGCGCTCGACCAGCGTCGACACATCGTGGACGCTGGCGAGTTCTTCGCAGAGGAACACGAACTCGTCCCCGGAGAACCGCGAGAGCGTGTCACCGCACCGCACGAGGGCCGAAAGCCGATGCGTCACCGCGCGCAAGAGCTGGTCACCGATGAGGTGGCCGTGCGTGTCGTTGACCTGTTTGAACCTGTCGAGGTCGAGGAACAACACCGCCGTGTACGTCCGCGTCCTCTGCGCTCGCAGCGCGGCATGTTCCAGGCGTTCCTGAATCAGCAGCCGGTTCGGCAATCCTGTCAGCTGATCGTGCATGGCGTGGTGGTGGAATTGGTCCGATAACGCAAGAGCTTCCTCGCGCGCCTTCGCGTTCAACAAGAGGGCCGCGGCGACGTCGGCCAGGGTCTGCGCAGCCTCCATGTCCGCACCATCGAGGTCCCCGGGCGTGTCGCGGTACAGATCCAGCGCTCCGAAGCGCTCGGGCCCGTGAAAAAGCGGGAAGGTGAAGACTGCAGCGAGGCCGGCCTCCACTCCGGCGGGTGAGAACCTGGGAAACCGCTCGTCGGCCTCGAGATCCGGCAGCGAGACGGGGTCTCCGGTTTGGAACGACTCGATGCACGGACCTTCGTTGATCTCCGTCTGCAGGCGCTCGAACCGTCGAGCCGAATCATCCGATGCGGCGATGTAGTGCGGTGTCGAACCTTCGGTGATCAGCGTGACGCCGGCCGAGGTGATCGGCAGCACGTCGACGATCCGGTCGACGAGGCGATCGAGGATGCGTTGAATCGGGAAATCGGTGATCATCGTGCGGGCGAACTCGCTCAGCACATCCGACAGTTTGTCCTCGTTGACCACGCGCACCTCCAGGCTCTGCTACTTCAGGCCCGCTGGGTCTCGACGGATCGATCCGGGCGTTACCCCATCGGTATCCGCTTGGAAACCTTGCTGAACCGCCCAGTGACAGGACTAGATGGATCATCGCTTCGGGTGGGCGCTTTGTGGGTCTGTCTCGGATTCGCATCCAAACGGCCGAAGACTCCCTCACTATGGTTCGCGACAAGAGAGGGGCGAGATGACCAGGCTTCCCAATCGCAGGGTGCATCGCCGTTTGGAGCCAGCTGATCTCTGCCGACCCACCACGTTGCCCGATCTGCAGCTGGGCGTCGGGTTTCCGTACCCCCACGACGAGACGGGACGACTCGAAGCGCTGCATCGAGCAGATGTCCTCGACACTCCCGCCGAGGAGGTGTACGACGAAATCGTGCGGGCCGCCGCCGAACTCTGCGCAACGCCGGTCTCCCTCGTGAGCCTGATCGACGAAGACCGGCAGTGGTTCAAAGCCAAGGTCGGCCTCGACGCTCATCAAACGCCGCGAGATGTCTCGTTCTGTGCCCACGCGATCTGTTCCGAGGATCTCATGGAGGTTCCGGACGCACACGACGACGACCGGTTCGCCTCGAATCCCTTCGTGATCGGCGACCCCAACGTGAGGTTCTATGCCGGTGTGCCGCTTCGCTCAGCGGCCGGGTACAGCTACGGGACGCTGTGTGTGGTCGACATTGTTCCGCGTGTGCTGACCCTCGAGCAGCGCAAAGGGCTGTCGCGTCTCGCCCGCCAGGTGACGGTGCTCCTCGAGCTTCGCGAATCGATCAACCAATTGAGTCACGCGTACGGTCAGCTCGAGACTGCCCATCTCGAACGCGATGCGGTCGAGGCGAACTTGCGGCACCATGCCCACTACGACCTGCTGACCGGCCTGCCGAACAGGGCCCTGTTGATGGCCCATATGGAGACTGCGTTCGCTGAGAGCGTGTCCACCGGCCGTCCCTTCGCGCTGCTGATCTGCGACCTCGACGACTTCAAGCTCGTCAACGACGGTCTGGGACACCCTGCCGGAGACCAGCTGCTGGTGGAAGTCGCCCGTCGGCTTCAGCGTTGCGTCCGCGAAAACGACACCGTCGCACGGTTCGGCGGCGACGAGTTCGTGGTGTTGATCAACAACGTCGACGAGCACACCGTGGCTCAGCTCGGCACACGCATACTCGATGAAATGTCGGCGCCGATCTCGATCGGAGGGCGAGACGACCTCAGACCATCGATCTCGATCGGCGTCGCCGCCCAGACGCCCGGGGTCGACGGTGACGAACTGCTCAGCAACGCCGACGCCGCCATGTACCGGGCAAAATCATTGGGCGGAGGCCGCATGTGCCAGTTCGATGCAGCACTTCGGAGCGACGTCATCGACCGGCTCACCATCGCGACGGAGTTCCGGACCGCTGTTGCGAACGACGAGTTGTTCTGCCTCCACCAACCTGAAATCGATCTCGTCGACGGTCACCTGTTCGGGCTGGAATCGTTGGTCAGATGGCACCATCCCACCCGCGGGGTCCTGCTCCCCAACCAGTTCGTGCCCATTCTCGAAGCAACGCACGGAACCGGCGCCCTTTTCGAGCAGGTGCTGCACCTCACGCTGGAAGCACAGGCCGGCTGGGCGGCCCGGCTGGACCAGTGGCCAGCCGTCGCAGTGAATCTGTCCGCTCGCCAGTTGGACGATTCCAGTCTCGCCGACACCGTTCGATCCGCCTTGGCGCGATTCTCGGCGCCACCCGAATCCCTGTGGCTGGAAGTCACCGAGAGCGCACTGGCGTCGACCCCGACGTTCGACACGCTGCACGAGATTCACCGCATCGGGGTGCACCTCGCCATCGACGACTTCGGTGTCGGATGGTCATCGATGGCGCGGCTGGCATCGTTCCCGTGGGACCTGCTCAAGATCGACCGCACGTTCATCGCGCCGCTCGGGCGGACGGACAACGCTGACCATGTGGTCCGCGGAATCATCTCCCTCGCCCATTCGCTCGGCATACGCACGACCGCCGAGGGCGTGGAGACCGTCGACCAGCTTCACCGGTTGCTCGACCTCGGCTGTGACATCGCTCAGGGCTACCTCATCGACCGTCCACTCCCCGTCAGGGAGGCGCTCCAACGCATGACCCCGCTGACGACGCGTCGAGGGCGGGAAACAGACGCGATCTGCTGGACCGCGCCGTCGATCGGGTCGATTTACGGGGCTCGCAACGCATTCAACAAGTCTTCTTGGGAATGAACGCCGACGAGCCGGTACACCTGCGCGAGGTGGTTCCGCACGGTCGAGCGGCTGATGAAGAGCGCGGTGGCGATCGATGGGACGCGCTGGCCCCGAGCCAGTCGTTCCACGACGTCACGCTGCCGTGCCGTCAGTGCCAATGCATCCAGCGCCGCTGACACGCCACGGTCGACGGCCGGCGACGCCGTCAAGGCGAGATCTGCGGCGTGGACTTCAGAACCGATGCGTCTGATGTGACGTTCGAGTCGGGTGATCTTGTCCGCCATCGCCTGGGTGCTGACATCGGCTGACAAGACGAAGGCAAGCAGGTCGCGTCCGACGACCCGAGACTTGCTGCTCGGAACATGGCCGGTCTGTCGTTTGATCGCGAACAACTGGCATTGGCAGACCACCCAACCCTGCTCGGAGTGAGAGACGCGAAACGTCCCGGCTGCGCTCCCTCGAAGGCGCAGCGACTCCAACATCCCGTCCACCAGATCGGCCTCATCGGGATGTGCCGTCCCCGTCAAGGTCTCGCTGAGCGCTCCGACCAGTTCGGTCTCCATCGGTGAGGTGGGAGATGAGACGCTCTCGATCGCACCGTGAGCGTCGATCGTGCCGGCCACGAGAGCGGTCGAGAACGGATCCTCCGCTGCAGGGGGATCCGTGTCCTCCAGATGGACGGGGACGCTCTGTGCGACTGCCAAGGCGCCAGTCGCGATGAGCAGACGGCGCACCGACGTTTGCACGGCAACGGGACCATCGGCGGTCACGAGTGTGCGTTGCGCCCGGTACGAGTCGGTGGCTCCCGAACTCAACGCCGACAGTGCAGCGGTGGTGTTCCGCAGATCGATGGGATCGGAGATGTCCCGCGCGTGCAGCCTGTCCGACGTGCGCGTCTTCAACCCGAACAGCGTTCGTGCCGCCTCGTTGGCCGCTTGCAGATGCCCGTCGGGAAGGCTGTACACCACCAGCGGCACGTACGAGGCGTCGGCTCCGGCAGCTGGGCTCTCGTCAGCGTCGTCAGCGTCGTCTTCGTCCGCTTCGTCGCTGTCGACATCGACGTCGGCCGAAGCGGCTCCGGGGTCGCCCTGTGTGGGCTCTGCAGGCGCAGTCCCGAGCTCGTGCAACAGGGAGTCGAGTGTTGAGAACTGGTCGCTCGAAGTCACTGCGACAGAAGCATGTGGGGTGATGTCGACGGCCCCCACGAGATAACCGGCTTCCAAGACCTCCGCAATCCTTCCTCGAAGGAACTCTGCGCCCTGAGCATCGGCGACAGACGCGAAGAGTACCAACTGGTTCGTCGAGGCCCGGATCATGGCATCGTCTGCGCCGGTGAGGCGGAGCACCCGGGCTACGACGTGGACAACGACCTCGTCTCGACTTCGTCGACCGTGGCGTGACTCGATGTCGACGAGATCGGACAGCGTGATGGTCACGACGGCGAGCGAGTTCCCGCGGGATTGCGCCTCGGCCAGCACCTGGGCCAATCCCGACACGCCAGCAGGCGACGTCGCCAGCATCGTGACTGGATCGACGTCACGGCCGTGTCTTTGCAGCCGAGCGGCCGCAACCCGGGCGGTGATGTCGGTGTGCGTCAGTACCACCCCCGACCCGGGCTCGCCGAGCGGTCGAACCTCCAACGCGAACCACGCATCTTCCGCAGGAGAATGACATGGATAGTCGACTTCGAAACGAGGCAGGTCGCCGCGCAGCACAGCCCGAATTCCAGTAGCAACCACTGCCGCATCGGATCGCTCGCAGACCTCGAGATAGTTGAGTCCGCAGCCGGTTCCGGTACTGGCGGCCGCCCGCCGATCGGCGCCCGCCCGCCAGGCTGCATTCGTCAGCACGATCATCCCGTCGTCGTCGAGCACGACGATCGAGTCGTGACTCTGATCGAGCGCGGCAGCTGCAATTCCAGCGCCGCTCATCGCATCACTAGCAGGCTGCTTGTCAATTTCTGAACCCTATCGCCCTTGAGACCGTCGCATCCGGACGTTGCCGACCACGTCTGCACCGCGTCGGCGACGCGGCGGTGGGAGGAGCGCCCGGGCGCATCGATGGTCTCGATCGTCGTCGGCGGGGTCATCGGCGAGTCGATCCAGTTCGGGCCCGGACCATGTAGATGGTTGCTGATTCGTGCAAACATCGCTTGTTGTGAGTGCTTCCGCTCGAATAGAGCTGACGTTGCCCGCAGATGTACGCAGCATCGGCGAGGCTCGATCCTTCGTGGCTCGGGCCGTGCACGACGTCGTCGACGACGCCGAACCCGTGCTGTTGATGACGAGCGAGCTGGTCACCAATGTGGTGCTCCACGCGAACACCGATGTCACCGTGAGCATCACACGGGGTCCGCCGGTCCGTGTCGAGGTGAGCGATGGCGCTGCCGCCACCGACGCGTTCCGTGAGCTGATCGGTGCCCCGGCCATGCCGAGGCCGTCGAGCACGGGAGGACGGGGCCTTGCGTTCGTGACAGCGCTGGCGAGCAGGGTGGGCCTCGATGACGTCCCCGGCGGCGGCAAGGTCGTGTGGTTCGAGTACTGAGCTGACGCGGCTGCGGCAATACTCGTCTCACACAAGCCATCGCCGCCTGATCCCTAGTCCGGACAACCGACCGCGACAGGGGTGGACCCCTCGCGGCGTTCATTCTCGAGCTCGGCGATCAGGTCGAAAAGTCGTGCCGGCTGGCCCGTTTGGCCCGTGATCGTGACCGATCTTCCTTCGCCCTCGATGATGTTTCGGGAGGTGACGAGCGCGCCGTAGCCGCTGCAGTCCAGGAAGGCGACCCCGCCCAGATCGATCACGATCGCCGGGTGGTGGCCGGTCGTCGAAACCGACACGAGCTGATCGCGGGCTGCGAGATCGAGTTCGCCCGTGACACGAACCACGCGAGTGCTCCCTGCGATGGACACATCGGCGAGAAACGCCTGAACAGCAAACGCAGAGTGGAAGACCGGACGGGGATTCGGCTCGGGCGATTCGATGGTCATGACACTCTCTTTCCGTAGAGAGCGCAGCCGGAAGTCCAGAGCAACGCAAGCGACAGGTTGGATCAACCGGCCCTGACGGCACGGTACACGCGTCGCTGCTGCATTGCCCACTTCAGCGCACGACCGGGCATGCCTCCAGCTCAGCGAGTTGAGGGACAATGACTCTCGTTCACGTACGGCACCACTTCCATCGAAGGCGCGGTGCCCATGTGTTTGAGCCATCTGGCATGGGACTGCAGTGCGGCGGTGAAGCTGTTGTGGCACTGGTACAGGAGCCCGTTGGCAACGCATTCCGCGCGTACCCGTCGGGCCAGTAGCGGGTAGATGGTGTGGGGAAGTGCCGGAGCGAGGTGATGTTCGATTTGGAAGTCCAGGCCGCCCATCATGAACCGCACCACTCGTCGTACCCCTGGGACGCGGCATCGCACATCGAGCGTGGTTCGAAGCTGGTGGTCGGCGAAATGTCGGCCTCGAACGTGGTCGTTCGATGTGACGAACGCAGCCTGTTCGACGCAGTGGGCCAGTTGGAACACGACTGCGAGCAGCACTCCGACACTCCACGACACCGCGAGGTAGAACGCGAGCACCGCCCACCACGGGTGCAGCGCCAACGGGATGATGATCGCCACTCCGAGATGTAGCGCTTTGCCGGCGAACAGGCCCACCACCTGGCGGCCGCGGCCGCCAGCGGGCAGGGTCTGGGTGCCGACCCGGTTGCGGGCGAGAGCGAGGAAATCGCCGATCAGGAACCAGCGCAGCGTCATGAAGCCATAGAGGAGCCACACGTAGAGGTGTTGGTAGCGGTGCCAACGACGCCATTGTTGTTGTGGCGCCATCCGGGCGAATGGTGCTTGATCGATGTCGGTGTCGGTGCCCACAACGTTGGTGTTGGCGTGATGCAACGTGTTGTGCTTGACGCGCCACAGCCACGAACTCCCACCGAGCAGGTCCAAGGTGTAGCCCGCCATCCGGTTGACCCGCTTGGATCGGCTGAACGCGCCGTGATTGGCGTCATGCATGACACCGGTCGCGATCGCGATCACCGCGAACACCAACACGACGGCGCTGAGCACTCGGAATGCCACACCGACCGACGCGATCACCAACATCGAGTAGCTCGACACCGCAACCACACCAATTGTCGCCGCTTTGAGATGAAGCGCGCGCCGCGCCCGGGCGATCTCGGCCTTCGTTGGTCGGATCAGTCGCGCCAGGGCGACCGTCACGTCGTCATCGAGCTTGTTCTTCTGACCGTGCGTGCAGGATGGGTCGAGATTGCGCGCCGTCGAAGGTGCGACAAGAGGCGTCTGGTCGTCGGCTTCGTTCCCGGACGGTCGCGAGACGTGCGTTGTTGGTGCCATGGTCTGTGCTCCGATCTGACTTGCGAGACTGGGCCCCCAGGGTGACGCTCGGATCGCCCGCCGAATCTCGACGAGCGGCGATGTTCTCTGCCGTCCGGGTTCCCACCTGAGATGGAACTCAAACTGAGATGGAACTCGAGCCGTCGCGACGGTCTGCTCGGCGTGGCAACGTGTTCGGATGGCCGACACGGGTTACCTGTAGGCTCGACTCGTTGAGCCGGCGGCTTCGTGCCGATCGAATATGCGGAGAGTCACAGATGACGTGCGAGCAGAGGAGTCTGACGGTTGAATCGTGATCAGTCCTCCCGCATCGCAGTGGCCTTCGCTCGTGAGACGGCGAAATCGCCGACGGCTCGTCTGTGCACTGCGTGCGTCGAGGTGCTCGAGGTCACTGGCGCAGGCATCACCGTGCTGTCCGGCACCGATCCGGGTCCGATCTGCGTGTCGGACTCGGGCGTCGCCGGGCTCGAGAACTTGCAGTTCGACCTGGCTCAGGGCCCCTGTCGTGATGCGTTCAGCTCTGGCCGTACCGTTCATGCGCCGCGATTGGACTCCTCCCACGCTCTGCGGTGGCCCCCGTTCGTGGCGCTGGCGCATTCCAGTGGGATCCGCGCCGTGTCGGCCTACCCGTTGATCAACGAGACCGCCAGCGTCGGGGTGTTGACCCTGTACCGAGCGGACGAGGGCGATCTGAGCGAAGCGCAGCACGACGATGGTGTTGCCGTGGCGCGCGTCTTGACGGACACGTTAATCAGCCTGCGAGCGGTCGAGGCCGTCGCATCGACGCCGGACGACGCAGTCATGTACCGCGCCGAGATCTACCAGGCGTCCGGCATGGTGGCAGTGCAGTTGGGCGTCGCGCCGGCTGAGGCGTTACTCGAGATCCGTGCCCACGGCGTCGCCAACGGTATGTCGGCGCTCGACGTTGCGATCGAGATCGTGGCGCTCCGATTGCGGCTGGGTTCGAAGTGACACGCGATCCCGAGCACGAGGTGATCGCGCCGCTCAGCGGGCAGGCTGGGGCAGCGTTCGTCGAGTTGGTCGAGGCACTCGTGGACGACTTCGACGTGATCGACATGCTCACCGTGCTCACGACGAGATGTGTCGAGCTGTTGGATGCGGCAGCGGCCGGGATCCTGCTCGCCGACAGCGCCGGGACGCTGCGGGTGGTCGGCGCCTCGAACGAGCAGGCCCAACTGCTCGAACTGCTCCAGGTCCAACACGACGAGGGGCCGTGCTGGGACTGCTACCACACCGGCGACGTGATCATCAACGAGGACGTGACGGCTGGTTCACCGTGGCCCCGGTTCGCCCCCGTGGCCGTCGCCGCCGGCTATCCGTCGGTGTGCGCGGTGCCGATGCGTCTGAAGCAATCCAGGATGGGCTGCTTGAACCTGTTCATGTCCGAGCCGGTGCGGTTGCCCGATGCCGACATCGCCTTGGCCCAGGCGCTCGCCGATGTTGCCAGCATCGCGATCGTGCAGGATGAGGCGACGCGCACTGCGGACGTGCGCGAGCGCCAGTTGCAGCACGCGCTCGAGAGCAGGATCGTCATCGAACAGGCCAAGGGGATGATCGCGGCGCAGGCCGGCGTGGCCATGGACGAAGCGTTCTCACGACTGCGCGCCCACGCCCGGAACAACAACCTGCGATTGACCGACGTCGCCGCAGCGATCATCTCCGGCTCGATCAACATGGGACCCCTGTGATGTTCACAATGCGGCCCATCGGGGTATGAATCGCTTTCTGCACGTTGTTCACCCCTGAGGGGGCTCCAATTCATCACATCTCGCTCTCGCCGAAACCAGCCAGTGTCAGCCAGGCGCGTCGCTTCGCGACGGGCTTCGTCGTCGCCGCCGCCGCCGATGCCGATGTCCGCGACGTGATCGTGCTGCTCGTCAGCGAACTGGTGACCAACGCTGTCCTCCATGGCGGGCCCCATACGCCTGAGGCGACCGTCGGCTTGGCCATCGCGGTGGATGCCGACCGATTCCGGATCGAGGTCGAGGATGCCGGCGCGAACTGGCCGGTCGCCGGTGACGGTGCGCCCGACCGGCTCACGGGGCGTGGACTTCTCCTCGTCGAGAGTCTGGCCACGCGCTGGGGTTGCGAACTCTCTGACGTGGGTAAGGTCGTGTGGGCCGAGGTGGCCGTGCCCGCAGCGATGACATCGAAAGGTGGTGACCGTCATGGATGATGACCAGGTCGACGCTTTTGCAGTGCGCATCTCGTTCGACGGGCGGAGCGCCGCCGTGACCGTGGATGGCGAAGTCGACGTGACGACGGCACCGAGCCTGGCCGGTGCGTTGACCGCCATGATCGGCTCCGGTCACCGAGACCTCGTCGTCGACCTCGGCGGCGTGACGTTCATCGACGCCCAGGGGGTGAGCGCGCTCGCCACGGCTGCAGGACTCGCCACGACCGCCGGTACGACCTTGACGCTGCGGTCGGCATCGGTTCTTGCGCGCCGGATCCTCGACATCACCAAGGTCAGCGACCTGGTCACGTTCGAGACCGCAGTACCCGCTCGATCGGAGTTGGAGGCAGAAGAGCCGGCCGGCAATCGGCCCACACGGGCCGAGGCAGCCGACGAAACCACGCCGGCACGCTCCGGGCACGCCCTGGCGAGGTCGAGCACCGACGTGATCGACGCTGCTCTCCGACTCGTCACCGCCCTGGCCGGTGCGACCGTAGATCACGCGGACGGTGTCAGTGTCACGCTGGAGCGTCACGGTCAACTGATGACGGTCGCCGCGACCGACGACACCGTGTTGACGATGGATCGCCATCAGTACGAGTCCGGCGAGGGACCGTGTCTCGCCGCGAAGGCCGAGGGGCGCTGGTTCTACGCCGAGTCGCTCGAGGACGAGACCAGATGGCCCACCTTCGCCCCACTCGCGCTCGGGGCGGGCATTCGCAGCGTGCTGGCGTCACCGTTGATCACCCCCGATCGACCGCAAGGGTCGCTCAACATCTACTCCAATACCCGCCAGGCGTTCGGCACCCGCGAGCAGGAGCTCGCGGCGTTGTTCGCCGAGCAGGCGTCCGAGATCCTCACCACCGCCGGCCAGGAGGTCACCGACGAGGAATCGAACCTGCGCTTCGCGAGCGCCCTCACTGCGCGCCGAACGATCCACCAAGCCCAGGGCGTGCTCATGGCCCGCAACGATCTGAGCGCGAACGAGGCGATCGGCTCACTTTTCCGTCAGGCCCGAACGTCACTCGTCACCGTGCTGGAGCGGGCGAGCGAGATCGTCGCATCGGTGCACACGACAGACGGAAACGGGTAGTCCCAGACATGGCCACCATCGTCGATCCCCTCGAGAAGGCCCGCCGTGGGCTGTCGCTGTCCGTGTCGGACCTGTGGTGGCGCTACTTCGCGATCGGCGGCATGAGCACCGAGCTCGAGGTCGAGGCGATTCTCTACCAAGCGCTCGTTCCCACCGAGGGCGACCGCGACATGCTCTCAGCGGCCCTCAACGAACGCTTCAGCGAGCTCGGCGGCGATCACCCCATGCCCTACTCCGGCGACATCTGACGAGTCCCACCTGATCCAGGTCTGTGCGGCTCTGGAGGCGCAATCCGCAACTGAGGCCGAACAGAATGCACCCGGTCGATCTCAGGCGAACGCATCGAAGAGCTCAGTGACGGCCTTCGCCTGGCCACCCGAGGTCGACGATGGCACGACGATGGGCGTGACGCCTGCGTCGAACCACGCCTCGACCCCGTTGCGAACTCGATCGGCCGGGCCTGACAGCGTGCAGTCGTCGAGCCAGGCGTCGCTCATTGCGATCGTCACCGCATCGGTGTCGCCGGCGTCGATCGCGGCCTTCGCAGCGTGCATCTCGTCCTCGTAGCCTGCATCGATCCAGTAGTTGCGGTAGTTGGGGAGGGCTACGTAGCCCAGCAGCGTCTTGCGGTTGCGAGCACGTGCGGCGTCGAGATCGTCGTCGATCACGGTCGGAATCATGTTGCCGATCCAGAAGCTGTTGGCACGACGATCGGCGGGCACCAGGCCGACCGAATGCTCCATCCGGCTGAGTGAACCGTTCGCCCACACCGCACCGTCACCGACCTCGACCGAGAGGGCCACCATCTTGTCGCGCAGGGTGGCCAGCACCACGGGCGGGAGGCCGCCCATGTGCTCGGCGGTCGCGCGCATCGTCGCGACGTACCCGCGCATGTCCGACAACGGCTTGCCCGTCTCGACACCCAGCCGCTTGATCACCGGTCCGTGGGTGACGCCGACGCCCAGACGGAACCGGCCCTCGGCGATCTCGTGCAGGTAGCTCGCCGACGTCGCCAGTGCGGCTGGGTGCTGCAGGTAGATCGGCTGGATCGACGTGCCGACCTCCAGCGTTGTCGTGGCCTGCGCGATCGAGAGGCACAGTCCCATCGCGTCACCGAAGCTGGGGCAGTACACGCCGGGGAAGCCCCGGGCTTCGATGTCCTTCGCAAGGTCGATGCTGCGGGCACGGCGACCAGGGGAGGCGGCGAGCGACAGGGCGGGGAGACGAGCGGTCATGGAGGTGAACGTATTCGCCCACCGCCGACGATCGGTAACCGGCAGCGTTCAGTCGAGCGAGTCGACGAATGCCTCGAGCGCGGCGTTGGTGGCGTCCGGCGCCTCCTGCTGGATCCAGTGGCCGACACCGGGGATGATCGTGGAACCTCGGAAGTCGGTGCAGAATGCCGGGGCGAAGTCGAAGAGGTCGAGTCCGGGCACGAAGTTGCGGACCCCGTCGAGCTCGCCCGCCACGAACGCCGCGGGCTGCTGCAGCGCGCCGTTCGGAAGTGATCCGAGTTCGTCGGCGTCGAGGCCCTGCGCTCGGTACCGGTTGAACGGGCCCACCCAGCCGCTGGCCTCGAACGCCTCGACGTACACCGCGAGGTCGGCTGGCGACATCCAGGCGGGAAACGGGTCGGGGTCGATCATGCCGTCGAGCAACCCGGCATCGGGGCCCTTCTCGACGAACAGCGAGCGGTCGGCGTCGCCGCTCGCCCCGTAGTAGATCATCCTCAGAGCCGCTGCTGCGTCGGCACCGACTTCGGCCTCGACGACGCCTGGTTGCTGGATGTAGAGCTGGTAGAAGAACTTGCCCTCGTAGCGTTCCTTCCACAGCTCCAGCGAAGACACCGGTCCGACCGGTGTGTAGGGCACGCTCAATCCGGCAACGGCGCGGACCTTGTCGGGATGCAGGCGAGCGGTGTTCCACGCAATCGGGGCGCCCCAGTCGTGGCCGAACACGATTGCCTCGCCGCCGCCGAGCTCGTCGATCACCGCCGCCGCATCGGCGCACAGTTCGGTGAGCCGGTACGCCTCGATCTCTGGCGGGTTCGAACTGCCGCCGTAGCCGCGTACGTCCATCGCGGCGACCGCGAAACCTCGGGCGGCGAAGTGCTCCATCTGGTGCCGCCACGAGTACCAGAGCTCGGGCCAGCCGTGGATGCACAGGATGAGCGGCCCTGTTCCGGTGACGGCGACTCGTAGCTCGACGGCTCCATTGTGGACGGTGACGAACGACGGCTCGAACATCCCGGCAGGGTAGGTCGGCGACGTTCTCTCCGGCGGATCGTCGAGCGATGAGTCTTCGCGCGGACGGGTCGCGCGCAAACTCATCGCCAGCGCGGCGGACTCGTCAGACCGTCTCACCCCAGTGTTCCCGCGTCTGCACCACCCAGAAGATCGCGAACAGCGAGATCTCGGTTGCTTCGAGCACGAGCACCATGTGGCGCCAGCTCGAGCCGAGCGGGAACATGATCGCCGGAGCGACCACCATCGCCGCAGCGATCGATGCATACAGCCAGAAGTACGTGCGAGGCCCGGGGGCGCGACGTCGGTCCCATGCGTTGGCGCCGACTGCGAGGGCGAGGAACAGGAACATCAGCACCGCCGCGATGCCGTGGGCGCGAGTGTTGAAGTCGTCCCACACGACGAAGAGCACGGCACCGCTCAGCAGGAACACCATCGCACCGAGCAACCCGAGCCGCATGCCGCGGTCGCCGACCTCGGCCACCGCTTTCAGGTTGTTCGTGGCGATGCTGGCAATCACCGCGGCCACCACCAGCCCGGCGATCCCCGTGATCAACAGCGCCGTGATGTTGTTGTCGACGTTGGCGGTCACCCACGACGAGAGGTTTCCGTCGTCGTCCACCGGCAGGCGTCCAGGGCTCTGCGACCAACACAGGCCGATGTCGGTCGTCGGAACGACGGCGACGATCGGCGCCAGCATTCCGGCTGCGTTGAGCGTGGCGTCCTCCCAGGTGTTGCTCCCTTTGATGACGATGAGGCACAGGCCGATCGCCATGAGCACCCCGACGAAGATGGCTCCAACGGGCGTGTAGTAATAGGCAGACACCGAGGTCTGCCAGCAGTCGACATTCGACCGCTCGATCAGGATCGACACGCCGAGCAGCACGACCGCTCCCACCATGCTGATGCGCAGGTAGCGGTAGGTCTTGACCGCAGCGGTGTCGGCCATGCGGTCGCAGCTTTCGGTCATTCGTGCCAGTCGAGCGTGTCTCGCATGACGGTCTCGAACTCCTCGAACGGCATCGACGACTTCACCGAGTGGATGAGCTGGGCGTCGTTGCCGACGAAGTTCCGGAACGGCGCATCGGAGTCGAGTGCCGCCCGCACGATCGCGTCGGCGACGTCGTGCGGATCGGGCGGTGGTCCGTCGCCGGACAGCACGCCTTGCGAGTTGCGGAACCGAGCAGCCCGGTCGAAGTAGTCCGATCCTTCCCAGCCGTCGACGGTGACGATGTTGTCGTGGAAGCCGGTGTCGAAGCGGCCTGGTTCCACGAGACGGACCCGGATCCCGAATCCGCTCGTCTCGAAGTGCAGCGCCTCGGTGAGGCCTTCGAGGGCGTGCTTCGACGCTGAGTACGCGCCGCCGAACGGTGATCCGACGATGCCGGCGATGCTCGACACGTTCACGATCGTGCCGCTGCCTCGTTCGCGCCAGGCCGCAAGGACGTGTCGGATCATTCGCATCGGGCCGAGCACGTTCGTGTCGAGTTGACGAGTCCAGAGTTCGTCATCGACCAGCTCCAGCGCTCCCGACACCTCGAAGCCGGCGTTGTTGACGATGACGTCGACCTCGTTCGGGTCTCCGACACCATCGGCCACCGAGGCGGGATCGCTGACGTCCAACCGCCGGATCTCGATCGGGAGTCCTTCCGCCTCGGCCGTCGAGCGGAGGTCGTCACCCTTCGAGAGCGTGCGCATCGTCGCGACGACCTCGTGCCCCTGGCGGGCGAGGGAGAGGGCCGCCAGCTTGCCGAAACCGCTGTTGCTGCCGGTGATGAGAATGCGGGTCATGTGGGTCCAATCGATGCGGCGACGGTGTCGCGGAGTTCGCGCTTGAGAATCTTCCCGGAGGCATTGCGGGGGAGTTGTTCGGTCACGATGGTCACCCGGCTCGGCACCTTGAAGCTGGCGAGGCGTTCGCCGACGAACCGCTGGAGACCCGCGGCGTCGAGCGTCTCGCCGGGCTTGACCATCACGTGGCAGGCCAACTCCTCACCCAGACGTTCGTGGGGAAGGCCGTACACCGCAGCTTCGTACACGGCCGGGTGTTCGTAGATGGCCGCTTCGACCTCGGCGGAGTAGATGTTCTCGCCGCCGCGCAGCACCATGTCCTTCGCCCGGTCGCTGACATACACGAAACCCTCATCATCGATGCGACCGATGTCGCCGGAACGCAACCAGCCGTCGACGATCGTGTCCGCGGTGGCGTCGGGCCGGTTCCAGTAGCCGCGGATCAACATCGGACCGCGGAACCAGATCTCGCCCGTCTCGCCTTCCGGCAGCACATTGCCGAGCGGGTCGGTGACGCGGAGATCCATCAGTGGAACCGCTCGCCCGGTGGAGGTTGGGTGGGCAATGAAGTCGTCGCCAGCGTTGCCCGGGCCGTACGCGTTCGTCTCGGTCATGCCGTAGCCGAGGCTGGGGCGACCCTTGGAGAAGTTGTCCTCGATGCGCTTCACCAACTCGGGCGGCATCGGCGCGCCACCGCCGCCGACGGCCAGCAGGCTGGAGGTGTCGCGCTCGGCGAACGAGGGCGCTTCGAGCAGGTCCCAACTCATCGTTGGTACGCCGACGAAATTGGTGACGCGCTCTCGTTCGATCAACTCCAGCGCTCGTTCGGGATCCCACTTGTAGGTCATGACGAGCTTCGATCCGCCCACGAAAGCACCGAGCATCACCGGCACCAGGCCGGTCACGTGGAACAGCGGCACGCACAACATCACCGCCGACTGCGGCTTGTCGGGATCTGTGTCTGCGGGCTCGCGCAACGCGTTGACGGCGCCGCGAGCGGCGAACGCCATCAGGGAACTGAGGATCGCCCGGTGTGTCGAGACGGCGCCTTTCGGGTTGCCGGTGGTGCCGGAGGTGTACAGGATCGTGACGTCGTCGTCGGGGTCGATCTCCACCTCGGGCAGCGTCGCTCCGGGGGTGAGCAGCTCCTCCAGTGCGATGACCTCGAACGGGTCGTCGGGCCGTGCTTCGGCGCCATCGCGCACGGTGACGACCTTGGCGGTGATCGATCCGGGAGTTGCCGCACGCATCCGGTTGAGCCGGTCGGCGTCGGCGATCACGATCTTCGAGTCGGAGTCGTCGAGGGCGAACACCATCTCGTCGGTCTGCCACCAAGCG
>JBBQEU010000071.1:0-16440 GCA_038321235.1 Acidimicrobiales bacterium | reverse complement strand
CCTCTACGCCAGCGCCGGCCCCGACTTCGCCGATGCCGCCCGTGCCGAAGCCGAACGCACCGCCCCCTCCCTCCGCCGCCCCTGAGCCTTCCGCCACCTCACAGACTCCGCCCACCGAAACCGAAAGTCGGAGCGAGCATTGCGCTGAGCGTCACTACCCCGGGCAAATCCGGATCGTGGGTCGGGGTGGGTCGGGGGGGGTTCGGGGGGTGACGGGGGGTCAGGCCGTGAGGCTGGTGACCTGGAGGATTCCGGGGGCGGCGCGGAGGGCGTCGAGCACCTCGGGCGGCACCGGGGCGCTCGGGGCGATCAGCATCGTGGCCGTGTCGGAGCCGGCGACGCGGCTGACGTCCATGTCGGAGATGTTCACGCCGGCGTCGCCGAGCAGGGTGCCGACAGTGCCGATCACGCCCGGGCGGTCGTCGTTCTGGATGACCACCATATTGTCGACGGGCGGCACGTCGAACGGTGTGTCGTCGATGTTGACGATGCGCTGCGCCGCCTTCGGACCCGCGAGCGTGCCGGAGATCGAATGGCCGCCGCCGCGCAGCGACAGCAGGTTGACGAAGTCGGCCGAGGTGGCCGAGCAGACATCGCGGACCTCGACTCCGTGCTGCTTCGCGAGCTGCGGCGCGTTGACGTAGGTGACCGGTTCGTCCGAGATCGCTCCGAAGAAGCCCTTGAGCACGGCCAACTCGAGGATCCGGGTGTCGTAGCCGGCGATCTCGCCTTCACAACAGATCTCGAGCTCGCTCGGCAAGGCGCCCACGAGCGACACGAACAGACTTCCGAGCCGTTCGGCAAGGGGCAGGTACGGACGAATGGTCTCGCTGGCCTCGGCGGCGTTCACGTTGACCGCAAACGGCACGAACTCGCCGGCGAGGGCGAGTTGCACCATCGACGCGATCGTGTCGCCGGCCTTGTCCTGCGCTTCACGTGTGCTGGCCCCGAGGTGCGGCGTGACGATGACCGAATCGATCTCGAACAGCGGCGACTCGGTCATCGGCTCGGTGGAGAACACGTCGAGCGCCGCACCGGCGATGATGCCTTCACGCAGGCACTCGGCGAGGTCGCCCTCGTGCACGATTCCGCCCCGAGCGACGTTGATGACCCGCAGGCTCGGCTTGGCCTTGAGCAGCAGATCGCGGTTGATCAACCCGAGCGTTTCGGGCGTCTTGGGGAGATGCACGGTGAGGAAATCTGCCTCGGCGACCACCTGATCGAGCGCGAGCAGGTCGACGCCCATCTTCTTCGCACGGTCTTCCGACACGAACGGGTCGTAGGCGATGAGGCGCATGCCGAAACCCTTGGCACGGTCCGCAACGAGCTTGCCGATCCGTCCGAGACCAACGATCCCGAGTGTCTTGTCGGCCAGTTCGACGCCCTCCCACCGGCTGCGTTCCCACCGGCCCTGCACGAGCGCGGCGTGGGCCTGCGGCACGTTGCGGGCCGACGCCATGAGCAACGCCATCGTGTGTTCCGCGGCGGAGACGATGTTGCTCTGCGGCGCGTTGACGACCATGACCCCGCGAGTGGTGGCCGAGTCGACGTCGACGTTGTCGAGGCCGATGCCCGCTCGTCCAACGACCATCAGCTCGCTCCCGGCGGCGAGCACCTCGTCGGTGACGTCGGTCGCCGAGCGGATGATCAACGCGTGGGCGCCCGGGATCGCCGACAGCAGTTCGTCGGCAGAGAGCCCGACTTGCACGTCGACGTCGTGCCCGGCAGCACGGAGGCGATCGAGGCCTCCGTCGGCGATCTCTTCGGTGACCAGGATGCGAGCCATGGGCTTGTGCTTATCGGATCCGACAGGCCACTTCCACGACGTTTGACGAACCGTTCACCGCCGGGGAGTACGTTCTCACCGGTGATGTCGGCACTGTGCACGCCTCAGGCAGGGTGGCTGTGACCGATGACCCACGACGCTCGGAGCTTCCAACGGTGAGCAGCGACGTCGAACGCATCGAGCGCTGGATGGTGGAACGGGGTGTGCCGCACCTCGTGGAGGTGCGATCGGACAGCGCGATTCGCGACGCCTGGACGCGTGCGCTCCCGATCCTCGTGGTCGCCTATCTGCTCCTCGGGCTGAACGCACTGGATCTTCGTACTTGGTCGGTCGTCCGCAACCTGCTCGGCGCCGCCGCGGTGGTCGCCATGCTGATCGCGGCGTGGGTGCTGTCGAATCGTTTGCGGGGGGTGGCGTCATTCGATCGTCCGACGAAGATCGACAAGCCCGAGCTGGCCCTGTTCCTGCTCGGACCGCTCGTCCCGGCGGTTGCGTTCGGTCAGTACCGAGACGCCTTCGAGACGTTGGCGTTGGGTGTGGTGCTCCTGGCCGCGATCTACGTGTGGTCGTCGTACGGCATCGGGGCGCTCGTCCGCTGGGGGGTTCGCAGATCCGGCGGTCAACTCTCCGGTCTCGGCTCGCTGGTGGCCAAGGCGTTGCCGTTGTTGTTGTTGTTCAACACGTTCTTGTTCATCAATGCCGAGGTCTGGGAGATGGCGGGCACGCTCGACGGCGCGGCCTATGTGGTCGTCGTGCTGACGTTCTTCCTGCTCGGTGCCGGATTCGTCGTCAGCCGGGTGCCTGGCTACATCCGCGCCGAGAACCACTTCGACTCGTGGGCCGAGGTCAACACCCATGTCGTCGACACGCCCGCGTCGCCCATCGCACTCCCGGCCGCCGGCTCACCCGACGATCCGCTCCGTCCACGGCAGCGATTCAACATCGGTCTGATCGTGCTGTTCGGCCAGGCGATCCAGATCACCCTCGTCGTCGTGGCGTTGACGGGCTTCTTCGTGTTCTTCGGCTTCATGTCGATCACCGCCGACACGGCGCTGGGCTGGACGGGCCTCGACGAACTGCCCGTCGTCTTCGACACCACGTTCGGCGGGCGCACGTTGGTGCTGTCCGAGCCGCTGATCCGGGTGTCGGGCTTCCTCGGGGCGTTCACGGGGATGTACTTCACCGTCGTGCTGAGCACCGACGACACCTACCGGACCGAGTTCGGCAACGACGTCGGCCCAGAGATCCACCAGATCCTTGCCGTGCGATCGGCTTACCACGTCGCGCTCGGCACGCACCCGGCGACCGTCGATCAGAACCGAGCCCAGCAGGAGCGGTCGTGACGGCGACCGGGGTCGAGATCCGGACGGTCTCGGAGATCTCCGAACTGGCCGAAGTGGGCGAGGTCCTGCAGGAGGTGTGGGGGACGTCGAGCCCGCTGGTCTCGCTGGAACTCGCACGGGCGATCGCGCACAGCGGCGGGTACGTCGCGGCCGCGTTCGCGCCGTCGGGACAGATGATCGGGGCCTCGGTGGGAATCCTCGCACGTCACGGCGACCGTTCTGCGCTGCACAGCCACGTCACCGGACTGCTGCGCGTCGCACGTCATGGCGGCACCGGACGGGCCATGAAACTGCACCAGCGCGCTTGGGCGGTCGAGCGGAGCATCGAGTTCATCACGTGGACGTTCGATCCGTTGGTGCGTCGCAACGCCTGGTTCAACATTGCGGTGCTCGGCGCCGAGGCCGATGAATACCTCCCGTCGTTCTACGGCGAGATGACCGACGCGATCAATGCTGGTGACGACTCGGACCGGCTCCACGTCACCTGGGACGTGACCGTTGCCATGCCAGAGCGGCTGCGCGACGGGAGCGACGTCGACCCGCTGGTGACGGTGCCCACCCCGGACGACATCGTCGAGCTGCGACGCACCGACCCGGCGGCGGTCGCTCTATGGCGCCACTCGACCAGGGAGGCCCTGGTCGAGGCACTCGGCCGAGGCCACCGCATCGTCGGATTCACGCGCGACGGCGCGTACGTGATCGGATCAGTCCCATGACCTGGACCATCAATCGTGTCGAATTGCGGCGCATCGCGATGCCGCTCGTGTCGCCGTTCCGCACGAGCTTCGGAAGCCAGACCGAACGCGACATCCTGCTGGTGCGCGTCGAGCTGGCGGACGCAGCCGGCGACACCATCGAGGGATGGGGGGAGTGCGTCGCTCTCTCCGAGCCGAGCTACTCGCCCGAGTACGTCGACGGCGCGCAGCACGTGATCATCCACCACCTGCTGCCGCGGTTGATGGCTGCCGGACCGATCGAGGTCGCCGATGTCGCTCCGGCACTCGCGAAGCTGCACGGACACCCGATGGCGAAGGCCGCGTTGGAGATGGCCGTACTCGACGCCCAGCTCCGAGCGACCGGTCAGTCGTTCGCCGCATTCCTCGGCGCGGAGCGCACCCACATCCCCAGCGGCGTGAGCGTCGGGATCCACGACAGCACCGACGACCTGCTCGCCGCCGTGCAGGGCTACGTCGATGACGGCTACGTGCGCATCAAGTTGAAGATCGAACCAGGCTCCGATATCGAGCAGGTGGCGGCGGTGCGCGAGTTGATCGGGCCGGATACGCCATTCCAGGTCGATGCCAACACGGCGTACCGACGCACCGACGGCAGCCATCTCGCCCGTCTCGACGAGTTCGACCTGTTGCTGATCGAGCAACCGCTGCCGGAGGACGACATCATCGGCCACGCCCGCCTCGCCGCCGAGATCGAGACCCCGATCTGCCTCGACGAATCGCTGGTGTCGGCAGCTGGCACCGCCGACGCGATCGAACTCGGTGCATGCGAGATCGCGAACATCAAGCCGGGCCGGGTCGGCGGCTACCTCGAAGCGGTCCACATCCATGACCTGTGCGTTGCGAAGGGTGTTCCGGTGTGGTGCGGCGGCATGTTGGAGACCGGGATCGGTCGCGCCGCCAACGCCGCGCTCGCTGCGCTCCCGGGATTCACGCTTCCCGGCGACATCAGCGCGTCGACTCGCTTCTACGCCCGAGACATCGTGACCGATCCGATCACTATCACCGACGGCCACGTCGCCGTTCCGACGACGCCAGGTCTCGGGTTCGATCTCGACCACGCGTTCCTCGACGCGGTCACGACGAGCCGCATGAGCATCGACGGGCGCGGTACAGTCACCGAACTATGACGCACCCGTTCCTGTCAGAAGAGTGGATGGCCGCAGCTCACGCGATCCGTGAGAAGTACGCCGACCAGGTCCCGCCGGTCACCACCGTGATCCGGATCAACCAGGTGATCACCGACGTGCCGTTCGGCGACGGTGAGGTCAGGAGTTACCTCGACACGTCATCGGGACACCTGACGATGGAGCTGGGCGAGCTCGACGAGGCCGACACCACCATCACCACCGACTACGACACCGCCAAGGCGTTGTTCGTCGACCAGGATCAAGCCGTTGCGATGCAGGCGTTCATGTCCGGCAAGATCAAGGTCCAGGGCGACATGATGAAGATGATGGCGATGCAGACCGCCATCCCGTCGAACGAGTTCACCGACACCATCGCCGACGAGATCAAGGCGATCACCGCCCCCTGAATCTCGATCCGAATCAGACGGCGGTCGAGCAGAACGTGTCGCCGCGAGCGACGCTCGACTCGGTCACCACATCGATGCTGGATTCACCGTTGTCGACACCGGCCAGAGCGGCGAGCATGCCCTTGACCATGCCGCGGTCGACGGCACAGATCACCGGATGGTCGATGGCGACGTCACCGAACGGACAGTGGTCGTTGATGATCCGAAGGTTCCCATCGCGGCCTTCGGCGTGCGCAGCGAATCCCTGGGCGGTGAGCGCAGCGGCCACCGCCTGCATCGCCGAGCGCAGCGATCGGCGACCGCTCGTCAACGCATCGCCGGTGAGACCCTCGGCCATCGTTCGGCCGTACTCCTGTCCGACTTCTTCGGCGATCATCTCTGCCTCGTCGTGAGGCAGACGGTCGAGCGCCCGACCGAGAAGCGACAACAGCAGATCGTCGCTGCGGAACGGGAACTGCGTACCCGCTGCGCCGAGTGCGTCATCGACCACCACATAACGTTTCGACGGACGGCCAGCGCCAGCCCCTGCCACCCTTCCACTGACGACTTCGAGGTAGCCACCGGCGGCCAGCTTGTCGAGGTGGTGGCGAGCGACATTGGCGTGGACCCCGACCTCGGCCGCGACGATCGACGCCGTGACACCAGCGGCTGTGGCGTCGCCAGCGCTCGATCGATCCTTCGCGAACAGGTAGATCGAACGGCGAGTCGGATCACCGAACGCGTCGGTGATCGCCGACACGGTGGCGGTGAACGACGGGCTCGTGCGCACGTGAACAATTCTACCTACCCACGTAGTGCAAATTCGAACGCCCCTCGCCACACTGAGGACATGGCCGCCGTGACCGAACAGCAGATCATCGAAGCCCTCCGCCCGGTCGAGGATCCGGAACTGCACCGATCGATCGTCGATCTCGGGATGCTGCGTGGTGTGTCGGTCCGTGAGAACGGCGTCGTGGGCGTCCTGATCGCCCTCACCGTGCCCGGCTGTCCGCTCAAGGGCGAAATCACACGTCGGGTGTCCGACGCCGCCACCGAACTCGACGGCGTCGAGTCGATCGACCTCGAGTTCACGGTGATGAGCGACGAGGACCGCGAGAACCTGCGCCGCACGCTGCATGGCGACGCCGGCGCCACCGCCGGTTCGACCCAGGCGCACGGCCACGCCGAAGGCCGCGAGATCCCGTTCTCGAAGAACACCTCGAAGACCCGGCCCCTCTTGATCTCGTCAGGCAAGGGTGGCGTCGGCAAGTCGAGCGTCACCACCAACCTTGCCGTCGCCCTCGCATCACAGGGCTACTCCGTCGGAGTGGTCGACGCCGACATCTACGGCTACTCGATTCCCCGCATGCTCGGCACCGACCGCGATCCGGTCGTGATCGACGAGATGCTGATCCCACCGGAGATGTGGGGCGTGCGCTGCATCTCGATCGGCTACTTCGTACCCGAGGGCCAAGCGGTCATCTGGCGTGGCCCGATGCTGCACAAGGCGCTCGAGCAGTTCCTCACCGACGTGTTCTGGGACGAGCCCGACTTCCTGCTCATCGACATGCCCCCCGGCACCGGCGACATCGCCCTGTCGCTCGCGCAGTACCTGCCACGCGGCGAAGTGTTCGTCGTCACCACGCCGCAGCCCGCCGCACAGAAGGTGGCGTCGCTGTCGGCGGCGATGGCAGCAAAGGTCAACCTGCCCGTCCGGGGCATCATCGAGAACATGTCGTGGTTCACCGGCGACGACGCCAAGCGCTACGAGATCTTCGGCTCCGGCGGCGGCGAACTGCTGGCCCAGGAGCTCGACGTGCCACTGCTCGGCAAGCTCCCCCTCGTTCCAGAACTGCGCGAAGGCGGCGACACCGGACGCCCGATCACCGCGGTCGATCCCGAGTCGGAAACGGCGCAGATCTTCCAGCAGATCGCCACGAGGATCGCCGTCGAGATGAAGCCGAAGAAGGTCTTCTCCGACAAGCTCAAGATCCTCTGATCAACTCCACGCCGTTGGCGCGACGGTCGCTGTCGAAGCGACGGTTGTACATGACAGCACATTGTTGTACGGATCGGCTGATGAACGGCACCGTGCCCGTCAGCGAAGCCCGCGCACTGCTCCCGAAGATCATCGATCGAGTCGAAGCCGGCGAAGAGGTCATCCTGACCCGCCACGGGCGCGCCGTCGCCGTCATCCGCCGGCCAGACGCCGACCGACGCCAGCGGCTCGACGCCGTGCGGGAGCAGGCACGGCGTCTCGATGACCTCATCGACCAGGCTGGTCGTCGTCCCCTCGCCGAACACGGAACGATCAGTGCCCACATCGCCGCCGAACTCGTCGACGACGTTCGTGCCGGGCGCGCTCGGCGATGACCGACGCGTTCGACGCCGGAGTCCTGATCTACGCGGCGCAGGCCAGGCACCCGCTCGGCCAGCGCGTTCGCTTGCTGCTCATCCCCGCTGGGCAGCCGACGATCGAGTCGAATGCCGACGGTCCGGTGGGCTCGGTCCTCCTCTTGCCCGAACTGTTGTCCAAACCACTCCGCAACGGACTGCACGCAGAACTCGACGAATTGGCGGGTCTCGTCGGACGGCTGCAGTTGCACGAGGTCAGCCGCGCCGTGGCCGCGCTGGCGACCACCCTCGGGGCGAAATACGGGCTTCGAGCCGCCGACGCAGTTCACCTCGCGACGGCCGCCACGTTTGCTGATCGCTTCATCACCGACAACACCTAGGACTTCGCGCGATCGATCAGCGAGGTCGACATCGTCTACCCCGACGATTTGCCCGAGCCGACGTGACCGAAGGCAGGGCGGCTGGCCGACGACCCTCGCAATCTGATCGCAGCGAGGCCACACTGCCACCGTGGAGATCGTGCCCCGATACAAGTTCGAGGCGATGGTTGCCGACGCGCTCGACGACCTCCCCGACGAACTGCTGCACGTGCTCGACAACGTGGTGGTGCAGGTGATCGATCGTCATCCCGACGAGCCCGACTTGCTCGGCCTGTACGACGGCGTGCCGCACACCGAGCGCACAGGGAACGAAGGGCCCGACATCGTGTCGATCTTCCGGGTACCGCTCTGTGAGATGTGCTACGACATCGACGAACTGGCCGAGGAGGTCTACGTGACCGTCATCCACGAGGTCGCCCACGCTGCCGGGATCGACGACGACCGCCTCCACGAACTCGGCTGGGCCTAGGTTCCCGCCCGGAGCGCCGATGCTCAACGACGTTCGGTGTCCACGAGACCGAGGACGAAGTCGACGAGGGGTACCCGCCGAAGCGTCCCGACCTCGTGGAGCGGGAACCACGCCGCCGCATCCGTCGTGTCGAAAGGATCGAACTCGGTGCGCAACGCCCCGGTCGTGATCGAGGCCTCATACACCGCACCGATCACGTGGCCGGCACCCGAGCGAGTCGTTCGTCCGGCCTCGAGCCACTCCGAGTAGATGCCGAGCAACGGTCCGAGATCAGCGGCGAAGCCCGTCTCCTCGTGAAGTTCGCGAAGTGCCGTCTCCTCCAGGCGCTCACCCCATTCCATTCCGCCACCAGGCATCGACCACGACCCAGACGCCGGGCTCCCCTGCTGCACGAACCGGGTCAGGAGCATCCTGCCCGCGTCGTCCAGACAGACCACATACGCCGCAGCTCGTTGCCACTCAGCACGCATCAAGACCTCCTCGGGGTTCGTTGCCGGACAATCGGGACGGGGGCCTCATCGGTCATCGATGAGCTTCGGTTCCACGGGGGATGACGTCGCCAGATGGTATGAGGGTCGGACCCAGGACCTCCCGGCGACAGCGTCGGCGAACTCGTCGGAGGAGACCACTGCGAACAGCTTCGCGTCCTCGGTCACGAGCATGTAGTCGCCTGCCGCGAGCGAGCTCGCGACGATCCAGAAGTCGTTGTGCGACAGCTTCCGACTGAAGCGGGCGGTCAGGAATCCGAACTGCTCGTACGGGAGCACGTCGTGGACAACGGCTTGGAGGCGACTCTGGGTGAAGCGAACGGTGTTGGTTCGCATCTGGAGTTCGGCCTCGGTGCCGGCTCGTTGCACGCCAGCGTGCAGTTCTCCCAGCGTGACAGGGTGGTAGTCAACGGTGTCACTCTGCGCCATCAACGCCGGGAGTGTGCTGTCGTTGCGTTCGAGCCAACCGATGATCGCCGAGGTGTCGAGCAGCAGCTTCAACGAACGACCTGCACCGCCTTCGACGACTCCTTGTCGGCGTCGAGCTCAGCGAGCGAGTCGGAAGCAACCTTCGGAAGCGCTGCGGCCTCGGCGATCACGTGGGCCATCGGCGCGACCTCATCGATCGGAACCACCCGCACCTTGGGCGTTCCGTTGACACTGATGTACACCTCGTGGCCATCGAGCGCCGCCGAGATCACGTCGGCCGTGGAGTTGCGCAGGTCTCGGACGCCAAATGTCTTCACGGCCATACGCAAAGCGTAGCACCATCAGGGTGCTACACCGCCGTCGGAGCGTGGTGGTAGACACCTGGCCGTGGAGAACGGGCCGGCGACCTTCGCTGCGAACGAGGCGGTGGCGCTCGCGATCGATCCCGACGTCGGCGCCGTGGCTTCGGGTGAGCGCGGCGGCGAGATCCGCTGGAGCCCGGGTGAGGCGCTCGCCCAGATCGAGCACATAGAACTCACGGTGGGGCCCCGGTGGGTGTGGTGGACTGCTGGGACGCCACGAACGCTCGTTGTCGCTGGCATCCGACCGGCGCGCTGCTGGGATCTCGACGCCGTCCACCGTCTGATCCGCGGCGGGTGGCGCGCCGGACCCGGCCGGTCGTGGGCGGCTGCGCACGGTCTCGACACCGACACGCTGCCGACGGTCGAGCCGGTCAACTTGTTCAGCGCAGCCGCCGGCGACGACCCTCTCGAACCTGACGACCCAGTTCGGCCCGACGGTCACCTCGACGCCGCATGGATCGACGGCGGATGGGCCGACCACCCCGACCGCGTTGCGACCTGGGCGTCGCTCGCGCTCGACGTGTACCGGTTGCAGAACGGGCAGCTCGAGCAGCTCGGCGATCGGCCGGCTGCACCAGCCACAGCTCGATCCGAGTCGGCCGCTGCAGTACTCGCCGTGGAACTCGGGCACGACGGTTTGCCGATCGATGTCTCCGAGGCCGAGCGGATCATCGCGTCGTTCATCGGGCCGAGACCACGTGACGCCTCCGACGAACGTCGACGCGCCACCGAGCGCGACGACCGCGTGTTGACACACCTGCCCGCCGATCTCCGTGACGGCGTGGACCTGCGCAATCCGGCGAACGTCAAGTCACTCCTGCGGCGTGCCGGCATCGAAGTGGACGACACTCGGGCGTGGCGCCTGGAGCGGCTGCGTGACGAGCATCCCGTGGTCGCCGCGTTGCTCGTGTGGCGCAAGGCCGAGCGGGTCGCCACGACGTTCGGGTACCGATGGCTCGACGAACACGTCGGAACCGACGGCCGCCTGCGCGGTTCGTGGTCGTCGTCCGACGGGGCCGCGGGCCGGATGACCGCGACCGCCGGCCTGCACAACCTGCCGGCTGACTTACGGCCGGCGATCGTCGCCGAGCCGGGTCACGTCTTCGTGCGCGCCGATCTCGGGCAGATCGAGCCCCGGATCCTGGCGGCGGTGTCTGGCGACCAGGTGTTGGCAGCGGCGACTCTCGAGGCCGACATGTATGCGCCCGTCGCGATCAGGCTCGGGGTGAGTCGCGAGATCGCGAAGGTCGCCGTCCTCGGCGCGATGTACGGCCAGACGACTGGACACGGGGCAGCTGCGTTGCGCGGACTCGACGCCGCCTACCCCGTGGCGATGCGATACCTCACCGACGCCGCACGGGCTGCGGAGGCCGGCAACGACCTGCGCACCAGAGGGGGCCGGCGAATTCGGATGGCGAGCGGCGACGATACGTCCACAGACGACCGACAGCTGCGATCGAAGGCAGCAGCCCGTGGCCGCTACGGCCGTAACGCGATGGTGCAGGGTGCTGCGGCTGAGTTCTTCAAGACGTGGGCGGTCATCGTCCGCGCCCGACTTCCGACTGAGGCACGCGTGGTGCTGGGCCTGCACGACGAGCTCCTCGTCCATGCGTCGGCCCGTCACGCTGACGACGTGGTCACCATCGTCGATGACACCCTGCAGGAGACCGCCGCACGCTGGCAACAGCCAGACCTCCGTGGCGATGTGCGCTTCGTCGCCGACACGAGCGTGATCGATCGGTGGTCCGACGCAAAGTGAGTGGCTGTCGCAGATCGTGTTGTGGTCGGCGCCGTTTGCCGCTGCAGGGTTCCCACTACCGTGTGCGTCGTGAGCGACGTCCCTCCCCCGCCGAGCAACGAACCGTCATCGACTCCTCCACTGCCACCTTCATCGCCGCCGCCCCCGCCACCACCCAGCGGCTTGACCCCACCACCGGGCTACGTCGCCTACGAGGGCCACCCGACGCCGACGGGCGCGCTTCGCCGGGTCGGCGGGCTCGCGACACCGATTGTCGTGTCCACCGCGATCGTTGCACTCGGCACCCTGATCTCGGCCTTCCTGTCCGAGGGCGTCGCCACCGATGCAGCCAATTTCCTCGCCGGTGACATCAGCCGAGCCGAGTTCGAGGATGCCATCGTGCCGCTCAACTCGGTGCAGCTCCTCGTCAGCGTCGCAACGCTGGCAACCGGCGTGCTCACCATCATCTGGATGTTCCGCATCGCGAGCAACGTCCGGGCATTCGGCCGAGCAACCACGTGGAGCCCGCTGTTTGCAGTCTTCGGCTGGTTCCTTCCCCCGCTGGTGCTCTACATCATCCCGTTCCTCGTGTTGCGCGAACTGTGGAAAGCCTCCGAACCGGCGCACGTCGACGGATCCGACACGTGGAAACGAACGCCGGACAATCCGGTGTTGTGGGTCTGGTTCGCCGTATTCGGTCTCATCCCAGCCGTGCTGTTCGCCGTCCAGATCGGCTCGTTCGCGTCCGGTGGACTGCCCACCAACGACATCGAATCCGTGGCTGACAGCCTCGACGAGTTCGGCGCACTCGACTGGCTCACCGCCGCGCTCAACCTGGCCGCGGCGGTGGTCTGGGTGATGTTCGTGCGATCGCTCACACGACGACACAAGCAGTTGACGAACGAGACCTGACCGACAAGTCTTGCAACCCGCTCATGAGCAGCTCCGACATCATCTACCTGGTTCGCCACGCCAAGGCCGGCGAACGCCGAGTGTGGGACGGCGACGACGAGGCCCGCCCGTTGAGCAAGCTCGGATGGAAGCAGTCGGAGGCGATCGCGCAGCGGCTCGCCGCCAAAGGGGCCACGTCACTGCATTCGAGCCCATACGTCCGCTGCATGCAGACCTTGGAGCCACTGGCCAAGCGGCTGGGTGTCGACGTCGAGGCCGAGCCGCGTCTCTTCGAGGGCACGGCGTTCGAACCGGTGCTCGACCTCCTCGGCGAAGTCGGAACCGGAGCGGTGCTGTGCAGCCACGGCGACATCATCCCCGACGTGATCCAAGCGCTCGTGCGACGCGGCATGGAGGTCCAGACGACACCCGACTGGCGCAAGGGCAGCATCTGGGTGCTGAAGCGCAAGGGCGATCGCATCACCAAGGGCAAGGTCTGGCCACCGCCCTCGTAAGGAAATGAAACCGAAGGGTCTGACCCCGGGGTTTCGTTTCAGTTGGCGGCGCGAATCTCTGCGGCGAAGTTGGCCACCATCGAGGCGACGTCTGCAGGCGGATTGCTCGCCTCGCACTTCTCGATGTGCGGCAACGCAGCGGCGGCATCGCTGCGGAACTGGAATTCGACGATCGCCAGGAAACACTGCGGATCGGCGTAGTCGGGTTCGATCTCGGTGGCGCGCCCGAGCGCCAACACGGCGGCGTCGAAGCGTTCCGCGGCATTCGACTGATCGGGGTTCTGCCGCGTGAGCAGTGCGAGTGTCCAGCCGAAGTACGCCACCGCTTCGGCACTCTCGCGTCCCTGGGCACGCTCCATGTCGATCACCTCGGCGAACAGCGCATTCGCGGTGGGGAAGTCGCCGGCACCCATTGCATCACGGGCGTTCGTGAGTACGACGCGCGACTCGTCGCCCGGCGTGAGCCCGGTGATCTCCTGGCCTGACGAGCGTTCACCCCAAGCGCCGGCCAGCACGAATCCCACCCCGACCGCCCCGACGACCACCGCCGCTGCGACCGCAACCGCCCTGCTCCAGCGGCGAGGTGTCGATGCGGGCAGGCCACCTCGCCCGTGCTCGATCTGGCGCAGCACCCTTGCGGCACGAAACGTGTAGCCGTCCTTCAGCGTCTGGTAGTCGAGGTCGTCCACGTCGCCGGCATCGTGCTCGCGTTGAAGATCGGTCAGCGATCGCAGCAGGAATCGGCGCTCTTCTTCCAACGCGGCGAGCCGGCCGAGCTTGGTGCCGCCGGCGCTCATCGACCCGTGTCCTCGCTGTCGGCGGCCAGCGCCGCTTCGACCAACGCCGCGTTGACCAGAGCGCGGTCGTCGTCGGTCGGATCGGCCAGGTCGCCGGCCTCACGCTTCCAGCGACGGAACACCACGATCAACGCCGCGAGACCACAGGCGAACGCAACGGCAGGGAGCACCCAGACGAGCGCGTCGAAGCCGGTCGACTTGGGCACCAGGAGCACCTGCCCCCCGTATCGGGTCTCGATGAACGCGATGATCTCGGTGTCGTTCAAGTTGTTGTCGGCGACGAGCTCGGCGATCTGGTTGCGCAGCGCGATCGAGGCATTGTTCTGCGACTCGAACACACTCTCGCCATCGCAGATCGGACACGCGACTCGTTTTGCCACCTGGACGATCCGGTCGCCCTGGCTCTCGGGACCGGTGTCGCGTGTTGCCCCGACCGCCAGGAACCCGGCGACCACGAACACCAGCGCCAGCCAACCCGGCCAGCGCTTGACACGTCGATTCAGCTCACTCGCCATCAACCGTACTGCTCTCGGAACTGGCGCAGGATCGAATTCAGTTGCTCCGAGGTGACCGTGGAGATCAACCGTAACTGCACCACGCCGCTCGGATCGATGATCCACGTCTCTGGCACCTGCGCGACACCGAACGCCACCGGGAACTCGTCGGCATCAGAGTAGATCGCGGGCCAGTCGCCACCGTTCTCGGCGAAGAACGCCTCGATCTCTTCCTGATCACCTCGCGTGATGACGGAGTACATCTCGGCGCCATCGGTGCCCAGGGTGGCCTGATCTTCGGTGAACGCGACCAGTTCTGGGTGCTCACGGATACACGGCACGCACTCGGGATCGAAGAAGTTGAGCACCACCCAGCTGCCCTTGCGTCGCGACAGATCGAACGACGTGCCATCCGACAACGTGCCGGTCGCCTCGGGTGCGGGTCGACCGATCAGGGGCGAGTCGGCGCTGGTACCGCCATCGTCAGGGGATGCCCCGACGAGCACGACGAACAGTCCCACCATCAACACGGCGATGGCGCCGACGATCAACGGAGCCAGCCGTCGACCGCGTCCGCTCGATTCGGTGTCGTCACCGTCGGGGACGTCGGCCGTCGCGGGATCGTCGAGTACGTCGCTCATACCGACACCCCGGTGTCTGCGTCCTGGGTGTCGTCGATCTGCGTGCCGTCGACGGTTGTGTCGCTCGTGGTCACGTCATCGTCAGCCGACGACCCCTGATCGGGTCCACCGACGGAGATCGGCGCCGATACCGGGTCGATCGCTATCCGTCGGCGAGAGCCGGGGAACGCGGCCAGCAGCGTGCCGATGGCCATGATGGCCCCGCCGATCCACAGCCACAGGATCATCGGCTTGATGAACACCCGGATGGTGGCTTCGGTGTCGCCCGGCGCAACGCCCTGGCCGAGTGTGAGGTAGATGTCCTCGTTCCATCCGGTGCGCACCGACGGGGTGCCGATGTCGGCGCCCATGTTGAGATATCTCGTGGTGGCGGGGCGATACGCCTGCTCGCCGTCGAGCACCACGTTGGCGGCGATGCGACGTTCACTGCCACGATCGTTGATGCGCTCGTCGACCGACAGCAACTCGAAGGTGTGGCCACCCCATTCGACGACCTCACCCTGGCGGAGATCGAGGGTGGCCGAATGGGTGAAGCTGTTGGATGCAGCGAGCGCGACGGCGATGATGATGACGCCGATGTGCACGACCATGCCGCCGTTGGCCCGACCGACGAAACCGCGCCAACCCTGTCGGCGCGTTGCCAGCGCGAGCTGGCGAACCGCTGAGCCCATGGCGAACCCGGCGAGCGCGAACGCGACGAGCGGTGCCCACCCGTCGGCACCGACGAACACGGCGATCACCAGGCCGAGAGCTCCGGCCCAAGCGGGCCAGAACAGGCGAGTGCGCAACAGTTCGGTCGACGCCTTGCGCCACGGCAGGACGGGAGCAACGCCCATCAGGAACAGCAGCATCAATCCGATCGGCTGCGAGAGCGAATCGAAGTACGGAGCACCGACCAGGGTCTGGCGGTCCTGGAGCGCTTCGACGAGCAGCGGGAACAGCGTGCCGAGCAGCACGATGAACGCCCACACGGTGAACAGCACGTTGTTCGCGAGGAACGAGCCCTCGCGCGACAGGGGCGAGTCGATCGAGCCGGGAGAACGCAGCCGGTCGCCGCGCCAGGCGATCAGGCCGAGTGAAACGACCACGACCAGACCGAAGAAGCCGAGCAACCAGTTGCCGACCGGCCCGTCACCGAACGCGTGCACCGAACTGAGGATGCCCGATCGGGTGAGGAACGTGCCGAGGATGGTGAGCGCGAACGTGGCGACCAACAAGCTGAGGTTCCACACCCGCAACATGCCGCGGCGTTCCTGAACGAGCACCGAGTGGATGTAGGCGGTACCGGTGAGCCACGGCAGGAGCGAGGCGTTCTCGACCGGGTCCCACGCCCACACGCCGGACCACCCGAGGACCTCGTAGCTCCACCATGCGCCGAGCAGGATGCCGATGGTGAGGAACGCCCACGAGAACAGCGCCCAGCGGCGGGTCTCCATCAACCAGCCCTCGCCGAGACGGCCGGTGACGAGCGCCGCGATGGCGAACGCGAAGGGCACGGTGAA
>JBBQEU010000070.1:0-16696 GCA_038321235.1 Acidimicrobiales bacterium | reverse complement strand
GAAGAGCTACCTCGACTACGGCATGTTCCAGCCGGTACAGATCGCTGCGACCGTCACCATCAACGAGGCCGCTGACTATCCGAACGAGATTCGTGCGATCTACGAGTCGCGCTGTGACGCACTCATCGAGGGGCTCGGCCGCATCGGGTGGGACATCCCCAAGCCAGGCGGCTCGATGTTCGTGTGGGCGCCGATTCCCGAGCCGTACGCCGAGATGGACTCGGTCGAGTTCTGTTCGCTGATCGTGCGCGATGCCGACGTGGCACTCTCGCCGGGTGTCGGTTTCGGCCCCGGGGGTGAGGGTTTCGTGCGGTTCGCACTGATCGAGAACGAAAAGCGCATCCAACAGGCGATCCGCAACCTCAAGCGCGGCCTCCCCAAACTCGGCTGAGCCTCACATCGGCTCTCCACGAGGTGACGCTGTAACGCGATGGTCACGGGCCGGTCATCGCTGGGTGACCAAGTGGCTTGTACGGTCCGGCCCGTGACCACGATCGTCGTGCGGGTCTGGATGCCCGACCGTCCCGGAGCGCTCGGCCAGGTGGCCAGCAGGATCGGCGCGGTTCGAGGTGATGTGCTCGCCATCGAGATCCTCGAACAGGGCGGCGGTCGAGCGATCGACGAACTGACCGTCCTGCTGCCCGACGACGACCTGATGCCGTTGCTGACCGCCGAGATCGACGCAGTCGACGGCGTGTCCGTCGAGAGCATCCGTGTCGTCGATCCGGATCGGACCGACGCCAGCCTGTCCGCGCTGGCACTCGGCGCAGCGATCGCCGAGGGTCGACCCGAGGAACGGTTGGACGTGATGGTGGGGGGCATCCAACGCTTCGCCGAGACCGACTGGGTGGTCGCGCTCGGCGACGGCGAACTGATCACCCAGGTCGGGACGCCCCCGGACATGGGCTGGCTGACGGCGTTCCTCGCTGGCAGCGAACACCTCGACGGCCTCGACGACTCGGCTCCCAGCGACCTGCTGTGGGGTCACATGGTCGCTTCGTCCATCACGGTCGCCGCTGGCCGCACCGGGAACCCGATCCACGAGCGAGAGCGTGTGCGGTTCTCGCTATTGCTGCGCCTCGCCGATGCGCTGGTGCTACGCCACCCAGTTGCGTGACCGCTCGACGGCGCGCAGCCACTGCCCGTGGAGTGCGTCGGCGACGGTGCGATCGTCGGCGGGGGTGAACTCGGCCTCGAGTTCCCACTGCTCGCCGACTTCGTCGACGGACGACCACACTCCCTCGGCGAGTCCGGCCAGATAGGCCGCTCCCAGCGCGGTCGTCTCGTGATCGACCGGTCGCTGCACCTTCACGCCGAGTTGGTCGGCCTGGAACTGGCACAGCAGATCCATCACCGAGGCACCACCGTCGACGCGCAACTCGACCAACGGCGTCGCGCTCGCAGCGGTCATCGCATCGACCACATCACGGGTCTGGTATGCCATCGACTCGACCACGGCGCGTGCGATCTCGGCTCGGCCGGTCCCGCGGGTGATTCCGACGATCGTTCCGCGAGCGTACGGGTCCCACCATGGCGACCCGAGCCCGGTGAATGCCGGCACGACGTAGACGCCGCCGGTGTCTGCCACCGACTCGGCCAACGGGCCGATCTCCGCGGCATCGTCGATGATCCCCAGACCGTCGCGCAGCCACTGGACGGCGGCGCCGGTGACGAAGATCGACCCTTCGAGCGCGTAGTGGACCGTGCCGTCGGCGAGCTTCCAGGCGATGGTGGTGACCATGCCGTCGGTGACCGGTGGGCACGTCTCGCCGACGTTGAGCAACACGAACGAGCCGGTGCCGTAGGTGTTCTTCGCCATGCCCGGGTGCACGCACGCCTGCCCGAACAGTGCTGCCTGCTGGTCGCCCGCGATGCCGCTGATCGCGATGCCGTCGGGCACGCCGCAATCAGGTGAGGTGGTGCCGATGCGTCCGCTCGATGGGACGATCTCGGGCAGCGCCTCGATCGGCACACCCAACAGCTCACACAGCTCCGTGTCCCACGAGCAGGTCCGGATGTCGCACAGCATCGTGCGGCTCGCGTTGGTGACATCGGTGACGAATCGTCGCCCTCCGGTCAGGTTCCACACCAACCACGAGTCGATCGTGCCGATCGCCAGGTCGTCATCGACAGGGATCTCGCGGTGTTCGAGCAGCCACGCCGCTTTCGTGCCCGAGAAATACGGATCGAGCACGAGTCCGGTCCGTTCGCGGATCAACGGGAGGTGGCCGGCCTCCGCCAGCTCCTCGCAACGTGACGCCGTACGGCGATCCTGCCACACGATCGCGGTGCCGTACGGCTCGCCGGTCGAACGGTTCCATGCGAGCACGGTCTCGCGTTGGTTCGTGATTCCGATGGCCGCCACGTTCGCCACGCCGACTTCGTCGACGACCTCGCGCAAGGTGCCGGCGGCAACCTCCCAGATCTCGGTGGCGTCGTGTTCGACCCAGCCGGGGGAGGGGTAGTGCTGGGTGAACTCGCGGTAGGCGGCGACGGCAGGGCGCCCGTCGACGAAGACGGCGCGGCTGCGCACGCCGGTGGTGCCAGCATCGAGGGCGATCACACACCGTTGGTCGGACGAGGCGTCCATCAGCGCTTCTTCCGGCTCGACGACTGGGGTCGGTTGCCTCCGCCCGCGGTGCGGCTGGTCGGTGCCGGTTTCGACCGTGGCGCACCGGTGTCGGACGTGCCCGGCGTCGCGTCGCTCGCATCGGCTGACTTCTTCGACGTCGCGCGTGCGTCCCTGAACCGGGTGCGTTGATAGCCGAACTTGGCCATGACGGCACCGAATCCCAGGTACAGCGGTCCGCTGATCAGCACGCCGGCGATCGCTCCGATCACGTTGTCACCGCGGAAGAAAATCAGGAAGACCGCGGACATGATCGCCGCATAGATCAACCACTCACGGATCAGCCGGTTCCACGGGACCGGTCGACTGTTGTCCCACGCCATTACAAAGTGCTACCAGCGAAGATGGCACTCGTCCAACACGGCGCTCGGCGCTGACGGGCGGTAGCTGGACTCAGGCGAGCAGTCATGACCCGGTGGTTGGCCTCGGCGCGTGTTTCGCGATGGTCCGAGCCGGGCAGCGCGACGCAAGCCCTGCGAGTTCAGAGGAGGCTCAGCCGTGAGTCCGACGCCAGATGACAGCGACATCGACACCACCATTCCCGCCGACGGCGGCGATCCGAGCGAGCGCCTGTCTGGGGCCGAAGCGCCCGATGCCCGAGCGGCCCAGGTATCGGCCAGGGTGATGTCAGCGGCCGCCGGCGCGCTCGCTGCCGCCGTCGCGCTCGCGTCCGGGGAATTCGTTGCAGCACTCGTCCGCGACGCTCCGTCACCGGTGTACGCCATTGCGGATGTCTTCGTCGAGGAGACTCCCGGCGGTGTCGTGAGTTGGAGCATCGACACTTTCGGCGGCACGCAGCAGACCATCCTGGTGTGGGGCATCGTGGCCGCCTCGCTCCTGATCGGCGCAGGACTCGGGTTGATGACGCTTCGGTCGCGGCAGCTCGGGTTCGGCGGGTTCGTCGTCTTCGGACTCGTCGGTTGGTGGGCCGGCGCACGAGATCCGCTCGCCACGTCGCAGGGTGCGCTCCTCTCGGCCGCTGTCGCTGCCGCTTCCGGTATCGCCGTGCTCGACATCCTCGACCGTCTTCGGCGAACCGGGTTCGCCCGAAACGCTCGTGGCGCACCCGTGGAGCGCGCCACCGAGGACTTCCCGACGATGCCCGTTGATCCCGTCGACCGACCGGCGACGTCGCCGGACCGCGTCGTGACGGCGAGGCGACGGTTCCTGGCTGTCGGGGCGGGCGCGGCCACGTGGGCGGCGGTGGCGCCCACCGTCGGAAGGTGGCTCGGGCCGTCCGACCCTGACCTGTCGTCGGAGCTGGTCGACGAGCTCACTCTGACCGACACGCCATCGGTCCCCGACAGCTCGACGCTCGATCAGATCGACGGTTTGGCGAGCTACATCACCCCGAACGACGACTTCTACCTGATCGATACCGCACTCCGGCCCCCGGTCGTCGACCCCGCCGACTGGTCGCTGCGCATCAGCGGCATGGTCGACGAGGAACTCGAATTCACCTTCGAAGAACTCACGTCGATGCAACTCGAAGAACACATCATCACCCTGTCCTGTGTGTCGAACGAGGTCGGTGGCGACCTCGTCGGCAACGCCCGGTGGAGCGGCGTGCGCCTCGATGACTTGCTGGAGCGCGCCGGAGTCCGAGATGGTGCGACGCAGATCGTCGGTCGGTCGGTCGACGGGTGGACCGCGGGATTCCCGACGGCAACACTCGACGGTCGGCCCGCACTGGTGGCGCTCACGATGAATGGTGAACCGCTCCCGGTCGATCATGGCTTCCCGGCCCGTCTCGTGGTGCCGGGACTCTACGGTTACGTCTCGGCGACGAAATGGCTCTCGGAGATCGAACTCACCACCTTGGAGGCCTTCGACGGCTACTGGATCCCCCGCGGATGGGCCAAGCTCGGCTCGATTCTCACGCAGTCGCGTATCGACGTACCACGCCGCGGGGCCACCGTCGACGGTGCGCCGACGGTCATCGCCGGAATTGCGTGGGCGCCGAGTCGAGGTATCGAGCGAGTCGAGGTGAGCATCGACGACGGCGATTGGATCGACGCCCGCCTCAACGATGAGATCACCGACAATGCCTGGCGTCAGTGGGTGCTGCGCTCCGAACTCGCGCCCGGTCGCCACACCGCAACGGTTCGCGCCACCGACGAGACCGGCACCACGCAGACCGTGGAGCGGGCCGCGCCGATCCCGCGGGGCGCCACCGGCTGGCACACCATCGACTTCACGGTCTCCTGAGCCGTCCGACGATGAGTGACGGTGACACCATTGCGGTGCACTTTTCGCTGGCGCCCGGACCTGTGACTAGAAGCCGGCGGTGATGGGTAGGAACGCCAGGATGAGTCCTGCAGCGTCGACTGAGGGTGCCGATCGATGTTGGCGGGCTGCGCGGTGATCCGATCGCAGTTCGCTCTCGCGGCCACGTGGAACGGGGGCGTGGTGCGCTCTGCGCTGAATCCGCAGGGTTCGGCGGCGCGTCGAATCGAGGACCTGTGGTGGATCCTGTTCGGGCTCGGAACATTCGTGGCCATTTTCGTCGGGGTCGTGTTGTGGATGGCGGTCCGCCGGAACTCGGGAACGCAATCGCCGATCGAGCGCCGCGACGACCACACCGGCTCATCACGTCACTGGATTCTCGGCGCAGGGGTCATCGGCCCGGCGATCATCATCGTGATCGTGTTCGTCGTCACCGTGCGGACGATGTACGCAGAATCACAGCGACCAGACGCAGATGCGCTGATCGTCGATGTGACCGGGCATCAGTGGTGGTGGGAAGTGAGCTATCCGGATCTGGCGGTGTCGACGGCGAACGAGGTCCACATCCCCGCTGGGGTCGACGTCGAGATCCACCTGCGGTCGGCGGATGTGATCCACAGTTTCTGGGTGCCGGCTCTGGCCGGCAAACGCGACGCGCTGCCCGAGCGCACCAACACCTTGACGATCGACGCCGATCACCCGGGCACCTACGCCGGACGATGCGCCGAGTTCTGCGGCATCCAACACGCCAACATGGACTTCGTCGTGGTCGCCCATGATGCAGCGTCGTTCGAGGCATGGATCGACGCTCGTCGAGCGCCCGCCGCGAACCCGGACAGTGAGATCGGCGCGGCGGGCGCCGAACTGTTCGTCGCCCGAGGTTGTGGATCCTGTCATGCGGTGGACGGGCTGGCCACAGGTGGTGACGAACCGGCACCGGATCTGACCCATCTGGCGAGTCGCCGAGCGATTGCCGGTGGCCTGCTCGCTTCGACGGGGCCCGACTTGCGCACGTGGATCGCCGACCCCCACGCCGTGAAGCCCGGTGTGTTGATGCCCGACGTTGCTCTCACCGACACCGAACTCGATGCGCTCGTCGCATATCTGGAGTCGCTGCGATGATCGAGAACGCGTCATGACGCAGCACGACACCGATCGCGGCGACGTCCCGCCCGACCATCGGGGCGCCGATGACGACAACGATTGGGTGAACGACCCGTCGACACCGCTCGCCCGGGAACTCGAAACGTCGGCCGAACTGAACGCACTCTGGGACGACAAGCCAGGGCTGTGGGGGAAGCTGACTGCAGTGCAGAACGACGCCATCGGCGTGCGCATGCTGCTCACCGGATTCTTCTTCCTGCTCCTCGGCGGCAGCCTCGACTCGTTCGTGATGCGACTCCAACTCGCCCGCCCCGACAGCGAACTCATCGGCCCCGGCCTGTACAGCGAGTTGTTCACCAACCACGGCTCGGTGACCATGTTCCTCGTCATCTTGCCGATCTTCGAGGGCTTCGCGATCCTGCTGCTGCCCACCATCTTGGGTTCCCGCGAAATGCCGTTCCCACGACTCGGAGCGTTCGCCTACTGGACCTTCCTGATGGGCGGCCTGCTCTACTACAGCTCGGCACTGTTCCAAGCGGTGCCGAATGCCGGATGGTTCGCGTACACGCCTCTCAGTGGACCGATTTTCTCACCGGACCTCAACCTGGATTTCTGGGTGCTCGGGCTCGGTACCGCCGAGGTCGGCGCGATCGCCGGTGCCGTCGAGATCATCATCGCCGTCCTCAAATTGCGTGCTCCCGGCATGTCCCTCACGCGCATGCCGCTGTTCGCCTGGGCGATGCTCGTGTTCGGATTCATGGTCCTCTTCGCGTTCACGCCCCTGATCGTCGGCAGCCTGCTGCTCGAGCTGGAACGCGGGTTCGGGTTCCACTTCTTCACACCGGGCGAAGGAGGCAGTTCGCTGCTGTGGCAACACCTGTTCTGGATCTTCGGACACCCCGAGGTGTACATCCAGTTCCTCCCCGCGACCGGTGTGATCTCGATGGTGCTCCCCGCGATGGTGCGCCGAAGAATCGCGGGCTACAACTGGATGGTCGCCGCGATGATCGGCATCGGCGTGCTCTCGTTCGGACTGTGGGCGCACCACATGTTCACCGTCGGGCTCCCAACGATCGTCCTCGCCTTCTTCGCGTCAGCGAGCATGGTGATCGCCATCCCGGCCGCGGTCCAGATCTTCTCCTGGGTCGCCACGATATGGGACGGTCGCGTCCAGTGGAAGACACCATTCCTGTTCGTCGTGGGCTTCCTGTCGACGTTCGTCGTCGGTGGCATCACCGGCGTCATGGTTGCCGCCGTCCCCTTCGACGAACAGGCGCACGACTCCTACTTCGTCGTCGGACACCTCCACTACGTACTCATCGGTGGAGTGGCGTTGCCGATGTTCGCCGGCATCTACTACTGGTTCCCCAAGTTCACCGGCCGCATGATGAGCGAACGCCTCGGGAAATGGAACTTCTGGCTGCTGTTCGCCGGTATCCACGTCACGTTCTTCCCGATGCACATCGTCGGCCTGCTCGGCATGCCCCGCCGGATCTACACCTACCCGGCCGACTCGGGTTGGGCCATCTACAACCTGATCTCGTCGCTCGGGGTGCTGCTCATCCTGCCGGGGCTCGGCCTGTTCATCGTCAACGTGTACCGCTCCTACCGCTACGGACGACGTGCGGGTCCGAACCCGTGGGGCGCCGGCACCCTCGAATGGGCCCTGCCTTCCCCGCCCGCGCAACATTCCTGGACCGTCCCCCCGATCGTCCACAGCAGCTCACCACTGTGGGACCAAGACGACCTGCATTCCGGAACCGAACGCCAGGAGAAGCTCGTCAACGCCATGGGAAAGTGGCCATTGAAATGGCGGGCGGTGTTGGTGGTGGGAACCGGCGACGGTGAACCCGAAGAGATCTTCCGGGTGGCCGACACGTCCGTGTGGCCGTTGATCACCGCCCTCGGAACCGTCGGTATCTTCGCCAGTGAACTCCTCAAGTTCCGCCTCGGTGCGGTCGCTGGGGCAGCACTCATCACGTTTGCCGTGATCATGTGGAACCGGCCCAATCCGCCCGCGATGACCGAGGAGGAAGAACTCGACTTCGAAGCCGAACACGGTGTCCCCGTTCGCGCATCGGGATCGATCGTGATCGCCCGATGGGCCCTCGGGATCGCGTTGTTGTTCTTGTCGATCGCGTTCGGCAGTTTCGTGCTCGCCTACTTCTACCTACGGATCGAGAACCCGGTGTGGCCGCCCACCGATGTCGCCGATCCGTCGATCCCGACTGCCGTGTTCGTGGTGGCCCTCATGGTCGCTGCAGCACTCAGCGCAGCGTACGGCCGGCGAGCCCTCCTGGCGGGTCGACGCGGGATCGTCGCCGGCCTCGCCGCAGCAGGCGTCGCAGGCATGGCAGCCGGAGGCGTGCTGGCCTACGACCTGTGGACGTTGTCGTTCGGTTCGTCAGATCATTCCTACGGGTCGATCTTCCACGCCCTTGCCGGGTTCGCGCTCGTCGTGTTGTTCATTGCCTTCGTCATGTCGGCAACAACGCTGTATGACGCCATCAGAGGCCAGTTCACGCCTCGACGCTTTTCTCCCGTCGACAACACGGTCCGAATGTGGATCGGAGCGAGCGTCATCATCACCGGCACGATCCTCGTCCTCTACGCGTCGCCGTACCTGATGCGATGAACGACGCCAACCACGACCTGCCCATCGACGACAGCACCGTCCAAGGCGCGCCGACCGCAGCCGGCCCTGCGCATGACCGCATCCCGATCGACACGTTCCGTGAGCCTCACGAACCGGCGGTGAGAGCAGCCAGCACCATCGGAATGTGGCTCGTCGTGCTCTCCGGGCCGGCACTGTGGATCGGCCATTTCTTCGTGGTGTATCTCGCCGCCGAAGCGTCATGCGCCGCCGACCGGACCCGGCAGATGTCGTTCATCGGCACCGACGGCGTCACAGCCCTCGTCGTTGCGGCCACGGTCGTGGCGGTGCTACTCGCGATCGCAGGTGGATTCCTCGCCCGCGCCCGTGCCGCCCGCCCCGGCGCGCCGGACATGTATCGCATCGGCGCACTCCTGTCGTGGCTGTCGAGCTTCGCGATTCTTCTCGTCGGTGTACCCATCATGGTTCTGCCGGTGTGTGGCTGATGCAGACCGCGGTGATCCTCGGCCACGAAGGTGGCTCGTTGCTTCCCCACGATGCGCTCGCGGCTTGGAGCTTCGATCCGACGATCGTCGCCGCGTTGAGCGTCGTGGGATGGCTGTACTGGCGAGGCTGGCATCCCACCCGGGACGGCACAGCTCACGGCGCCGCCATGCTCGCTGGGCTGATCACCGTGGCCGTCGCACTGCTCTCGCCGATCGATGCGATCGGGGCGATCCTGTTCTCGGGCCACATGGTGCAACACGTCCTGCTGATCTCCGTCGCCGCGCCCCTGATCGCTTGGGCGGCACCTGGAGGAGCCATCCTTCGCGGCACACCCGTCACGGTTCGCCGACGCTTCGTGGCGACCCGACGACGAAGCGGCCTGAACCCGACGACCCTCACGCGGCTCCGACACCCGGCCGTGCGCTGGCTCGGGCTCGTCGGCACGCTCTGGATATGGCATTCAGCAGCGCTGTACAGCCTCGCGGTCGACAACGACATCGCCCACGCCGCCGAACACGCCACGTTCCTGGCCGCCAGCGTGGCGTTCTGGACCATCATCGTCGGACCGACCCGCGCCGTGATCGCACCAGGCCTCGCGATTCTCGCGGTGTTCACGCTCACCCTGCAAGGCATCGTGCTGTCGATGCTGATGACCTTCTCCCCGCTGGTCTGGTACGAACCCTACGCCAACACTGCGACCGGCTGGGGCATCGACCCGCTCACCGACCAGCAACTCGCCGGCGTCATCATGTGGATACCGACCGGCTTCATCCATGTCGGAATCACACTCGCGCTCCTCGCCCGCTGGCTGCGCTCCATCGACCACCCCCCACCCGCGTTGCGTCGCCCGGACGCGTCGCCCGCCGGCATCGATGCGATGCCGACACCCGACACATGGTGATTCCGCATGGTGACTCCACATGGTGACTCCGCATGGTGATCCGCATGGTGATTTGCCGGAACGATCGGGTACACAGAGCTGATGGCCTCGGACTCGACAGGCGGTGATGACATCGATGAGCAGTTCCGATCGCTCCTCGAAGGGCTCCGCACGTCGATCCCAGCAGTCCAGGTGCTCTTCGCTTTTCTCCTCACCGCGCCCCTGCAAGGCGAGTTCGACACGCTGAGCAGCGGCGAACGCATCGCGTTCGCGGTTGCCTTCTACGCATCGGGCACGGCGTCAGTGCTCCTCGTCGCACCGAGCGTCCAGCAACGCGTACGAGCACCGGCCACCGGGATACAACGCCACTCCAAACGGCACCTCATCTGGGCCACATGGCTCGGGATCGTCGGCTCGATCGCCGCTCTCGTCGCCATCTCCGCAACGGTGTACCTCGTCTCGAGCATCGTCTTCGACGCCCGCATCGCCGTCGTCGCAGCGACGCTGATCACCGCACTCGCATGTTGGTCGTGGCTGTTCCTCCCGATCGTCACCATGCGATCTCGACACGACTGAGCCACACGGCGCTCCCGGTGAGTGGTCGAAACTCCGGATCCTGCACGGGTCCTCGTCCTCCCCTGACAGGGGAAGTGCCCTGTCAGGGGATCGGCGACGGGATCGCCGGGAAGGCAGGTTGACTGGATTCGACCAGACCGGGATAGTCGAATTTGGTGAGCGGTCGCTCGGTGAGTTCGCCGTTGCCGAGCGGCCACACCCGTGGTTCGCCGTCGATGCGCAGCTGCACGGACTCCACACCGTCGATGTCCGTGGCGGTCGACACGATCTGGGCGACGGCGAGACGCAGACCGTCGGGTGTCAACTCGCCGAACCCGTCGGTGAGGTCGACGGTGAGCACCTGACCGACGGGCCGTGCGGCGATCAGTTCGACGTCGGGCGGGATCGCCGTGTCGAGTTGGGCATCGCGCCGCTCGGAGGCGTTCGGGCCGGCGAACAGCGAGGCAAGCACCGAAGCGGGAGCGGTCGGCACGTCGCGTTGCACCGCGCGGAGGCGCTGCGGCGCCTCGGGGTCGGTCGGCGCCAAGAGGTAGATGCGGTTGGTGCCCGCTGCTTCGTCGCCGGTGGACGGCTCGCCGAACACGTCGGCGCGCTCGGTCGGCAGGTCGTTGGGTGACGCGTCGGGCTGGATCGAACACGCTGACATCACCGTCAGCGTGACGACCACGAGAGCGAACATCCGCCTCATTCGTCGAGCTCCGCTGCCATCAATTCGATCACGAACCGAGCGCCCGATTGGTCGTCGAGCCGGTCCTCGACCCAGACACGGCCGCCGTGCATGCGCACGTGTTCGTCCACCAACGACAGCCCGAGCCCGGCACCCTCGCTGCCGGTGCGGCGACCGGCGCCGCCACCACGGGCGAATCGCTCGAAGACGAGGTCTCGTTCCTCCTCGGCGACGCCGGGGCCACGGTCCTCGACCGCGATCAGGATGTGCGACATCGGTTCGTCATCGGGGTTGAGCACGGTGATCGACACTTCTGGTTCGCCACCGCCGTAGGCGCGGGCGTTGTCGATCAGGTTGGCGATCACCCGGGCGAGGCGCCGCTTGTCGCCTCGGATCAAGGCGAGTTCGGCTCGCTCGGACACCAGCACCGGGGTCTCGGGGAGCGAACTGACGGCCACCGCCTGGCGGACGAACTCTGCAGCGAGCAGTTCTTCCATGTGTAGACGGATCGCGCCGGCATCGAAGCGTGAGATCTCGAGCAGGTCCTCGACCAAGCCCTGGAACCGTTTCACGTCGCTCGACAACAGATCGAGGGCCGCCCGCGACCGTTCGGGAAGTTCGTCGCGCCGCGCCTCCATCACCTCGACCGACGCCGACAGCGTCATCAACGGCGAGCGCAGCTCGTGGCTGACATCGGAGGCGAAGCGTGCGTCGCGCTCGACCCGCTGCTGCAAGGCCTCGGCCATGTCGTTGAACGATTCGGTCAGGATTCGCAGATCGGGGTCATCGGTGGTCTCCAACCGCGTGTCGAGGCGACCACCAGCGATCGCCGACGCGGCCTGTGCCGCGGTACCAACGGGCCGAACGGCGCGTCGGGCCGAGAAGACGCCGAGCAGGACGCCGAGACCCGTCGTGATCGCGGCGGCGAGAACGAGCGACAACCGGACGCTCGACAACGTCGAGTCGGCCTCGTCGAGACTGAACGCCTCGAAGTAGGCGCCGATGCCGGGAATGTCCCATCCGACGACCACGCTCAGTTCGTCCCCGAAGCGAACGATCTGGCTGGCCGAGGTCCCCTCGTCGATCACGCGGTCGGCCAGTGGCGTTGGCACGTCGGCGTCTTGGAAGGTGGCCCCGCCACCGCTCCACCTGTCTGCGTACCAGATCAGGTAGTCCTGTCGGCCGAGTCGGGTGAGCGACGCCCTGGCCGCTTCGGCGTCGGCGGGCAGCGACCGCAGGTCGCGCTCGACACCTTGCGCGTTGCGTTGTGATGTGCTGATGGCGGTGTCGATGCGTTCGCGCACCACGTTCGAGCGGGTCAAACCGTAGGTGGTGGTGGCCAGGAAGACCGACAGCACCAGTGACCCGAGCGTGAAGATCAACAAGATGCGCCGTCGGAGCCCGAGTGCCGCCGGGCGGGAACGGTTGACCAGGCGACGGAACCAGCCGCCCTCGTTCACGTCTGGAGCCGGTACCCGAGCCCGCGGACGGTGACGACGTGGCGCGGATTGGCCGGGTCGACCTCGACCTTGGTGCGCAGGCGCCGGACATGGACGTCGACCAGGCGGCCGTCGCCGAAGTAGTCGTAGCCCCACACCTTGTCGAGCAGTACCTCTCGACTGAGCACCTTGCCGGGGCTGTCGGCCAGTTCGCAGAGCAGGCGGAACTCGGTCTTGGTGAGGTGGACCTCTTCGCCGCCGCGCAGCACCTTGCCCTCGTCGGGGATCAGTTCGAGGTCACCGAAGCTCAACCGAGCGTGACCCTGGGGGCTGGGCCGGATACGTCGCAGGAGTGCTCGAATCCGAGCGGAGAGTTCCTTGGGAGCGAAGGGCTTGGTGAGATAGTCGTCGGCGCCGGCTTCGAGGCCGGCGACCACGTCGTGGGTGTCGTTGCGGGCCGTGACCATGACGACAGGGACGTCGCTGGTTCGCCGCAGCGTGCGGCACAGTTCGAACCCGTCGATGCCGGGCAACATGATGTCGATCAGCACCACGTCGGGATTGCAGCGGGCGAACTTCTCGATCGCTTCCTCGCCGCTCTCGGCTTCATCGACGATCCAGCCTTCGTCCTCGAGGGCGAGTTTGACCGCCGACCGGATGCGTTCATCGTCTTCGACGGCCAGGATGCGTGTACCCACGTCCCCATGATGGCGCATCCGAGGTGTCTTCGGCGACCACGACGGGTGGATCCCTCAGTTGTTGCTCATCTCTGGTCGGCGCGTCGGCCGGCGTCGATGGTTGCGAGCAGCGCGAGCAGCGCCTCGTGGAGCCCGGGCGCAGCGGCGACGGTTGCGTCGGAACCGGCGGGTCCGGATCCGAAGTTCGAGGTGGCGGCGCCGGCCTCCGAGGCGATGAGGACACCGGCGGCCAGGTCCCACGAGTTGAGGTATTCCTCGAAATAGGCGTCGAGCCGACCGCACGCCACCATGCACAAGTCGAGGGCGGCCGACCCGTATCGACGAACGTCGCGGACCTGTGGCAACAGTGCCGTGAGGCGCCGGGCCTGCAGTTCGCGAATTGTCGGTGAGTAGTTGAACCCCGTGCCGACCAGGGCCATCGAGAGCTGTGACGCCGTCGAGCAGCGGATCGGGGTGCCGTTGCGGGTGGCGCCCGCACCGCGAGCGGCGGAGAACAGCTCATCGGTCACCGGCACGTACACCGCGCCGGCGAGCGGGCCCTGGTCGTCGACGACGGCGACCGAGGTGCACCAGGCCGGGAGGTCGTACACGAAGTTCGCCGTGCCATCGATCGGGTCGATGTGCCATTCGAGTCCCGACGTTCCGGCGTGGTCGGCGCCCTCTTCGCCGACGATCGAGTCGTCGGGTCGAGTACTGCGCAGTTCGTCGACGATCAGCGCTTCGGCGGCCCGGTCGAACTCGGTGACGGGATCGGTGGGCGTCGACTTGGTGTCGTGGGCGACGGGTTGTCCGACGCCGAGGCGGCGTCGGCCGTCGTGCGCGAGTGCGCCGGCCCTGGTGGCGAGATCGGCGGCGAGCGTTCGCAGCTCGGCCGTCACGTCGACCACCGCGTCGTCGACTGCCCTCTCGGCGCCCGGTTCAGCGGTCATCGAGTCGAGGGGCGTGTCCGGCCCCGGTGCGGTCCTCGATCTCGCGCCATTCGCCGATCGCTCGCATCACCAGGACCGCCACGATCGACATGCCTCCGGCTGCGACGACCGCGCCGATGAGCAGGCCGAGCCCCGCAGCGAGCCCGCAGTCACCGTCGCATTGCAGGGAGATCAGCGAATACCCGATCAACGCTCCTGCGAGCCCGCTGAGCAGAATTGCGGTGAACGCGCCGACGCGCACCCCGACGGAGGGGAGCGCCGACAACGATCGTTCGGTGTCGGGTGACGGCGAGGTGTTCATGCCGCGGATCGTAACGGGCCACACTGGAGACGTGACCGGCCCGCGTCAGATCCTGCACGTGGACATGGACGCGTTCTTCGTGTCGGTCGAATTGCGTCGTCGGCCCGACCTGGTCGGCCAGCCGGTGGTTGTCGGAGGTACCGGCAATCGCGGTGTGGTCGCAGCCGCGTCGTACGAGGCACGCCGCTTCGGCGTGCACTCTGCGTTGCCGTCAGCGGTGGCCAAGCGCCGGTGCCCTCATGCTGTGTTCTTGCCGGGCGACCACGCGCTCTACAGCGAGGTGAGCGACCAAGTTCGAGCGATCCTCGACCGATACACGCCGTTGGTGGAACCGTTGTCGCTCGACGAGGCGTTCCTGGACGTGACCGGCTCGATCCGGCTGTTCGGCCCTGCGCCCGAGATCGCGGAGGCGATCCGCCGGGAGGTTGCCGACGAACTCTCGCTCGGCTGCTCGGTGGGGGTGGCACCGAACAAATTCCTCGCGAAGCTGGCTTCGGTCGAGGCCAAGCCACGGGCCACACCCGCGAGCGTCGAACCCGGGCCGGGTGTCGTCGTCGTGGTCGCCGGTGAGGAGCGCATGTTCCTCGATCCGCTCCCGGTGCAACGGCTGTGGGGGGTCGGGCCGGTCACGCTCGACAAACTCCACCGGATCGGCATCCGCCGAGTCGATGACTTCGCCACCGTCGACGAGTCGGTGTTGGCAACGGCTCTGGGTGCCGGTCAGGCCAGACACCTGCTGGGGCTGTCGATGGGGATCGACGACCGCCCGGTCGAACCAGAACGCGAGGCCAAGTCGATCAGCCATGAAGAGACCTATCCGACGAACAAGTACGAACACACCGAGCTGCAGCGGGAATTGGTACGTCTCGCCGATGCCGTTGCGGCTCGACTTCGCGCGTCGGGAGTGGGGGCGAGAACGCTGTCGCTCAAGCTCCGGTTCGACTCCGGATTCCAGACGATCACCCGGTCGGTGACCTGCTCAGAGGCGGTGGAACTCGCGCCGGAGATCGTTGGTCTGCTGAGCCCGCTGCTCGAGTCGATCGATCCGTCGCCCGGCGTTCGCCTGTTGGGCGTCGGCGGATCGAATCTGGGGCCGAGCACCCGCCAACTCAGCCTCGACGACCTGCTCGACGATCGCCCCGACTGGGTGGCCACGACCCAGGCGCTCGACCGGATCCGTGATCGGTTCGGCGCCGCTGCGATCGGCCCTGCAAGCGCGCTCGAAGCAGGTCGGCTCCGAGTGGTGCGACGTGGCGGACAGCAGTGGGGACCCGATGGGGAGCCGATCGAGCTGACTCGCGACCGCTGAGTGCGCAGGAGTGGCTGAAAAGAGGCTCCAGAGAAACGCAGCGACCGCGTTGAGGATCGACTGGAAACGTGCGATGATGGCCTTGTGCCTCTCTCCGAGGATGAGCAACGCATCTTGCGTCAGATCGAGCATGAGCTCGAACAGGACCCCACCTTCTCCCAACGCGGGTATCGCGTGTCTCGTCGACGCTCCATCATCCTCACCGTGGGGCTGGTCGTCGGGTTGGTGATCACCATCGGTGGGCTCGCCGTGAGCTTCGTCGTGGCCTTCGGCGGGTTCGTCTTGGTGCTCGTGATGGCGATCCTGCTCGAGTCCGAGTTGCGGCTGCTGGGACGCGAGCGTCTCGGCCAGTTGCCGATTTCGGCGTGGCTCAGCGGCCGGCGCCCCGACGTCGACGACGACGCAACCCGCTGACCCCGGCGCTTCGTGCCGAACCGTGGGCGATCAACGCCACGACGTGAGATACCGCCGGAATCGATCGCCCCAGTCGAGAGACTCCGTCGTGGCCCGGTCGATCTGCTTGGCCCAGTTGCGACAGTCGTTCACCGCGCTCGCCCCGTAGGCGCCTGCGGTGTCGAAGCCTGTGCTCCCACCGGCTCGATAGGTCGCCTCCGTGACCACGTCGGCGAGCGATGTCATCGGCCGGGTGACCACCGGGAAGTGGCGGGCGGTGCTCGCTGCCACCTCGAGCGGGGTGTCAGAGGGTCGTAGCGGCACACCGGCCGCCGTCACGGCGGCGCTGGCGCGCCGCCACGCAGCGGCGATCTGCTGGTCGACCGACTGCGCCGTGGCACGGCTACGGAACGAGCGGATCAGCTTCGGTGCTGCGACGATGGCG
>JBBQEU010000069.1:0-16931 GCA_038321235.1 Acidimicrobiales bacterium | reverse complement strand
AGGAGCCGCTACGGGCTGTAGCGCAGCTTGGTAGCGCACCTGTCTGGGGGACAGGGGGTCGCAGGTTCAAATCCTGTCAGCCCGACGTACAAGCCCTGGTCAGAGGTCATTTCCTCCGACCAGGGCTCCGATCGTTCTCGGAGCGTGAGCGGTTCGTGGCCATGACCGCCGGTCGGGCGCCGGCGCATCGACTCGCCGATCTCGGCGAGCCAGCGCAGCCCCACCACGACATCGAGGCTGGTCGCGATTGGCGCCGGTCAGGACGTCGGCGCGGAGCGTGGTGTCGTGGAGCGTGGTGTCTCGGTCGGCAAGCCGTGCAGGTGCGCGACGTCGTTGTAGCGCTTGAGACGCCACTCGCCGGAGGCGACCGAGGTGAACTCGGTGATCGAGGTGTTCGACGTGTGGAGCTCGAAGCCACCAGTCGACGCGGTCCGCAACAGCTGACGGAACGCGGCATCGATCACACCGCCATGACAGGCGACCACGATCGACGCACCCCGATGTGTCTCGATGGCGCTCGCGAGCGCGTTGCCGACGCGGGCATGGAACGCTGCGATCGTCTCACCCCCCGGGAAGACGTCGCCGTCGGGATCGGTCCAGTCCGGCGTGCCGAAGCGTTCGACATAGGCGTCGAACGTCATCCCATCGATGTCGGGTCCCGGATCGTGCTCTCCGAAGCCGGCCTCGATCTCGATCACCAGGTCGGAGAAAGCCGGAGCGATGGCTTCGGCCGTCTCGATCGCCCGCGGGAAGTTGCTGGTGATCAGCACGTCGGGTGAGAGTTCGCCCGTGGTGCTGAGTCGATCGCGCAGCCGCTCGGCCTGTTGTCGACCGAGGTCGGAGAGACCACTGCACGTACGGTATCCGCCGACGACGCGGTTCACGGTCACGTTCGACTCGCCGTGGCGGATCAACACCAGCGTGGTCGATGCGATGGCAGTCACGGACGGACCCGCACAGCAGTGGCCTGCACCTCGATGCCACCTCGAGGTCGCTGCGTGATCGCGACGGTGACGCGCCGGGGTTGCGCGGTGTCCATTATTTCCGCGGCGATCTCGGCGGCAAGCGCTTCGACGAACACCGCCCGATCACGAAAGCCCCACAGGTACAGCTTGAGGCTCTTCGACTCGACGCACCACTGATCGGGTTCATACGAGATCTCCACCATCGCCAGGTCGGGCTGCTGGGTGACCGGGCACATCGATGCCAGTTCGTCGCTGGTCATCCGAACCGTTGTGACGTGCGGAGGCGCTGGAAACACCTCGACGTGATCGATGGCATGGCGGACCGTCTGGCCGAGCACCGTCAGTTCGTGTTCGTCCGCTGTTCGGTCGGCAGGCATCGGGGCAGGGTATCTGCGTGTGCCGTCCGCCTCGGGGGCCAGTGCTTCAGGAGTCAGGCGTCAGTTGCGACATCGCGGCGGTGACGACCTCGTCGAAACGGGTCGAGACGGCGTCGAACCAGGCCGGATCGTCGTCGGCGAATGCGCTGCGAACCTGGGATCGCACCGATTCGGCCCCGGGTCCGAGGGGGTCGCCGTGGGCGTGCATGACAGCGTCGGCACGTAACGACTGCAGCACCGTGACGGGATCGACCGTGCCGAATTCGAGGGCAACCGCGGTGACGTCCACACCCGGCGCCATTGCCTCGACCGCTCCGAGCCAGTCACCACTGAGGCTGGCCGACACGCTCTCACCGTCGCGCATCGAGCGCACGTCGCCCCACCATGCGGTGCCGCGCTGATATCCGGGCGCATCACCTCCCTCGTGCGAGATCAGCTCGCCATGTCCCCATGGACCGAGGCCCGTGTGGAGATCGATCAGCCCCAGTCGGGTGGCACCGCCGACCAGCACGCCCAGGTGTTCGGCGAGCCATCGGTGCGACCAGACCGGACCGGTACCGCCGTAGAACACGCCAGTCGGGTGCGTGTACTGCCCACCGCTGACGACCGCTTGCAGGCGGGGGAAACCGACCTCCTCCGAGTACGCGAGCAGCTGCAAGGTCGTGGTCTGCTGAGTGTCCTCGTCCCATGCATCGGGGACGAGGAGCTGCGCCAGTCCGCCATAGTCCTCGTTGGCGGGAGGCGGCTGCGACCAGTCGACGAAGTTGCGATTGAGATCGACGTTGTCCTCGTTGACCCGACGCACCCACGCGAACCCGTACGGATTGAGGGCGTGCACGAGCACCACGCGCAGCGACTCGGGCCGCATCGCTGCATGATGTTCGAACCAGTGGTGTTGGAGTGCGGAACCAGTGAATCCCTCGACCCCGTGGGTTCCCGACACGATCAGCAGGACCGACCCGGCATCGTCGGGTCCGATCGAAGCCACATCGATCGCAAGTTCCTCACCGTCGATCCCACGCATCGGATGGACGTGCGTGGTCGTCTCGGCTCCCGCCTCGTTCGCCGCTGTGAGAAAGCGGTGTCGTGACGTCTGGTAGGTGTCGGTCAGTCCTCGTGTCATCTCCGCGAGCATGCCACGTCATCACCAAGCTACGTTTGCTCCGTGCAGCTGCTGTGTACCGCCGATCTCCACTATCGGTTACCGCAGTTCGACTGGCTCGTCGAACAGGCCGCCGATGTCGACGTCGTCGTGATCCCCGGAGATCATCTCCAGGTCATCGGAGCCGCTCCGCTCGAGGTGCAGATCGTCGTGATCTCCAAGTACCTCCAGCGTCTCTCGGAAAACAGCCTTGTCCTGGCTTCCTCGGGAAACCACGATCTCGACGGCCCGGGACCGACTGGCGAGCAGGCAACACAGTGGTTGCGCGACCTCGCATCGGACCGCATCATCGTCGACGGCCACTCGACCGACCTCGACGGAGTCCGATTCACCGTGTGTCCGTGGTGGGATGGGCCTCTCACCCGGCAAGGCGTTGTCGAACAATTGGCAGCCGGCGCCGTCGACCGTCCCGAACGATGGGTGTGGGTCTACCACTCGCCGCCGGCTGATTCACCCCTGTGCGTAGCCGGGCCAGGAAAGCAATTCCCTGACCCCGACCTGGCCGCCTGGATCGATCAGTATCAACCGGATCTCGTGATCTGCGGGCACATCCACCAGGCGCCGTGGGTCGATGGGGGAGGGTGGATCGATCAGCGCGGATCCACGTGGTTGATCAACGCCGGACACCAACAGGGCCCCATGCCGGCCCACGTCATGATCGATCTCGACGAGCGGACCGCCGAGTGGGTTGCGCTGCCTGACCGCCAAATCGTCAAGATGCGAGCGCACTCGCCTCGGGTGGGCGACGAGAGGCGGCGGGCTTCAGTAGTCGGGGTCCGGAAGTCGGGCTGAGCCCGGCTTCACCGTGCGGGTCTGGTGGTGCATCAAGGTGCTGAGCACGTCGCCGAGCATGCCGAGATGGCCGGTGTCGTCGCCGTACTGGCGCTGGATGTCGGCCAGGTGTCCAGTCAGATTCTCGAGGCGAGTGGCGAGCGCGGCGGCAACGTCGAAGAGAACATCGGGGCGGGCGCGAAGATAGGCGTCGCCGTCGTCCGCGCAGAGAACGCTGCATGAATCGAGAGCTCGCATCGTTGCGGTTGCCGGTCGGGCGAGCACCGTGGACATGTCGCCGAGGATCGCTCCCGGCGTCTCCATGATGGCAATGGTGATTCCGTCACGCTCGATTCCGATCCGGCCCTCGATCATCACGATGATCGCCCCGAACTTCGAGCCCTGTTCAATGATCACGTCGCCCGGATCGAAGGACCGCCGTGGGAGGTCAGCGCAACGATCGATGAGGTCTTCCACGCAGGCCAGTCTGTCAGGCCAGCCATCGGCGTTCGAGTGCCAGACGGACACGTAACCTGGCGTTCATGTGCGGTCGCTTCGTCTCCACTGCCGGGCCCGATCGGATCGCTGCGTACTTCGACACGGTCCTGCCGACCGAGGCGGTCGCCGAGTCGTTGGGGGAGAACTACAACGTCGCTCCGACCCAGGACATCTACGCGGTCGTCGACAACGGCGACGGCGACGCACGAGTCGACGCCTTCCACTGGGGCTTGATCCCGAGTTGGGCCAAGGACCGCAAGATCGCCTCGCGGATGATCAATGCCCGAGCAGAGACGCTCGCCGAGAAGCCGGCGTTCAAGGGACTCCTGAAGACCAAACGGTGCATCGTGGCGATGGACGGCTTCTACGAGTGGCAACCTGGCCGCCCAGGCGGTCCGTTGAACGCCAAGGGCACGCCGTTGAAGCAGCCGATGTTCATCCACCGCGTCGACCGCGAACCGCTGGCGGTCGCCGGGCTCTGGACGGCATGGAAGGACCCGGACGATCCCGACGGCCGGTTCCTGCACAGCGCCACGGTGATCACCACTGCCGCCAACGAAACGATGCTGCCGGTGCACGACCGGATGCCGGCGATCCTCACGCCCGATCTCTGGCAGGCGTGGCTCGACCCGGCCAACCACGACGTCGCCGAACTCACCGCGATGCTCGACGGCGGGCCGCCCGAACTCCTGACGATGGAGGCCGTGTCGACCGATGTGAACAACGTCCGCAACAACCGACCGGACTTGATCGAAGCGATCAGTCGCTGACCCCGGACGCGCCAGCCGCGCGCAACTCGCGACGGATCGCGCCAGCCCAGGAATCGAGATCGTCACGGTCGACGGTCGCCGCGGCGTTGGCGAAGCTCAGTTGTGCCATCGACGAGGTCGGGATCACATGGACGTGCGTGTGCGGTACCTCGTACCCGGCGACGATCACACCGACCCGGACGCAGTCGAACGCGGCGCGCTGGGCGAGGCCGATCGTGTGGGTCACCGCGAAGAGGTGGGCGGCCAGTTCGGGCGAGGCATCGACCCAGTGGTCGATTTCGTCGATCGGCACCACCAGCACGTGCCCTGGCGCCATCGGGTTGATCGACAAGAACGCCACGCAGTGCTCGTCACGCCACACGAACGTGCCGGGGAACTCACCCTCGATGATCTTCGTGAACACCGTGCTCATGGCCGCACCCTACGCTGTGGCCCGTGACCCACGAGACCCCTCCGAGCGTCCCGGCTGCTCCGCCGGCCTCGTCGGTGTCGATGTTCGACGGGCTGTGGACCATCCCGAATGCGTTCACGCTGGTGCGGCTGCTGCTGCTGCCTGTCTTCCTCCATGTCCTGTTCGGGCTGGAGGATCGGGCGGCGGCCGCCTGGATGCTCGGTGCACTCGGGGCCACCGACTGGGTCGACGGCTACCTGGCACGCCGGCTCGGTCAAGTCAGCGAGTTCGGCAAGGTCTTCGACCCCACCGTTGATCGCCTGCTGTTCGTGGTGGCGACCACCGCGATCATCATCGACGGCTCGATCCCACTGTGGTTCGCCCTCGCGGTACTGGTTCGCGAGGTTCTGGTCGGGCTGATGATGGCGATCGCCACGGTGGTGTTCAAGATGCCGCGTATCGATGTCACCTACTGGGGCAAGCTCGCAACCTTCCTCCTGATGTTCTCGGTACCGGGGTTCCTGATGGGCAACAGCGACATTTCGATTGCCGGTTGGTTCCAGGCCACGGCGTGGCTCGTCGGGATTCCTGGGCTGATTCTCAGCTACTGGACCGCTATCGCCTATATTCCGCAGGTGCGACGGGCGGTCGCCTCCGGGGCCTCCGCTCGTTCCACTTCGCTCAACTCCGACACGTGAACCCAGGTACCGTTGCCACATGGACATCCCCGCCGAACTCCGCTACTCATCCGACCACGAGTGGGTGCGCATCGAGGGCACCACGGTCACGATCGGCATCACCGAGTACGCCCAGGATGCGCTCGGCGACGTCGTCTTCGTCGAGATGCCCGATGCCGGCCTCTCGGTTTCAGCCGGTGAGTCGTTCAGCGAGGTCGAGAGCACCAAGTCGGTCAGCGACATCTACGCACCGGTGACCGGTGCGATCACCGAAGTCAACGCGGCGCTCGAGTCGCAGCCGGAGCTGCTCAACAGCGACCCGTACGGTGCCGGTTGGATCTGTCGTATCGAAGTCGGAGATCCGTCCGAACTCGATGGGCTGATGGACGCCGAGGCGTACCGGACGTTGACGGAGGGCTGAGGTGAGTACGTACGTGTTCTGCAACCAGTGCGGGCATCGCAACCCGCCGACGAGCACGTTCTGCTCCAGCTGCGGTTCGCCGCTCGATTCACTCGACGACCGGACGATCACGCTCGCCGCAGTCGATCCCCTCCAAGACGCACCGGGCAAGGACGACGACATCGTCGTTCCGGTCGGAGAACTGCCGAACGAGATCGGCGTGCTGATCGTGCGGGCAGGCGCCCAGGCGGGGGCCCGATTCCCGCTGAACGAAGAACTCACCCGACTGGGTCGACATCCCGAGTCCGAGATCAGCCTCGAGGACATCACCGTCTCGCGACGCCACGCCGAGATCGAGCGCACGCCCGACGGTTACGTCGTCTCCGACGCCGGTTCGCTCAACGGCACCTACGTCAACCAGGAGCGAGTCGACCGCATGGTGCTTCGCCACGGCGACGAACTCCAGATCGGCAAGTTCCGACTCGTCTTCTTCGAACGTCACGATGGCTGACGCGATGACCGAGTCGTCACCTCCCTCGTCCACGCCCACCATGGAAGGGCACTTGTCGATCGGCGAGGTCCTCGCCCTCCTGCTCGAAGAGTTCCCCGACGTCACGATCTCCAAGATCCGCTTCCTCGAGAGTCAGGGCCTCATCGATCCCGAGCGGACCTCGTCCGGTTACCGCAAGTTCTATGGCGACGACGTCGAGTTGCTGCGCTGCATCCTGCGTGAACAGCGTGAGAATTACCTGCCGCTGCGGGTGATCAAGGACCGGATCGACTCGGGCGAGATCGATCCGACCGGCGAACAGCCGCGCCCTGCTGAGCTGCCCCGGGGGATCAGGAACGTCAGCGCGCCGAGTGATGTCCCTCGACCTGACGCACATCCCAGTGCCGGAAACGTACGCAGCGATGCCGTCGCCTCCTCTGCGGGTGCGTCGACCAATGGCATCGACGCGCAGCCCGTGGCCGGAGCCGCCGCGCTCTTCCAACGCACCGATCGCCCCGAGAACGATGCAGCGCCGACACCGCCACCGGAACCGCGCCCTGCTGATAGCGGCCCGATGGCGCCGGCCGGCGCCATCTTGCCGGGGCTGCTGTTGAGCGCCGATGAACTGTGTGCGATGGCCGGAGTCACCCGGGCGCAGCTGGCCGAACTGGAGTCGTACGGCGTGTTGACCGCAACGTCGGCCGGCGCCAATGGCCCCTACGACGAAGATGCTGTCGAGATCGCCACGATCTCCAAGCGTTTCCTCGACGCCGGCATCGAACCGCGGCATCTCCGCGGGTGGCGTGTGGCTGCCGATCGCGAGGCGGGGCTCCTCGAGCAGCTCATCCAACCGTTGCTGCGCCAGCGCAACCCCGAGGCTCGGGCCCAGGCCGTGGCTCAACTCCACGAGCTCGAGCAGACCGGTGGCCGCCTGCGAGCAGCGATGATGCGCTCGACGTTGCGTCAACACGCACACTGACCGCCGCCTCGACGTCACGCCACACCGGGCGCCCGGTACAGTGACCCACGTGGTCCCATTGGAACTCCTCGGTGTCCGGGTGGAGATGCCCGCCAACACGCCCATGGTGCTCCTGCGTGAGTCAGATGGTCGCCACCGTGTGCTCCCGATCTACATCGGGAGCCCTGAGGCCTCGGCGATCCACTACGCGCTCGAAGGTGTCGAACCCCCTCGCCCGCTCACCCACGATTTGTTCCTGAACGTGCTCGGTGAACTCGGTGCCAGCGTCACTCGTGTCGTGGTCACCGAGATTCGCGACCGCACCTACTTCGCCGAGCTCCACCTCGAGACCGTGGCTGGTGCCAAGATCATTTCGGCTCGACCGTCCGACGCCATTGCGCTGGCCGTGCGCTGCGGTGCCGATTTGTTCGCGTCGAACGAGCTCATCGACGAGGTGGGCCAAGAGCCGGTGCCGGAACCCGAAGATGATGCCGCTGAAATCATCGACGAGTTCAAGGACTTCATCGAGAACGTCAGCCCCGAAGACTTCGGCAGCTGAGCAGTCCGAAACCTGAACGGTTGACGTCTCGCGCCTGGCGTCGTAGTGTTCACGATCTCACATGAACGTAGTTACGGCCGTGTGAGACGCGCGACGGCTCCTGGCACGTTCGTGATGTTGGGCAAGACGAACCGGAGGAAGCACGTGAACGAGAGCAACGCACAACAGGGCTTGATCGCCGATTTGGGCTACAGCGGCACGCAGACCGCAAAAGTGGTCGGCATCTCGTATCGCCAGCTCGACTACTGGGCTCGAACCGACCTCATCCGGCCGTCGCTCAGCGATGCGACCGGCAGTGGAAGTCGCCGCAGCTACTCCTACAACGATCTTCTCGAGCTGAAGGCGATCAAGAAGCTGCTCGACGCCGGCATCAAACTCGAACAGGTCCGCAAGGTGTTCAACTACCTGCGCCAGCACGTCACCACCGACATCGCCGCTGCCCACATCGTGATCGACGGCGGCAGCGTGATGCTGTGCGACGGCGACCAGCTCGTCGACGTGCTGAAAAACGGCCAAGGCGTGCTGAACGTGCTCTCGCTCGGTGGTGTTCGAGACGAGCTCGAGGCCGATCTCGCTCCGGTCGCGATCGACACCACCAACGAATCCACGATCGCCGCGGCCAGCCGTCGGACCGGATGACGCTCAAGCAGTCGCCGCTCGACGCCGAACACCGTGCGTTCGGCGCGACGATGGTGGAGTTCGGCGGCTGGGAAATGCCGATTGCATACCCCTCGGGCACCATCGAGGAGCATCTCGCGTGTCGTCGCCGTGCCGTGATGTTCGACGTCTCACACCTCGGCACGGTGCGCGTCGAGGGCACCGACGCTCTCGAACGACTGCAGTCGACGTTCACCAACGATCTCACCAAGGTCGAACCGGGCCGGGCGCAGTACACGCACCTGCTCGACGCCGACGATGCCTCGGTGGCCGACGACATCATCGTCTGGTGGCGTCCCGACGACCCTGAGGCGTTCGATGTGATGCCGAATGCGTCGAACACCAGTGGTGTGCGCGCGGCGATCGGAGGCGTCGATACCACCGAGCAGCGTGCGATCATCGCCGTGCAGGGCCCCGACGCGAAGGCGTTGGTGTCCACCGTGTGCCCCGACGCTGGCGCCGTCGGTCGCTTCCGGGTGGCCGTCGTCGACTGGAACGGCGTCACGTGCACGGTTGCTGGCACCGGTTACACGGGCGAGGACGGCGTCGAGATCGCTGTTCCCGTCGAGGCAGCGCCGGGACTGTGGCGAGCGCTCGCCGACGCCGGCGTGCCGGCCGCCGGTCTCGGAGCCCGCGACACCCTGCGGCTCGAAGCCGCCCTGCCGCTGCATGGGCACGAGCTCGGTCCCGGCATCACGTCGTTGCAGGCGGGCCTCGGATGGGTGGTTGGCTGGAACAAGCCGGCGTTCGTCGGCCGTGAGGCTGCGCTTGCCGAACGTGATCGCGGTATCGAACGGCGTCTCGTCGGCCTCATCACCGACGGGCGACGCCCCGCTCGAGCCGGTTGTGCGATCTCGATCGACGGCGCCGAGGCGGGCGAGGTGACCAGCGGCAACTTCTCGCCGGTCCTCGGTCACGGGATCGCGCTCGGTTTCGTTCCACCGGACACCCCGGAAGGATCCGAAGTGGTCGTCGACGTCCGAGGCAAGGGCCTGCCCGGCCGAGTAGCTGCAACGCCGTTCGTTCGTCGCTGACGCTGGGCGATGGCCTGACAGCTCATCGAGCAGCAATGGCTGTGCCTGCGTGGAAGCCGTTCGTCCACGCGTTCTGGAAGTTGAAGCCGCCAGTGACGCCGTCGACGTCGATGACTTCTCCTGCGAAGTAGAGGCCGTGCACGAGCTTGCTCTCCATCGTTCGGAAGTTGATCTCATCGAGAGAAATGCCGCCGCACGTGACGAATTCATCCTTGTTCGTACTCTTGCCGCTGACCGCGAACGTCGAGGTGGTGAGCTGGCTGAGAAGTCGGGTCGCTTGTGTCTTGCTGAGCTGCGACCACGTCGTGGTGTCGGGGACTTCGGCGGCTGCGAGCAGACGCACCCAGAGTCGCTTCGGGATGGATGCGAACGGACTTCGGCTGGAGAGTTGGCGCTTTCCTTCGCTGAGACGCTTCTCGGTGACGACGGCAGCCGGGTCGGCGTCTGGCAACCAGTTGACGGAAATGTCGAACCGATAGTCACGCTCAGCCAGTTCGCGGGCACCCTGCGCAGAGATCTTGAGAATGCCTGGCCCGCTCAGGCCCCAATGAGTGATGAGGACGGGTCCTCTGCTGGCGAGTTTGCTCTGCTGGATGCTGACTTCCGCAGGACTCACCGAGAGGCCGAGCAGTCCGTCGATGCGTGGATCTTTGACCTTGAAGGTGAAGAGTGAAGGTGTCGGCGGCTGAAGTTCGTGACCAAGACTCGCAGCGAGTCTGGCCCCTGCGGCGAGCCGAGTCCCGCCTGTAGCGATGAGGACACTTGCTGCCGTGTAGGCACTTCCGGTATCCGTCACGAGTTCGAAGATGTCCTCGTTCTTGACGACGGAGGTCACTCCTTCCGAGGTGTGGATACTGACTCCGGCGGCGTGGGCGGCACCGAGCAGGACGTCGACAATCGTCTGAGAGCTGTCGGTATCGGGGAACATCCGACCATCGGCCTCGGTTTTCAGCATGACACCGCGGCCGGCGAACCAATCAACGGTGTCAGCGGCACCGAATCGATGGAACGGACCAATCAAGGATTTCTCACCGCGTGGATAGTTCCTGCTCAACTCACGGGGCTCGAAACACTGGTGCGTGACATTGCAGCGACCGCCGCCAGAGATCTTCACTTTCTGCAGCAGCTGCGATGTCTTCTCGAGGAGCAGCACCGATTTCCCAGAGTTCTCTGCGCAGGTGATGGCAGAGAAGAATCCTGCGGCACCTCCGCCCACAACGATGAGGTCAAAGAACATGCTCGATCACTGTAGAGACGATGTGAGCCGGGTGTCTGTGGACGCAGACACCAACCTTCCGGGCTAGCGCTTGGCGGGCCGCTTCTTCGCCGCCCGCTTTTTGGCCGGTGCCTTCTTGGCTGCGGTTTTCTTGGCTGGTGCCTTCTTCGCCGGGGCCTTCTTCATGGGCTGCCAGTCGACGGCGGATGGCTCGACCGGTGCGGATGGGCGACTGCCAGGTATCCGGAAACCACCGAACAGGCCGCCTGCCGACTCTGCGAGATTCGTGAGCGGGGCGAGGCGTCGGGCCACCTCGTCGAGCACGTCGGAGAAGTTTCCGATCTGGGCGGGCAGCTGAGCGAACGCCGGGGTCGACAGCGTTTCGGCGAGACGATTCAATCCCGGCGCCACCGCCATCGCCGGACCACTGATCACCTGCATCATCTCGTCGGCGACCTTGACCGTGCGAGTCACCTGAGGGATTGCCGCTCGGAGCGGTTGTTCCACTTCGGCGAGCAACGAGTTGATCCGCGCAGTCGTCTCGTTCAGGTTCTCCATCGTGCGGTTGAAGTTCTCGACGCCCTTCAAGAACTCGTCGACGCCTTTGCGGAACTGCTCGATCGAGCGCACGGTGCCGGACAGCGGTGCTGCGAACAGCGTGAACAGGTCGGCCAACGGGTCGGAGCGTTCGTCGGGCATCCGATTCACGCTAGTACAGTGGCGTAGGCCTCCAACGGCTCACACGAGCACACGAGATGACGGTCACCCTGGGCGCCGTCGATCCGCGACACTGCTGGGAAGTACTTCTGTGCGCGCAGACCGACCACTGGGAACGCACCGAGTTCGCGCGGGTATGGCCGATCCCAGTGGCCCAGCAGGTCCTCCGCGGTGTGCGGCGCGTGACGGAGCGGGCTCGCCTCCAGCGGCCAGTCGCCCTGCACGACCCGGTCGATCTCGGCGCGGATGGAGATCATCGCGTCACAGAATCGGTCGAGTTCACGAAGGCTCTCGCTCTCGGTGGGCTCCACCATCAGGGTGCCCGCAACCGGAAAGCTCATCGTGGGCGCATGGAATCCATAGTCCATCAACCGTTTGGCGACGTCGTCGACGGTGACCCCGGTGGTCTTGGTGTTGTCGCGCAGGTCGAGGATGCATTCGTGCGCGACACGGCCGTGGTCGCCGCGGTAGAGCACCGGGAAGTAGGCGTCGAGGCGCTCGGCGACGTAGTTGGCAGCCACGATGGCCACGCTTGTTGCAGCGGTCAGTCCCGCGGAACCCATCATCTCGATGTACATCCACGGGATCGGCAGGATCCCAGCCGACCCGAACGGCGCAGCCGACACCGCGCCGACTGGCTGATCGTCACGTAATGGATGACCGGGAAGGAACGGGGCGAGGTGAGCACCGACGCCGATCGGGCCGACACCCGGACCACCACCACCGTGGGGGATGCAGAACGTCTTGTGGAGGTTGAGGTGGCTCACGTCGGCGCCGAACCGTCCGGGGCGGGCGTGGCCGACGAGCGCGTTGAGGTTGGCGCCGTCGACGTACACCTGCCCACCAGCGTCGTGGACCATCGCACACAGCTCACCGATGCTGGACTCGAAGACCCCGTGGGTGGAGGGGTAGGTGATCATGATCGCCGCCAGTCGGTCGCCGACCTGGTCGATCTTGACGCGCACATCGCCGAGGTCGACGTTGCCACGTTCGTCACACGCGACGACCACGACGTCCATCCCGGCCATCACGGCACTCGCCGCGTTGGTGCCGTGGGCGCTCGACGGGATCAGACACACGGTGCGGTCGAGGTCACCACGCGAGCGGTGGTATGCCCGGATGGCGAGCAGTCCGGCGTACTCGCCCTGGCTGCCGGCGTTGGGCTGCAGACTCACCGCGTCGTAGCCGGTGATCGCGGCCAAGCGCGCTTCGAGGTCGTGGATCAGTTCGAGGTAGCCCGCCACCTGGTCGACCGGCGCGAAGGGATGCACGTCGGCGAATTCCGGCCACGTGATCGGAACCATCTCGGAGGTGGCGTTGAGCTTCATCGTGCACGATCCGAGCGGGATCATCGTGCGGTCGAGTGCCAGATCTCGATCGCTGAGGCGGCGCAGGTAGCGCAGCATCTCGTGTTCGCTGTGGTAGCGCTCGAACACCGACTGTGTGAGGAATTCGTCGGTGCGCCGCCGGGCGTCGTCGAGTCCGTCGGGCGCAGTGTCGTACTCGGTCTCTGCGACGGGTTGGCCACCGAGCGCCCGCACGATGTCGTGCACCTGGGCCGGCGTGGTGGTTTCATCGAAGGTGACACCGATCCGGTGGTCGCCGAGACGGCGGACGTTGAAGCCGGCATCGAGCGCATCTGCGACTGCAGCGTCGGCCGAGTCGACGGCGATCGAGAGCGTGTCGAACCACGAGTCGTTCAACAGCTCGAGACCGCCGGCTCGGAGACCCGCTGCGGCGATCGATGTGAGGCGCTGGACGCGTTCAGCGATGCGCACCAGACCGTCGCGTCCGTGCCAGGCCGCATAGAGCCCGGCGATGTTGGCGAGAAGCACCTGGGCGGTGCAGATGTTCGAGGTGGCTTTCTCGCGCCGGATGTGTTGTTCGCGGGTCTGCAGCGCGAGGCGCAGAGCTGGGCGCCCCTCGGTGTCGACGCTGACGCCGACGATGCGGCCCGGCATCGACCGGGCCGCCCGCTCGTGGGCGGCGAGGAATCCAGCATGGGGGCCCCCGAAACCCATCGGCACGCCGAATCGTTGCGCCGACCCCACAGCGATATCGGCGCCGAGCTGGCCCGGGGGAGTGGTGAGGAGGCAAGCGAGCGGGTCCGTCGCCACCACGGCGATGCCGTCGAGGTCGTGCACCTGGTCGATCGCCGCGGACCAGTCACGGACAGCGCCAGACGAGGTCGGGAGGCTGAACAGCGCACCGAACAACCCGTCGCCTGCGCTGAGCTGGTCGAGGTCACCGACGACGAGATCGATGCCGACCGGTTCGGCACGGGTGCGCAACACGGCGATGGTCTGAGGGTGGGTGTCGTGGTGGACCACGAATCGGGTCGACGACGACTTCGACTGGCGCCGCGCCATCGTCATCGCCTCAGCGGCGGCAGTCGCCTCGTCGAGCAACGACGCGTTGGTGACGTCGAGGCCGGTGAGTTCGGTGATCAGAGTCTGGAAATTGAGCAGCGCCTCGAGTCGGCCCTGGCTGATCTCGGGCTGGTATGGCGTGTACGCCGTGTACCAGGCCGGGCTCTCGAGCACGTTGCGGGCGATCACCGGGGGAGTGATCGTGGCGGTGTAGCCCATCCCGATCAGGCTGGTCACCCGCCTGTTGCGTCCGGCGATCGTCCGGAGACGCTCGAGTGCCTCGGCCTCGGGGACTCCACCCGGTAGGTCGAGTGGGGTCTCGGAACGGATCGTCGACGGCATCGTCTGAGAGAGCAGGTCCTCCACCGTGTCGACCCCGATCGCATCGAGCATCACGGCGACGTCGTCGTCGGATGGCCCGACGTGGCGGCGGGTGAACTCGTCGGGCTCGATCAGCTCGCCGAGCGAACGGACGGGCAACGGAACTCGGGGGGGAGTGGGGTCGGACACGGGAAAGCCTCCTGTTGTGGGTGGACCTTCCCCGGCTGTCATCGGTACCTGAGAGTTTCGACCGGGCGGACCCGGGCTTTCCCCGTCGGTGGCCACCAGGTGTCGTCACGAGTCGGTCGACTCGACACCTGCTGGCGCTTTCCAGCGTGCCTCGCCCGAGCGGTCCGTGGGCCTGAGAGATTCCGGGGAGGTTGCTCCTTCGGCGCCTTCACCACAACTCACGTGGTGACGACTCTCCCGCTCGGGTGGAACGGCGATTCAGTTGTTCCCGCATCGTAGCCGTGCCTGCACACGTCACGCTGGTTCTGCGTGGTTCTCAGCCTCGCGGGGCTTCGACGTTGCAGGCGTCGATCGCCTTGACCAGGGGGTAGGGGTTCACCGGGGCGCCACCGCCAGGATGCACTTCGAAGTGCAGGTGTGGGGTCGCAGAGTTGCCCGTGCTGCCGACCGTGCCGACCACCTGTCCGGCGGCGACGGGCACGCCGAGCGCGATGCCGTCGGCGAAGGTGTCCATGTGCAGGTAGGTGATGTACGTGCCGTTGTCCTGGGCGATACGCAGGCCGTTGCCGGCCGACGACCCTGGGAAGTCGTTGTACACCTTCGAGATCGTGCCCGCCACCGCCGCGTACAGCAACTTGCCGCGTGCCGCGATGACGTCGACGCCCTCGTGGGTTCGGCCGCCACCGCGTGGGGCCTGCCAGGTATCGCCGAACCAGCACTTGCCTTGTACGGGGAAGACGTCGAGGGCAACACCCGCCGCCGATGGGGGAGCGGGTGCAGCGGCAGGCGCGCTGCCGAGTCGGCCGGCGGTGGCCTGATCGACCTTGCCGGTGGCGGGGAGTCCCTCACGGCGTTGGAAGGCGAGAATCGCGCCGGCAGTGCTTGCGCCGAACACGCCATCGGCGCCGCCGGCGAACCTCATCCCGGCGTTCAGCAGTGACTGCTGCAGCGTCTTGACCCGGTCGCCCCGCTCGCCGTACACGGCGAAACCGACCTGGCTGGCGACGCCTTGGGGGGCAGCCGAGGTCCCGAGGGCCAACGCCGCGGCGTCCGCGTCGCTGACCACGCCGGTCTGCTCGCGTCCCTGCGACTGCTGGAACTGCACCAGTGTCGTCCTGGTCATGTTGCCGAACACGCCGTCGGCGCCACCGCGAAGTGCGAGCCCGGCCTGCATGAGCGCGCGTTGCACGTCCTTCACGAGCGCGCCATTCGAGCCGACGGTGAGGCCAACATACGAGGCTCCTGCAGCGGGCGCCGGAGCCGGTGCAGGTGCCGGCGCCGGCGCGCCGACGACCAGCGCGAGTTTGCCGGCGACCGCATCGTCGACCATGCCGTTGGCGGTGAGTCCGTTGGTCTGCTGATAGCTCGTGAGGGCGGCCGCAGTCGCCGGCCCGAACACGCCATCGGCTCCACCACGCACCGAGACGCCGGCGGCAATCAGGGCGCGCTGGAGGACCTTGACGTTGTCTCCTCGTGCGCCGACAGCCATGCCCACGAACGAGCCGCCTGGCGCTTGCGGGCTTGCAGCCGCCGCCGCCGGTACGGCGGGAGCGGCCGTTGGGGCACTGCCGAGTTTGAGCTTGGACACTGTGGCTGCATCGACCTCACCGGTGACGGCCAACCCGTTCCATCGCTGGAAGTTCGACACCGCTGTCTTTGTCGCCGGGCCGAACACACCATCGGCGCCGCCGGGCACGAACACCCCGAAGGCCATCAGGGCGTTCTGGAGTTCCTTGACCGTGTCGCCTTGCGAGCCGACGGTGAGTCCACCCGCTGCTGCGGCTGCCGGCGCCGGTGTGGTGAGCCCGAGGGAAGCCGCGGTTGCTGCGTCGACCTCGCCTGTCGTCGGGAGCCCCGAACGCGACTGGTACGCGGTGAGTGCCGACTTCGTGGCTGGTCCGAAGTATCCGTCAGCGCCACCTGGCATCCTGACACCTGCGCCAATCAGTGCTTGCTGGAGGGCTGAGACGTCGGCGCCATTGGCCCCCTGGCGGAGTCCCACGACGGCCTGGGGGAGCAGCGGTGCCTGCACCGTCGACGGCGCAGCGGTCGCAACCACCGGAACGGCCCCGAGCGTCAGTGCCGCGATGGTGGCGACGCAGAGTCCACGCGCCACAACGCCTCCACGAGGGTACTGGCGGTTGCGATGACGATTCACGTATCTCACGAACGGAGGAGCTCCCTGCACGATGAAGTTGTCGGACTGCCCGCACGAATTCTTCAACCCTCAACCCTAGATCTCTACTTGAGGTTCTGATACCTCGACGTGCTGTCGACCCTCTCGATGTCTGCAGCAAGTATGGAGAGAGGCCGTGTGGATGGGGAAGTGGCCAGTCTGGCCGACCCGAGAGAGAACGTCCAGGGGTTCGACGGAATATGACATAACGAAGATTATGGGCGTTGTGGTCGG
>JBBQEU010000068.1:0-17040 GCA_038321235.1 Acidimicrobiales bacterium | reverse complement strand
GCTGCTCACTGGGGTGAGCTGATGACGCCGTGGCAGGATCCGCACTCGGTTGCCGACGGGATCCTCGACGACGAGACCTACGACTGGCTCGGTGTCATCGACGCGATCGGCGGAGGGTGGGGCGATCCACCGGTGGTCGCTGCCGAGATGGACATCGTCGCCGCTCACCAGCTGGCTCGCTCGGCCGGCTTCGATGTGAGCCCCACCGGGAGCGCCGGCCTCGCGGGCGTGCTGGCGGTCATCGACGCCATCCAACCGACCGAACAGATCGCCGTGGTGATGAGCGGCCTCGCCCGCTGACATCATCACCACGAGCGCGGTACCCTGGGCGGCACGTCCGCACTCTTCACGTCGAGCCGGAGCCGCAGGCTGGCTCTCGGTGCAGCAGCCGTCGTCACCGTCGGTGTTGCCAGCGCGTATGCATCCACGATCGGTGCACAGGCGACGAGCGAGCCACTCCAACTGGAGATCGTCTCCGTCGACGCGGCCGGGATGGTCCAAGTCCTGCCAGACGACGTCGTCCCGGCGATCTCCGACACCGCCGCCGTCGTCGCCTACGAGACCAGTGCTGCCGCCTCGGACGCAGCCCAATCCACGACTCCGAGTGGCTCGCTCGATGACCGTCGGGTCTGGATCCGTGACGGCGATGGTGGCACCAGTCGGGCCGTGGCCGAGTTGGGCAGCACTGCGCCGAGCGTCAGCGGCAACGGATGCGTCGTCGCCTACTCGGTGATCCGCGCCGACGACATCGAGCTCACCGTCGTCGATCGATGTGCCACGGCGGCGATCGATGGGCCCTTGCCGATCGGTTCCGTACTCGACACGGTGAGCCGTTCCGATACGCCACCTGCCGGCCCCCCGCGAGTTGCAGCACCTGCGCTGTCGTTCGACGGTTCCATCGTCGTGTGGTCAACCGGCGGGGAGATCCGACGTTACGTCCGCTCGGCCACCGGGCTCGCCGACGGGCAGCCCATCACGTTCGATGTCGTCGCCGGTGGGCTCGACGAATTCGTGACCGGCAGATCCGTCGACGTGTCCGCGGACGGACGCGATGTCGTGTTCGTGGCCGGCCCGGGCACAGAGCCATATGTCCCCAGCCGCGCCGACGTCTACGTCTGGACGTCACCAGCCTCGCTGCTCGACAGCCAACCCGAACCCGAGCTGCTCTCCGCCACGTTGTCCGGAGACCCGGCCTCGGGTGACTCAGCGTCGCCGACGATCTCCGCCGACGGCACGTTCGTGGTCTTCGAGTCGACCGCCGTCGACCTCGCCGTGGTCGCATCGACGCCGGTGATCACTCCGTTCGTGGTGGGTGTCGATCGGACTGCGCGAACGACACAGCTCCTCCTCGCCGACGCAACTCGCCCAGCTGTCTCCGCCGACGGGACCCACATCGTGTACCAACGCGACCAGGCGCTGCGCGTGCTGTCGTCCGACGCTGCCTCGACGGTCGATGTCACCATCGACGAACTCGCCGACGCTCGTTCGACGGGTCCAGCGGCGATCTCGCAGTTCGGACGGTGGCTGGTCTTCGCCAGCGCAGCCGAACTGTCCCCGGATCTCGTCGATCCCGCACGACCGGTTGGCGCCCCGGTGGTCTGGGCGGCCGACCGCAGCTCGTCCAATGGCGGGACGGTCGACACCACCACATCGACTACGTCGCCGACCCCGCCCGTGACCCCACCGTCGACCCAACCGCCAGCGACCCCGCCGACCGTGCCGACATCGACGCAGCCCGAGGTCGCCAGCTCGCCGACGATCCCGGCGACCACGCTGTCCCCCGACGTGATCGTGGCTCGGTTCCCGACCGGGTTCCCCAGCGTCCCGTTCCCGGCACCGCCTCGCCGACCCACGTCGTCGTCGAGCACCTTCAGGCCTCAGCCGACCTTCACACCCGACGCCGGATCCGACATCGGTGACGCCGCAACCGCATCGGCCTCCCCGGTTGCATTCGGCGCGACGGTGGTCGATGCGGGGCGCCGCACCCAGCCCGTCACGTTGACCAACGCATCCGGGAACGCGGTGCAGATCAGCGGCGCCTCCATCGACGTGCCCGAGGTGTTCACCATCGTCTCCGACGCATGCACCGGGGTGTCCATCGAACCCGGGGCGACCTGTGTCGTCGAGGTGCAGTTCGCCCCGATCACGGCGGGCCCTGCAAACGGTTCGGTGGTGTTCCGACTGTTCGACGGCTCAGTTGTGACCGCGTCGCTGGTCGGTGAGGGAGTTCCCGGACCCACACTCGACCTGGTCCCCGCCGTTGCGGGTGCCGGCCAGACCGTCACCGTGTTCGGTGCAGGGTTCCCCGCCGGCTCGACGATCGAACTCTCGCAGCCCGGCGCGGCGGTGGCTGCACCGATCGTCGTCGATGGCGACGGCACCTTTGCCCACGTCGTCGTGGTGCTCCCCAACACGTCGTCCGGGCCCGCCGTTCTCGCCGTGGCCGGTCAGCCTGACGCGTTCGACGACGTCGCCGCCGAGTTGCTGGTCTCCAGTCGGGGAGCCTCCTCTGGTGACACCGCGGTCCGTAGCGGACCCAGTCGTCCACTCGGACGCTGAACGCTCAGTCGGTTTCGTCGACGAAGCCGACGAGCGACACCCCGACCGGGCAGGCACTCGCGCCGGCCCCGGGCGTGCGGCACTCGACGTCGAGAACGATGTCGATGCCACCGTCGAACTGGAACGGCGCAACGAAATGCAGGTCATAGTCCCGGAAGTTCGCCAGCTCCGATTGCAGCAGGATCTCGTCGCCGCGCCTCAACGATGCGGTGCCCACCGCGCCGGTGGGGTTCTGCCAGACCACGTCGGTGATCGACACCATCGTGCCGGCCTCGACGTTGGCGACGTCCTGCTCGGTGTTTCCGCCGGTCGGTGCTACGTCGAGGCGGATGTCGACGGGGGTGCCGAGCGGGAGCTCCTCGGCCTCGGCAGCCGCTGCTTCGAGCTCGTCGATGCGCTCGCGTAGCGCGGCGCGGTCCTGTTCGATCGCATCAGCGGCAGCGTCGTCGGCAGTGTCCTGTACCCACGGCCGCAGCAGCGCGAACCAGGCGATCGTGCCCACGAGGAGGGCGGCGCCGGCACCCGCGGCTGCCGGTCCCACCCAATTGGGCAGGCGCGGCTGCTGCTGGTACGTGCCGGTCAGCTCGTCGGAACGACCTTCGGCCGACGTTGCCCCGAGCGTGAAGTCGTGAACATGAGACGGGCCGCTCCAATAGGTGATCGGCGGCTCGACGCGCAGCGACACCAGACCGGTCTGCCCGGGTTCCACGGTCATCGACGTGTCGCCCAACTGGACGGTCATATCATCGTCGGTGACGTCTGCCGACAGCTCGACCGTGACCACCACGTTGCCCGTGTTCGCCAGCCGGACGACGTGGCGACCGGCCGTCGCCCCCTTCGAACGGGCGGGCTGCAACGCGATCGTGTAGTCGCTGCGCGCCTCGACGACGGCGGTGGCCGTTGCGGCATCGACGCCGGGCTGGTCCTGCGCTGCTTCGCCGTCCACCGGTTCTTCGACGATGGCGACGGCAGTGGAGATCGTGTACGTGCCGGCGCCGACGGTCGACGGCACGAACACGTTCACGGGGACGTCGACGATCTGATTCGTGTCGAGGATGGCCGTCGATGAGTCGAGCCGGACGTGTTCGTGCAGGTCTCCAGAAGCCGTGAGCGTGACGGTGCGCGCCTCGGCGTCGTCGTTGTACAGGCGCAGCGTCAACGTCGAGGGCGTGTTGGGCAACAGGTCGATCTGTTCGGGTACGAACTTCGCAGTGACGGCCATGGCCATGACGGTAGTGCGAACGACGCTGTCGCGATTCCCTCGCCGCCACGACCGATAGCCTTCGCTCCATGTCGGAACTCATCTCACCAGTTGCACTCGAGGGCGGATTCGATCCGCGTTCGGCCGTTTTCGATCGCCTCCTGAAGAACCGTGTGGTCATGCTGGGCTCCGATGTCAACGACGAGATCGCCAACCAGATCTGTGCGCAGCTGCTCTACCTCGAGGGCGAAGACCCCGGTCAGGACATCTGGCTCTACATCAACAGCCCGGGCGGATCGGTCACCGCCGGTATGGCGATCTACGACACGATGCAGTTCGTCGGCTGCGACGTGGCCACGGTCTGTCTCGGCCTCGCCGCCTCGATGGGGCAGTTCCTGCTGACCGCCGGCGCCGACGGCAAGCGCTACACGCTCCCGAACGCCCGCATCATGATGCACCAGCCCCTCGCAGGTCTTCGCGGGCAGGCATCCGACATCGCCATCCAGGCCGAACAGCTCCGCTACACCAAGCTGCGCATGGCCACCTTGATCGCCGAGCACTCCGGCCAGACCCTCGAGCAGATCCAGGCCGACTCCGAGCGCGACCGCTGGTTCACCGCCGAAGAGGGTCGCGACTATGGCCTCGTCGACAAGGTCATCCTTCGTCGCGGCGAAATCGCCTGATCGTCCCGTCAGGGAACTGATGGCGGCGTCGTCGTGTCACTCGGTGGCACGGTGTCAGTCGGCGGCAAAGTGATCGTCACCGGGTCGTGCGGCACGATGGTGAACACCGGCCCGATGTCGACGGCGCAGTTGGCCATCAGCCAGGTCTCCACCGCAGCAGCCGACTTCTCGCTGGAGTAGACGGCGGTCAGGGCGGCCTGCTCTGACTCCTCGTCGCCGACCACTACGGTGCTCGCCGTTTCGTACGCCGACACGATCTGGTCCCAGTCGGGCTGCACACCGAGGGGTGCCAGCGCACCGATGTCGCGATACAGATCCAGCAGCGGATCGATGTCGTCGGTGTAGACCAGCTGCGGGCTGGTGAGCGCCTCTTTGTTGGCGGCGACCTCGCCGCAGAACCGTTCCGCGCTCGGCGCTTCGTCGCCGCCGCAAGCGACCAGGCTCGCTCCGGCCGTGACCGAGAGGATCGCCGCGGCCGCGGCGGTGAACGCCGGCGATCGGCGCGGAGGAGCGGAGCGGAGGGCGACCACGGGGGAGCATTGTCGCACGCCAGCGCGACGATCTCGTAGCGCCCGCCCCTCCCGTCGTGTCGGAGTGCGACACCCCCTGGGTACAGTACGTCCAACGACCGAGCTTCATGCTCGGTCGGGGTCGTGGGGCCCCGCCGCCCCTCCTCGATGTCCCCGCGGTTCGCCGCGTCGTCCCGAGGAGGTTCGCATGTACGCATCCGTTCCGTCAGCGGTGCTCTTCTGTGCAGAAGGGCATCTCATCCACGTCGAGGTCCAAGTATCCGCGGGGCTTCCCGGGTTCAGCCTCGTCGGTCTGCCCGACATGTCGATCCGCGAATCGCGAGATCGCGCCCGCGCCGCCGTCGTCAGCAGTGGTCTTCCCTGGCCGAAACACAAGATCACCGTCAACCTGGCCCCGTCGGGCGACCGCAAAGCGGGGTCCGGCCTCGACCTGGCGATCGCCGTGGGAGTGCTCGCCGCCAGCGCCGTCATCTCCCCAGAGGCGATCGAGGGGCTCGCGTTCATCGGCGAACTCGGCCTCGACGGGTCGCTGCGCCCGGTCAACGGCGTCGCTCCGATGGTGGGTGCGATCGGCGAGCGAGATGTGGTGGTTCCGATCGCCAGCGCCACGGAGGCCCACGTCGTGGCACTCGGCAGGGTTCGCCTGATCGCGAATCTCGGCGAACTGGTCGACGTGCTCAGCGGAGAAGCGCCGTGGCCCGATCACGACATCGTCCAGCGGCTCGAACCGATCCGCCGCCCGCCTCCGGATCTGGCCGACGTCCAAGGCCAGCCCGTTGCTCGCCATGCCCTCGAGATCGCAGCCGCCGGTGGCCACCACACGCTGTTCATCGGGCCGCCCGGAGCCGGCAAGACGATGCTCGCCTCTCGGTTGCCTGGTCTGCTCCCACCGCTCGAACGCGACCGAGCGCTCGAGGTCACCATGGTGCACTCGGCGTCGGGCATCCCGCTTCCCGCAGGAGGTCTGGTCCGCGAGGCGCCATTCCGGGCACCGCACCACACGTCGTCGCAGATCGCGCTGGTGGGCGGAGGGACCCAGATCATTCGTCCCGGCGAAGTGTCGATTGCGCATGGAGGCGTGTTGTTCATGGACGAACTCGCCGAGTTCGCGCCGTCGGTGCTCGACGGACTCCGCCAACCACTGGAATCACGCATGGTCCAGGTGAACCGAGCAGGGATCCGCGCGCTCCTGCCTGCGGACTTCTTGCTGGTCGCGGCCATGAACCCGTGCCCGTGCGGCGGTGGTGCGCCTGGCGCATGCGTGTGCGGCGACGCGGTGCTGCACCGTTATGCGCGCCGTGTGTCGGGTCCGCTGCTCGATCGATTCGACCTGCGGGTGCCGGTGCACCGTCCGGCCGTCGACGACCTCCTGACCAACGTGCCCGGCGAGAGCTCGGTGGTCGTCGCCGCCCGAGTGCTCGCAGCACGGGGGCTCGCCGTCGAACGACAGGGCGTGCTCAACAGTGCGTTGGCCGTCGCTCGCCTCGACGAGGTCGCACGCCTCGACCTCGGCTCGGCCGCCCTCTTGCGTCACGAGCTCGAGCACGATCGACTCAGCGGCCGGGGGTACCACCGAATCCGGCGGGTGGCGCGCACCATCGCCGACCTGCGTGGGCACCTCGAACCGGGCGTCGACGAGCAGGACGTGGCTCTTGCATTGCGATTCCGTGCGACGTTCGCTCGGTCGATGCCGACGGGGAGGGCGGCGTGATCCCGGCCGAGGCGTTCGTCGCCGCGCTCGCCGGGTTCGATCGGATGACCACCAACCGGCTGTCGGGGCTACTCGCGCGCCGATCGCCCGAACAGGCCTTTGCCATCGCCACCGGGTCGTCCCCGCCACCCGAGCCGTTCGCCACGTTGTTCGCACGCGAGCCCGATCTCGCCGCCACATGGCGACGCTGCGCCGATCGCCGGGAGCCCGAAGCGGTGTGGAGGCACTGCGTTGCGGCGGGCGTACAGGTGGTCGTCGAGGGCGACGCCGCGTACCCGGCAGCGCTGCTCGACGACCCTCGTCGGCCCGCCGCGTTGTTCGTCCGCGGCGACCTCGGTGTGCTCGATGCCCGCCGAGTCGGCATCGTCGGCACGCGCAACGCCACCCAACGCGGCCGTGAGACAGCGGCCCGGTTCGGCTACGAGCTGTCCGAGGAAGGTGTGGTCGTCGTGTCCGGCTTGGCGAAGGGCATCGACGGCGCCGCCCATCGCGGCGCGCTCGCCGTCGAGGGTGCCCACCCGGTGGCGGTGGTCGGCACCGGCCCCGACCGCCCATACCCGGCACAGCACGCGCAACTCTGGGAGCTGGTCGCGGCGCGTGGGGCGCTGATCTCCGAATGGCCACCGGGCACTGCACCCGACGCGTTCCGGTTCCCGCTGCGCAATCGAATCCTTGCCGCGCTGGTCGAGGTGCTCGTGGTCGTCGAGAGCCGTGAGCGAGGGGGCAGCCTGATCACGGCGCGTGAGGCCGCTGAACGCGGCGTCGAGGTGTTCGCCGTGCCTGGAGCGCTGCAGAGCAGGGCCGCGTCGGGGACGAACAAGTTGCTGTGCGACGGCGCCGCTCCAGCTACCGAGACCGCCGACCTCCTCATGGCGTTGGGTCTCGATCGCCGACGAGCGGGACGCAGTCGCCACGATCCGCGGGCGTTGCCCAGTGCCGGCGACCGTCGCCTGATCGACGCGTGTCGCCGAGAGCCACGCACGCTCGAAGCGTTGTCGCTGCAGTGCGGTGACTCGCTCGTCGACACGGCGATGGGCGTGGCGCGCCTCGAACACGCGGGCTGGTTGCGCGAAACCGCCGGCTGGTTCGAGGCGATCGACGACTGGGCCGACCTCGCATGATGCGGTGGTTCGATGCCGTCGAACGGCGCAGGACGAGCCCGGTTGCAGCCTCCGACGACCTCCCATCCACGCTGCGGCTCCCTCGCGGGCAATACCATCTCCGCCGTGGACCGCTGGCGCATCGACGATTTCGCGCACGTGCTCACGTCGCTGTCCGACAACACAGTGGCCGCGTACACCTCCGATGTGCGGTCGTTCGCCGAGTGGTGCGCACGCAGCGAGTTGCTCGAACCAGGCGCGGTGAAGCGGGCCACCGTGCGCCGGTACCTGGCTCATCTCACCACCCGTCAGTTCGCCCGCCGGTCGATCGCCCGCAAGACCGCAGCGATCCGGCGCTACTACCGGTGGCTCGTCGCGAGTGGCATCGTCGATGTCGACCCCACCAGTGGCGTCTCGGTTCCCGCTGGAAGCGGGCGGCTACCACGGGTGCTCGATCAACGAGAACTCAGCGGCTTGCTCGACTCGCCGATCGACGACGACGAACCCGACTGGCGCCGCCGTCGCGACGATGCCGTGCTCGAGTTGCTGTACGGATCCGGGCTGCGTGTCGGCGAACTCTGTGGGCTGCAGGTGTCGTCGGTGTCGGTCGCCACCGGCGCCGCTCACGTGTGGGGAAAAGGCTCCAAGGAGCGACGGGTCCCGATCAGCGAACCCGCAGCGGTCGCCGTGCGTCGCTGGTTGGCGATCCGACACGACGTGCTGCCCCCCGAGGCAGGCGACGTGATGTTCGGCAACGAGCGTGGCCGGCCACTGACGCCACGCGACGTGCGGCGGATCGTCGATCGTCGTTCGCCGAGCCCGACCCATCCGCACGCGCTGCGTCACACGTTCGCCACCCATCTCCTCGATGGTGGTGCCGACCTGCGAGCCGTGCAAGAGTTGTTGGGCCACGCCGATGTGGCCACCACGCAGCGCTATACCCACGTCAGCCGCGAGCGTTTGTCGGCTGCTTATCGCGAGGCCCACCCCAGAGCATGAGCATCGTTCCCGAAGACGCCGACCTCCAGATGCAGTGGACTCGGTGGTTGAACCGCCGGAACATGGCTGCGCGCGACCACTTGATCGTGCACTACTCACCGTTGGTCAAGTTCGTCGCCGGTCGTGTCGGCGCGGGTTTGCCGTCGAGCGTGGATCCTGGCGATCTCGTCAGTTCGGGCGTGTTCGGTCTGATCGATGCGATCGAACGGTTCGATCCCGAGCGCGGCGTCAAGTTCGAAACGTTCGCAGTCCCGCGTATCCGGGGTGCTGTCTACGACGGGTTGCGCAAGCTCGACTGGGTACCCCGCTCGATCCGCAGCCGAGCCCGCAGCGTCGAGAAGGCGATCTCGGAAATCGAGCACAAGGAGGGTCGTGCGCCGACCGACGAGGAACTGGCGACGCACCTCCACATCTCCGCCGACGAACTGACCCGGTGGCTGGCAGCGATTGCGAGCACCACGGTCGGACCGCTCGATCGGGCCATCGCTGCGGGTGCCGAGCCGGCGGCGCTCGACGGGCCGGGCTCGGGTTCGCCGGCAGCAGTCGTCGAAGACAACGAACTCGGCCAGATCATGCGAGCCGAGATCAAGAAGCTGCCAGATCGCGAGAAGCTCGTGCTCTCGCTGTATTACGACGAGGGTCTGACCCTCGCCGAGATCGGACAGGTGCTCGGGGTGACCGAGAGTCGCGTGTCCCAGATCCACACCAAATCGGTGCTGCACCTTCGCTCACGGCTGTCGGTGGCCGGCGTCGGCTGAGCCCGATTCGCCACCCCTCGTGGGTGGCCCGTCGGCGCAGCGCGCCCCCGATGTCCGACCTCGGCGTCGCCGAGGGTCTCGAAGGGTCGCCGATGTCTGCTCGCACACGCACACGCACCACTCACCTCTGCCGTTTCCTGGTCGGCGTCGTCATCTCGCTGCAGGCCACCGTCGGCGGTCTCGCCACGGCCTCGCCCGCCGAGGCGGCACCCTGTTGGTTCCCGCCGGTCGAAGGCACGGTCACCGATCCCTTCCGTGAACCGCCGTGCCCATGGTGCGCTGGCAACCGGGGGCTCGAGTTCGCCGTCAGCGACCGAGTCGTGGTGCGGGCCGCAGCGAGCGGGCGGGTCGAGTTCGTCGGGAGCGTTGCCGACATCGGCTACGTCGTGGTCCGACTTGCGAACGGGTGGCGCCACACCTACGGCCGGGTCACGTCGACCTCGTCGGAGATGGGTGATGTCGTGCTCAGCGGTGCTGTCATCGGGCGCGCCTCCGGAATGTTCTTCTTCGGCCTGAGAATCGGTGACGACTACGCCGACCCGGCACCATTCGTCGGCGTCCTTCGAGGACGCCCGCGCCTGATTCCGGTGGATGGAACCGCGGCTCGCCCGGCACCACCGCCACAACCGAAGTGTCGTGAGCCGGAAACCGCCCGATAGCATCACGGGGGCCGATTCACCTGGATCGACCGCTGTTCGCAGCGACGTCACACTGTCCCATCGGTCCACATGCGGTCGCTCTCGACGAGGGCGCCGACCGGCGGGATCAACCGCAACAAGGAGAACCAACATGGCTGTCATCACCATGCGGCAGATGATCGAGGCCGGAGCCCACTTCGGTCACCAGACCCGTCGTTGGAACCCGAAGATGAAGCGATTCATCTTCGGTGAGCGCAACGGCATCTACATCATCGACCTCGAGCAAACGCTCGGTCGGGTGGAGACTGCGTACGGCTACGTCCGTGACCTCGTCGCCGGTGGCGGCACGATCCTCTTCGTCGGCACCAAGAAGCAGGCGCAGGATCCCGTCAAGAGCTACGCCGACAAGTGCGGCATGCCCTACGTGAACGAGCGCTGGCTCGGCGGCATGCTCACCAACTTCGAAACCATCGGCAAGCGCGTCAACAAGATGCTCGAGTACGAGCGCATGCAAGCCTCCGGCGAGTTCGATGCGATGATCAAGAAAGAAGCGCTGCTCCTCGACCGCGAGCTCACCAAGTTGCAGCGCAACCTCGGTGGCCTCCGCGGCATGAAGAAGGCGCCTGATGCGATCTTCGTTCTCGACACGAAGAAGGAGCACATCGCAGTCACCGAAGCCAACAAGCTCGGCATCCCCGTGGTTGCCGTGGTCGACACCAATGTCGACCCCGAAGTGATCCAGTACCCGATCCCGGGCAACGACGACGCCATCCGCTCGAACAGCCTGTTCGCCCGTGTGATCGCCGACGCTGTCGAAGAGGGTCGCTTCATCGCCAACAAGCGCAATCCCGCACCGGCCCCCGTCGCCGAGCGCAGCCCTGAAGAAGAGGCTGAGTTCGCTGCAGCCCAGACCGCTGCACGCGACGCTGCCGCCCAGGCCCAGGCCGACCGAGACGCCCGCCTCTCTGCAGCGAAGAACGCCCCGGTCGACGTCGCCGACGACCAGTCATCGGCCACCGGCGACTCGAAGTCGCAGCCCGTGCCGGCATCGGTGCCGGAGGAGACCACCGGTCCCGTGGCCAACACCGAGCAGCCCGCCGCCCCGGCCGAGACGGAGGCCCCGATTCCTGCCGGAGCCGACGCTCAGAGCGACGACGCCGACACCACTGTCCCCGACGCCTCGGAGGACACCGCCGCCAAGCCCGGTCAGAGCACCGACGAGACCCCGCAAGCAACGACGGAGAGCTGAAGTCATGTCATTCACCGCACAAGACGTCAAGGCCCTGCGCGAATCGTCGGGCGCTGGGATGATGGACTGCAAGAAGGCCCTCGAGGAGAACGACGGCGACCTCGAAGCGGCCAAGACCTGGCTGCGTGAGAAGGGTCTCGCCGCCAGCGCGAAGCGCGAAGACCGCGACGCCTCACAAGGTGTTGTCAGTCTCCTGATCGAGGGCAATGTTGGCGCGATCGTCGAGCTCAAGAGCGAGACCGACTTCGTTGCCGGCTCCGACCAGTTCAAGGCCGAAGCCGACGCACTGGTCGCGCTCGTCGCCGCCAAGGGTGTCGACGCCGTCAGCGAACGCACCACCGAACTCGAAGAACTCAAGGTGACGCTGAAAGAGAACATCGGCCTCGGCGAGGTCAAGCGCATCGAGGCCGCCGACGGCAACATCATCGGCAGCTACCAGCACATCCAGGGTGGACGCGGCGTCAACGGCGTCCTCGTCGAGCTCGCCGGCGGCACGCCAGAACTCGCCCACGACGTCGCCGTGCACATCGCGTTCGCCCGGCCGTCGTACCTGAGCCGTGACGATGTCCCCGCTGACGTCGTCGACGCCGAGCGCACCACGCTCGAGACGATCAGCCGCAATGAAGGCAAGCCCGAAGCGGCGCTGCCCAAGATCGTCGAAGGGCGCATCAACGGCTTCTTCAAGGACGTCGCGCTGCTCGACCAGCCGTACGCGAAGGACGACAAGCAGTCGGTGAGCCAGTTCATCGGTGGCGCCAGCATCGTCAGCTTCGCCCAAGTCGAAATCGGCTGATCCAGCTCACCTCGCCAAACGTCCCCGAAAAACCCGAAATGGCGCGGAGCTGTTGCGCTCAGCGCAACGTGCACGCGATTTTTTCGGGGGTCGGGGGTTGGGGTTCGGGGTCGGGGTTGGGGTCGGGGGTCGGGGGTTGGGGTCGGGGTCGGGGTTCGGGGTTGGGGCCATTTTCCCGGGGTGATCGACATCGCGGTACTCTCGGGCTCGATGACTGACGAGCCGATCCATCCCCGCGGCGGTCCCCGCCCGAGTTGGAAGCGGATCGTGTTCAAGCCGTCGGGCGAGGCGCTCGCCGGCGAATCCGGCCAAGGACTCGACGGAGCGACGCTGGAAGCGACAGCGCGCGACATCGTCGACCTGCGTCAGAACCTCGGCGTCGACGTGGCCGTGGTGGTCGGCGGCGGCAACTTCTGGAGAGGCCGCACCGGTTCGCTGAGCGGCATGGACCCCACGCAGTCCGATCACATCGGGATGCTCGGCACCGTCATGAACGCCTTGGCGCTGCAGGACGCCCTCGAACGCCTGGGCCAGGACACGCGTGTGCAGTCGGCGATCGAAATGCCCCGCATCGCCGAGGCCTACATCCGCCGCCGAGCCGTTCGCCACCTCGAAAAGGGCCGTGTCGTCATCTTCGCGGCCGGTACCGGCAACCCGTTCTTCACCACCGACACCGCAGCGGCCCTGCGCGCTGCAGAGATCGAAGCCGACGTCGTGATCAAGGGGACGCATTCGGGCGTCGACGGTGTGTACTCGGCCGATCCCCGTCACGACGCCACCGCCACCAAGTACAACGAGGTCGGCTACCTCGAGGTGATGACCAAGAACCTCAAGGTGATGGACGCAACCGCCATCGCGTTCTGTCGCGACAACGGTATTCCGATCGTGGTGTTCGACATGTCGAAGCCCGGTTCGTTGCGCAGCATCGTGCAGGGCGGCCACGAAGGAACCCTCGTCCACGAGGTCTGACCAGGTCCGGCGCTGCTGGTCCCGGAAAGCTCATGAGCCCCGATGGTCTGGTCAGCGGGGTCGCTCTGAGTACGCTGGCTGGCGTGATCGATGAGACCATGTTGGAAGCAATGGAGAAGATGGACAAGGCGGTGGAACACACCCAGTCGCAGTTTTCCACCGTGCGCACCGGACGGGCGACACCAACGTTGGTCGAGCGCATCACCGTGGAGTACTACGGCGCCCAGGTGCCGCTGCAACAACTGGCCTCCATCTCGGTGCCCGAGGCTCGCCAGTTGCTGATCAAGCCTCACGATCGCGGCACGCTCGAATCGATCGAGAAAGCAATCCGCGACAGCGACCTCGGTGTGTCACCGAACAACGACGGGATTTCGATTCGACTCTCGTTGCCGCAACTCACCGAAGAACGTCGACGCGAGTACGTCAAGGTGGTCAAGCACATGGCCGAAGATGGCCGCATCGCCATTCGAGGTGCACGTCGAGACGCGCGCAAGGCGATGGAGACCGCCGAGAAGGACGGCGACATCTCCGCCGACGAACTCGAACGGGCCGAGAAGGATCTCGAGAAGGTGACCCACGATCACGTCGAGCACATCGACGCTGCGGTGGGCCGCAAAGAGCAAGAACTGCTCGAAGTATGAGCAGGTCTCTGGGGGAAGGACACCGTCATGAGTGAATGGAACGACGACGACAAGGCGGCTTCGCGTCGCAAGGCTGGACCGTTCGAGAGCGAGATGGATTCGTTCGACGACGAGGAATTCGGTGGCCCGCTCTTCGGGGCGACGACCGAGCAACCGGCTGTGTCGTTCGACGACGAGGTCGGACGCGAGCCGATCAGCTTCGGTGCCGACGATTCCGGCACGCGCCCGCACTGGACCGACCCACCGACGGGCGAGATTCCCCGGATCGCTGCTGCGGAGACGACGCCCGACCCGACTGACGACGTCGATGTGTGGTCGTCGTTCACCGGGTCCACGACAGACGACGATGCGGTGGCCGAGGCCCCGAAGGACCCGACCGGCGAACTCAGCTGGCACGATGACCCCACCGTCGACGACGTGCCGGGGGCGGACACGAGACGGCCGTCGGGTGCTGTGCCGGCGACCGAGCCCGCCGAGCCTGCCCGTCGCGAGCCCGCCCGTATCACGATCGGCACCGACCCGTCGGGCATGCCGCGGCGCCCCGACCCAAAGCGGCGCGGACCTGCGCCGCAGCGTCCACCGAGCGCTGGCGCCGGCGCACCGGCCGCTGACGGGCGCAACCTGCCGATCGCAGTCGCGTCCGGTCTCGTGTTGGCCGCAGTGTTCCTCGCATTGGCGATGTGGCGACCCGCCGGGGCGATGGCATTCGTCACCCTGGCACTCGGACTGGCAGCGGTCGAGTACTTCGCGCGGGTCACCGACAAGGGTTATCGGCCCGTGATGGCCGTTGGTGTGCTGGCATGTGTTGCCGCGCCGCTCGCGGCCTACTGGGTGGGCACCCAGGCAATCCCGATGGTGCTCGCGTTTGCGTTCTTCGCCGGCGCGATCAGCTTCATCGCGGCTGATTCGGTCGAAGCCGGACCGATGCCGAACATGGCGATCACGCTGCTCGGCGTCGTCTGGATCGGCGTGTTGGGCTCGTACGCCGCATTGATCCTCGCCTATTCGAACTTCGGCGCGGGCACACCGTGGGGTACCGACACGCTCGTGTTGATCGCCATCGGCGTCGTGGCCAACGACGTCGGCGCCTACTTCGTCGGCACCGCATTCGGACGCACGCCGCTGCGGCCGTGGATCAGTCCCAACAAGTCGCTCGAAGGGCTGCTCGGTGGCACGATCCTCACGCTGCTCGTGATGTTGATCATCGGGATGCAGGACCTCAGCACCACGTGGTCGAGCACCAGCCATCTGCTGATGCTCGGCATCGTGATCTCCGCCATGGCGCCGCTCGGCGACCTCACCGAGAGTATGTTCAAACGCAATCTCGACGTGAAGGACTTCGGAGCGATCATCAGGGGCCACGGTGGCGTGCTCGATCGCTTCGACGCGTTTCTGTTCGTCCTGCCGGCGGTGTACTACCTGATGCTCGTGGTCGAACCCTGGACTGCGCTCTGAGGCTCTGATGTCACCGACCCGCGTGGCGATCGCCGGGTCGACTGGCTCGATCGGCACCCAGACACTCGACGTCATCGACGCCGAGAATGCCCGATTCCCCGGCTCGTACGAGGTCGTGGCGTTGGCGGTCGGGAGTTCCGCTGATGGCGTGATCGAGCAGGCGAGGCGATGCTCGCCGCAGTTGGTGGCGGTTGCAGACGAGGCGGCTCGACGAGAGGTCGCCGAGGCACTGCCGGGCGTCGAGGTCGTTGCCGAGTTGGCCGAGGTGGTCGATCCGGCCGACGTCGTGGTGAACGGCGTCGTCGGATTTGCCGGGCTGGCGGTCACGATCGAGACGTTGCGTGCCGGCAAACGGCTCGCACTGGCCAACAAGGAGAGCCTCATCGCCGCCGGCCCCGTGGTGCAGCCGCTGCGATCGGTGCCAGGAGCCGAATTGGTGCCCGTCGACAGCGAACACTGCGCGTTGCACCAGTGTCTGCGGTCGTCGGTGGCCGCCGACCGGGAGGTCGCTCGCCTGCTGCTCACAGCGAGTGGCGGGCCGTTCCGCGGCCGCACTGCCGACGAACTGGCCGAGGTGACCGTCGAGGCGGCGCTCGCCCACCCGACGTGGAGCATGGGGCCCAAGATCACCGTCGATTCGAGCACGCTGATGAACAAGGGTCTCGAAGTGATCGAAGCCCACGAGCTGTACGGTACGCCCTACGACGACATCGACGTCATCGTGCACCCCCAGTCGATCGTGCACTCGATGGTCGAGTTCACCGACGGCTCCACGATTGCGCAACTCAGCCTGCCCGACATGCGTCTGCCGATCGGCTACGCCCTCGGCTACCCCGACCGGATCGGGAGCCCGTTCGGCCGCATCGACTGGACAGCGCTGTCGCGACTCGATTTCGAAGCGCCCGACCGGGCGACGTTCCGCTGCCTCGACCTCGCCTACGACGCCGGGCGGCTCGGCGGTACGGCGCCCGCCTGGCTCAGTGCCGCCAACGAAGTGGCAGTTGACGCATTCTTGGCGGGGAACTTGCGATGGAATGAGATCCCTGACGTCTGTGTTGGTGTACTTGCGATGCATGATGGTGCAACCCCCCTCACTGTCGACGATGTGATCGATGCCGATGCCCAGGCCCGGCGGATCGCTCGTGACCTTCTCTCGAAACGATCGACATGACCGACCAACTCACCCCACACGACGAACGAGACGGTGCTCAGCTCCCGCCGCCCAGCCTCAAGCGCTCCGACCGCATGAAGAGCGAACTCATGGCCGGTGGCGCCGTGGTCGAGCGCGGCGAGGACGAACTCGCCGGTGGCTGGAAGGGTCTGCTGTCGATGACGGCGATCGCCGCGCTCTTCGTGTGGCTCGCCTTCGTCAACATCTGGATGTTCGTGTTCGTCGTCGGGCTCGTGATCTCGATCTTCCTCCACGAACTCGGTCACTACCTCACAGCCAAGTGGACCGGCATGAAGGTCACCCAGTTCTTCTTGTTCTTCGGGCCACGCCTGTGGAGCTTCCGCCGGGGCGAGACCGAGTACGGCGTGCGCGCACTGCCGCTCGGCGCGTTCGTGCGCATCATCGGCATGAACCGGATGGACGACGTCGAAGCAGGCGACGAATCCCGCAGCTACCGCCAGCAGAGCTTCCCGAAGCGTCTGCTCGTGATCTCGGCCGGCTCGATCATGCACATCATGATCGCGATCGTGCTGCTCTTCGGCGTGTACTCCACCCAGGGTGAGATCACCGCACAGGACGAGCC
>JBBQEU010000067.1:0-17905 GCA_038321235.1 Acidimicrobiales bacterium | reverse complement strand
AATCACCGGGCGAAGTGTAGAGGGAGGGCGCCACAGCGTCCCGGTAGGGTTTGCCGACATGGCCGGATCCACCGAGTCGACCGCTGCGGAATTGTCGGCCATCGCCGACAACGTGGCGCAGTACCGCAGCCGGGTCGCCGGTCTCGCCGAACCTTGGATCGGCACGGAGCGCGACGACGTGGTCACAGCAATCCACGAGGCCGAGCGCCAACTCCGCAACGCCGAACGGACCCTGATGCGGGCAATCAACGCCTGCGACTGACGCGTCACGACTCGGGAAAGGCCCTGCCAGACGACACGAACGGGCCGAAAAAGTGGCGACGGCCCCTCGTGAGAAGGGCCGTCGCTCGGTGCGAGGTCGGGAGGCGGATCCCAACCGTCGCAGTAACCAGGTGGCGGGAACCTGGTTGACGTGAACTATACACTCGACCGAACTCCCACAGGTACCCTCGGACCATGCGGTGTCTCGAAATCAAGCGCCAGATGGCGAGCGACGACATCGCCAGCGTGTCCGAACTCCTCGATGCCGCCGCCCGCGCTGACGGCCGTCGGCCGTTGTCGGATCATCTCTATCTCGACCTGGTCAACGGGGGCCTCGACGGGTTCACCGGGTTCCTGGCATCCGAGCCGGGCCACGACCACCCTGTGGCGTACGCCCAGATCTCGCGCGGCAACGACGTGCATGCCTTCGAGTTGGTCATCCATCCCCATCATCGCTACGAGATGGCCACGATCGGACCCGAGCTGATCGACGCCGCGCTCGACGTCGTCGCGTCCAATGGGGGCGGACGGGTCAACTGGTGGGTCTTCGAGCCGACGTCGGCCCACACTGCACTTGCCGACGCCGCACACATGTCGCGCGGGCGAACGCTGCACCAGATGCGGCGCAGCCTGCCGACCGGCACACCCGTCACGATCGAGACCCGTTCGTTCGTGCCCGGCGTCGACGACCAGGCGTGGTTGAGCGTCAACAACCGGGCCTTCTCCGATCACGGCGAGCAGGGCGGCTGGACGATCGACACGTTCTGCCAACGCCAGCAGGAGTCGTGGTTCGATCCCGACGGATTCCGTGTCCTCGACGACGTCGATGACGACGGCGCCGTCCGCATGGCTGGGTTCTGCTGGACCAAGGTGCATCCGGCCACGGCGCCCGGCGACCAAGAGCTCGGTGAGATCTACGTGATCGCCGTCGATCCCGACTTCCGCGGACGAGGCTTCGGGTCCCAGCTGACGCTGGCCGGGCTCGAGCACCTCGCAGACGCGCGAAACATCGCGAGCGGGATGTTGCACGTCGACGCGAGCAACACGACCGCCGTCGCGCTCTACGAACGCCTCGGCTTCGCAATCCACTCGACGAACGCCGCGTTCGTCACCGACATCGCCCCGGCGGACGAGGAGCCATCGTGACCACGATCGACGAGCGACGGGCGCCCGATGCGTCAGCACTGCCACGCTGGAGTGTCGCTGACGTGCACGAATCACTCGACGCGCGGTCGTTCATCGACGCCCTCGAGCAGGCCAGCGCCGACGCCCATCGTCTGGTGGCACTGTTCGACGAATTCGGCATCCGTGCCACCGCCACCCGGACCACCACCGTTGCCGACGGCGCTGCGGCCGACCGCGTGCTCAGCGAGTTGAACCGAGTCACCGACGACGCCAACCTGCTGCGCGTCTACGTCTACGCCACCGTCGCCACCGACTCTCGAGACGAGCGCGCCCAAGCGGTCTACAGTGAAACCCGTCAGCTCGACGCGACCTTGCGGCCGCTCACCTCGCGACTCGCCGACTGGCTCGCATCGTTGGGTGTCGATGAACTCGCGGCGGTCAGTTCCGAGGTGTTCGATCACGTCGGCCCACTTCGTCGACTGGCAGCTCGCGCCGAGCACCAGATGACCGAACCCGAGGAACACCTGGCGGCCGAGCTGTCGCTGACGGGTTCGTCGGCGTGGTCCCGTCTGCACGCCGATGTCACGTCTCAGCTGACCACCGAGGTTGACCTTCCCGACGGCCCACGCACGTTGCCGATGCCCGCCGTCCGCGGCCTCGCCACCGATCCCGATCCCGCCGTGCGTCGATCCGCGTACGACGCCGAACTTCGAGCGTGGCCGACGATCGAGGTGCCGATCGCAGCAGCGATGAACGCTATCAAGGGCGAGGCGATTGCCCTCGACCACCGCCGTGGTTGGGCATCGCCGGTCGATGCTTCGCTGTTCGCGAACAGTGTCAGTCGGCCGACGTTCGACGCGATGCAGTCCGCCGTCGCTGATTCGTTGCCCGATCTCCGACGCTGGATGCGCACCAAGGCGGCGCTGCACGGCCACCCCGCGGATCGCGGCCTGCCATGGTGGGACCTCGTCGCTCCGCTCCCGTCAGCTGCGGGCACCGTCTCGTGGACCGAGGGTGTCGACGTCGTCAGACAGGCGTTCGCCGAGTACAGCAACACGCTCGGCGGGCTGGTCGACCGGGCGATCGACGAAGCGTGGATCGACGCCGAACCCCGCGACGGCAAGTCCGGTGGCGCGTTCTGCGCACGGTTCGTCGACGACCGTTCGCTCGTACTTCTCAACTGGTCGGGTTCACCCGACTCGACGCAGACGACTGCGCACGAACTCGGCCACGCCTATCACAACACCACGTTGGCTGGTCGCACCGCCCTCCAGCGTCAGCTGCCCATGGCACTCGCCGAGACTGCCAGCATCTTCTGTGAAACGCTCGTCGTCGAAGCCGGTCTGGCCCGACTCGATGGTGCCGAACGTCTCGCTCAGCTCGACGTCGACCTGGTCGGCACCAACCAGGTGATCGTCGACATCCACTCGCGGTTCCTTTTCGAAACCGCCGTGTTCGCTCGGCGCGGGCGTCGCACCCTGAGCGCCTCGGAGTTGTGCGAGATGATGACCGCCGCGCAAGCCGAGGCGTACGGAGATGGGCTCGATCAGTCGACGACGCATCCCTACATGTGGTTGCTCAAGCCGCACTACTACGGCTCGCACTTCTACAACTGGCCCTACACCTACGGCTTGCTGTTCGGACTCGGGTTGTTCGCCGAGTACCGAAAGGATCCCGAGCGGTTCCGCGCCAGCTACGACGACCTGCTGTCTCGCGCTGGGATGGACACCGCCGAGGAGCTCGGCGCGGCGTTTGGTCTCGATGTCACCGATGAGGCGTTCTGGACCGCGAGCCTCGACGTGGTTCGTGGACGCATCGACGACTACACGACGTTGGCGACGGCGCCAGGGTCCTGACCCGAGTACCGACATGGCATCGACTCGCTACGAACTGACCCGCGAACAGCTCGGTGCTGTCCTCGACGGCGAGCCCAAGTACCGACTCGATCAACTCTGGGACGGCCTGTACACGCAGTTGGCCGATCCCGTCGACATCACCAATCTGCCCAAGGCACTGCGGGAGCGCCTCGAGGGCGCTCTCCCGAACGCACTCACCGCCGTCACCGAGTCCGTGAGCGACCGCGGCGACACGGTGAAGTTCCTGTGGGAACTCGACGGCGGGAGCCGCGTCGAGACCGTCTTGATGTTGTACGCCGACCGGGCCACCGTGTGCGTGAGCAGCCAGGCGGGTTGCGCGATGGCATGCGGGTTCTGCGCCACCGGGCAGGCCGGATTCACCCGGCATCTCACGGTGGGCGAGATCGTCGAACAAGTGGTGCGTGCGTCGCAGCGAGCACAGCAGCTCGAGCGGCGGGTCAGCAACATCGTGTTCATGGGCATGGGTGAACCGATGGCCAATCTCGACGCCGTCTGGGCCGCCACCGAGCGGTTCCACGGCGATCTGGGGCTGTCGGCGCGGCACATCACGATCTCCACGGTGGGCATCATTCCGGGGATCCGCTCGTTGGCCGACCGACCGCTCCCGGTCAATCTCGCCGTGTCGCTGCACGCTGCCAACGACGCCTTGCGCGACGAACTGGTGCCGATCAATCGCCGTTACCCCATTGGTGACCTGATGGACGCGTGCGAGGACTACCTCGATGCCAAGCATCGCCGAGTGAGTTTCGAATGGGCGATGATCGATGGCATCAACGACCGCGACAGCGACGCCCGCGAGCTCGCGAAGTTGTGTCGACGCCTGAGCCCGCATGCTCACGTCAACCTGATCCCGTTGAATCCGACGCCCGGATACCCGACCACGGGAACGCCCCTGGGCCGGGTGGAGGAATTCCGCGACTTGCTCGAGTCGCTCGGCGCCAACGCCACCGTACGTCGCAACCGTGGCACCGACATCGACGCTGCGTGCGGCCAGCTCGCCGCCGGCCAACCCGTCACACTCGAACGACGCCGCCGGTGAAACTGTTACTCCTGGTGTCTGACACCATGAGTAACAGTTCAGTCGTAGCCCGGGTTGGCCACCGCGAGTTTGTCGGCGACCATCTCCGCCAGCAGCGTGCGGAGTTCGTCGGCGCGATCGTCGAATCGGCGGTCGCGGATCGCTGCGGCGAGTTCGGCGTCGTCGGTCACTCCGAGACGCGACAAGCGCTCGGCGTGGGCCGCAGCCTGGGCGGGACCGAGTTCGATTTCACGTTCGACCATCGCGAGGACGTTCGACGCGACACGCGCGTGGAAGCGGAGCCGACCGTCGGTCGACGGGATCACCTCGCGGTCGATCCACTCGCGGACAGATTCCAACAGCTCGATCGAACTCGGTGCGTCGTGCGGGGTACCCATGTCACCACCGCCCTTCCAGCGACCGCAACAGGTCGTGCTCGTTCTCGCACACCCGCCGCCCGATCGCGGCGAGTTCGTGGCTCCGGGTCATGCCAGTGAGGTGCACGCTCGCCTGCAGGATGCACATGATCGCCCATTTCCATGTGCCGAGCACCTCCCACCAGTGCACCACCACCGGATCGACCGGCCCGCCTCCCGCCGCTTCGTAGGCAGCGAACAGTTCGTCGTACTCGCCGAGGCCGGCGACGGGCGGACCGCCACCGAAGCGCCATGCCTTCACACAGAGCCAGCCGAGATCTTCCATCGGGTCACCGAGGTGGGCGAGTTCCCAGTCGATCACCGCACGCAGTCCGTCAGGGCCGACGATGATGTTGCCGAGTCGGAAGTCGCCGTGCACCACACACGTTCGCTTCGACGTCGGACGGGTGTCGACGAGCCAGTTGTGCACCAGTTCGAGCACCGGGTGCGGCTGACCCAGCGAGTCGAGGACGTCGGTGTAGTACGTGAGCTGGTCGGTGGCTTCCAAACCGTCGAGCTGGGCAGGGTCGAGAGCGTGGATCTTGGCGAGCGCGTGGCCGAAATCGGCGGCCAGTCGGGGCCGCGCCGACGCGAATTCGTGATCGCGCTGGATCTTGCGGGCGATCGTCTCGCCGTCGATTGCCTCCAACACCATGAACGCCATGCCGTCGTCCCGGCGTCGCGCCTCGATGAGCTCCGGCACGGGTACACCGCCTCGTCGAGCCGCGCCGACGACACCAGCTTCGACGAGCATGTTGCGCTGGTCTCCGGAACGCTGGCGCTGCAGGATCAGTGATCGACCGTTGGCCCTGAACCGCCATGTCTCGCGGGAAGCGCCACCGGAGAGCCGGTGGAGGTCGTGGATCTCGGCGTCGTCGAGGAGCTGCGACAGCATCGTCGAGAGCTCGGTTCCCACGGCGGAAGTCCCCATCGGGATCAGAGTAGATGCACGTGGCCGGCGGCTCAGCAGCCAGCGGCACGCACCGACGGTGTCGGGTTGACCGCAAGTCCCCCGCCAGGATGCACCTCGAAGTGCAGGTGCGGGGTACCGGTGGCGTTGCCCGTGTCACCGTTGTAGCCGATCACGTCACCCTGCGTGACCCGCCGGCTCGCGCCTTCGTATCCTGACAAGTGGGCGTAGTAGTAGCGGTTGCCGTTGTCGCCGATCAACGACGCCGCGTTACCGCCAAGGCGGTTCTGCCTGAAGTTGACGGCCCCGCTGGCGACCGCATAGATCGGGGTGCCCGTCGGAGCGAGCATGTCGACTCCCTCGTGGCTGCGACCACCCGAGCGGGGCGCTCCCCAACTGTCGCCGTAGGCAGCGCCGTTCATCGGGCACACGATCGCGTCGATGTAGCTCGCGCCGTTGATCACGCCGATCGGGACACTGCCTGCACCACCCATCCCCGTGCGCCCACCACTGGTGCCGCCGGAGGCGCCCGACGAGCGGGGCTCGTTGGGCGATTGGGCGGCGGTGTCGGTGGCGGGGTCGGCGTCCGGGTCGAAATTCGGGTCGGCTGCGGCCGTTGCGGCTTCCTGCGCTGCAGCGATGCCAGGGTTCGGCTGGGCACGAGCGGCAGCCTCGGCGTTGCGCAACTCGATCTCCTGGAGCCTGGCCAGGTTGGCCGACTGCTGCTCGGCGAGCGCCTGGCGGACGGCCTCGTCGGTGAGGCGCTGCTCTTCGATCTCGCGCAGACGCTTGACCTCGGCCTCGGCGTCGTCCTGGAGTTGGCTGAACAAGGATTGCTGGTCCTCGATCGCCCGTCTCTGACCAGCGAGCTCTTCGCGTGTGGCGTCGAGCTCCTTCTCGGCGGCCTCGAACTCGTCGATCGAGCTGCTCCCGGCGTTGGTGACCACGTCGACGAGCACCTCGGCTTGCACCTGGTCCTTTGGCGCTTGCATGCCGGTGAGCAGCGGGATTCCCTCGGCGCCGCTGGTGGCGAATCGGGCGACCGCGAGCGATTGCACGTCGCGACGGAGCTTGTCGACTCGCTGCTCGAGCGCCTCGGCCTCGCGTTTCATGCCGACCGCTTCGTCTTCGAGCACCTCCAGATCCGACTGGGCCTGGAAATAGGCGTCCGCCGCTGCGTTCGCGCGATCGCGTGCAGCCTGGATCTCGCGTGCGGCCTGCTGGGCTGCGTCGTCACCGCTCTGAGCCGTGGCGTCCACCGGCTCCACCACAGCGACCGTGACGAGCACAGCGACCGCGGTCACCAGCGCGGCGAGGATGCGAGCCAGACGTGCAGGGAACGCGCCGCGCCAGGAGGAGCCGATCGAGCTGTTGATGGGCGAGATGGTAGTGGGCATGGAAGTTCGATCACCGGCAGCAACGATCCGGCCATCACATTCTTCGTCATGGAGTCATCTCCACTTGACCACATCCTGCAAATCGATACGAATGACCACATCGGGACCCTTCGACCCTGCCGGTCGGTGCTCAGGTGGTATCGCCCTCGGTACCGGTGTCGGCGAGGAGTGCGCTCAACGAGTTCGCACCGCGCTCGACGTGGTCGTCGAGCACTCGCTGCAGCACGGCGCCAGTCCACAGATTGCCGCCATATGTCAACGTCATCGTGATCACGGTGGTGGCCAGGTCATGATTCGGTCCGGACGGCCTGGGCACCAGGGTTGCCGCAAGAACCCAAGGCGAGTGCCGACGACCGTCGACCTCGGCCCGTTCGAACACCACGCGATGCGGCGGATCGTGGACAGTACGAACCATCCGAAGCCGTTTCGACCGGGCGAACGGTCCGACCTGGGCCTGGAGCTCGACTTCCCATGTGCGACGCTGATCGCTCGACGACAGTTCATCGACTGCGTGCACGAGATCCATCCAGGCCGGGTACTCGGAGAGATCGTCGACGAGTGCAAAGGCGCGTTCAGGTGCGCACGGCACGGCAGCGTGTCGCTCGATCTCCATGTGATCCCTGCGTGATCCGTCGACGTCACTCGTCGGGGCGATGTGCGGTTCGGAACGCACGCGCCAGCAGCGGGCTGCTCGCGGACAGGAGTCCGTCGAGGTCGTCGGCTTCATCGAACGACGGCGACCACGCCCCGGGGTCACCGGCGACGGCGTCGTCGACGGAGTCGAGTACGGCCTCATCCGCAGCCGGAAGATCTCCGGGGGCGCCGAGCTGAAGCTGCTCGACGATGGGATGATCGCGGCGCACCCGTACCGCCCGGGTCCGCTCCGTGGGCGCCGGAAGCGGTGGACGGAAGAGATGAAGGTCGGGGTCGCGCAGGTCGTCGAGTGTCCACCCGCGAGGTACCACCATCGAATCAGCATGACGCCGGCACAGAACCGCAGCTCCCTCCTCGGGTCGTTCGGGCAGCGCGTCGAGCCAGAAGACGAGGTCCTCGGCGTGCATGCCGTAGGCAACCGACGCCGCATCGGAACATCCGGGGCGTCCGCAGAGCCGTTGCATTGGTGTCGACTGTAGTGCGCCGCCACCGCGTCGCACGGTGACGCACTCGGCGGGTCACCGAGCGGTGATCAGGACCCGCCGCCGTGCTGGTGATCGCAGAGGCGCTCCTGGCCTGCAGCAATCTGGCCGGCACCGACGCCTTCGAGCGCGGCGAACGGCCCACACTTGTGAGGTGTGATCCACACGTGGATCATCGGACTCGGCGCAAGCTTCACCAGGCCCGTCGGACAGCCACCGGCAGGATTCGTCTGCCCGGCGACTCGTGGTTGCAGGGGGTCGATCGTGAAACACAGGTTGTCGTGGATGTGCCACTGCATCAGCGCACCTCCGATGTCTGGAACATCGTCCAGCGCAATCGAGGGCGCCAACATGTACATGGCACTCACGAGCTTCTTGGAGCCATCGGGTTGTGGCTCGTACACGAGGCTCTCGGGCCGATCCGGGTCGAGGATCACGTCGTCGTCGATCCAGTCCCACTGGATGTAGTGCTCGTGACCCGTACCGCCGTCGCCGATGCTGCGGAACCCGTACGCCTCGGCGACCTTGTAGTCGCTCCACATCGGGAGCCGAACCACGGTGGTGGCGATCAGGTTCTCGGCGGCGGCCTGCTGTTGGGGTGTGACGCCGGGGGTGCCGCTGAGATCGATCGGCATCGTCGGGTCGTACGGCTTCGGAGCGACCGCCGTCGCTGTGGTTCCGGCGTCGTGACCATCATGACCGTTGCCGCACATGTCGACGCGCTGGTCCTCGGACACCGCTGCGGTGCCGGCGCCGATGCCTTCGAGCGCGGCGAAGACTCCGCACGGGTGCGGTGTGATCCAGACGTGAACCATCGGGCTCTCACCGCCGGCGCGCACGCCGTTCCTGCAGTTTCCGTTGACATCGATCACCCCGACGACCGTGGCCTTGCCATCAGCGCCGGTTGCCCAACAGAGATTGTCGTGTTTGTGCCAGGTCATCAGCGGACCGGCCCATTCGGTGAGCGTCGGGTCGTCGGCAGGACGAGGGCTGGCGATGTACATCGCACCGGCGAGCGTTCGCTGGTCGCCGTCGACCGCGTACACGAGCGACTCGGGAGCGGTGGGATCGAGTAGTGCGTCGTCGTTGATCAGGTCACTCTTGATGTAATGCTCGGTGCCGGTACCCGCGTCGCCGATCGAGGTGTAGCCAGCGGCGATGGCGGCGGCCGGGTCGGCGAATCTCGGCAGCTCACGCAACGTGTTCTCGATCAATGTGATGGCGCGGACTTCCTGGTCGACACTGACACCTTCGACGCCGGACACGTCGATCGACTGGTCCGGATCCCACGGCCGGGGCCAGGCCAGAGCGACCGTGTCGTCGTGACCGTCGTGGCCATCGGTGTGGACTTCCGGGGTCGCCGCATCGGCGGCAGGGTCGTGCGGGTGCGGCAGCGACTCGTCGACGGCGCCAGAAGCCGCTGCGACGCCTGCCCCCTCCGTCGCCACCTCGTCACCATGGCCGTGCGCCGCACCGGCGGCTTCGGCCCCGTGATCGGCGTCGGTGCCGGAGTGCGCATGGGTGCTCGCTGCCATCATCGGCCAGATGGCGAAGGCTCCGAGGAGCAGGGCGGGAGCGGTCAGCCACGCCGTGCGCTGCCGATCTGCCGGGAGGAGTGCGCCCGCAGATGCCGCGACGATCGCGACCAGACCGAGGGCGGCGCAGGCCGTATCGGCGAACTGCGGCGCCTCGCGTACTTCGAGACCGTCGATCCACGAGATCCCGATCAGTCGCGTTGCGAGCCAACCACCGATCGCGAGTGCGTTGACGACCACCACTCCCCACGCAGCGGTACGCGTGTGGCGAACCAGCGCCCAGACACCGACGCCCATCTGGAGGACGGCAACCACGACGAAAATCTGCGCCAACTGGCGATGCTCGGCATGGATCCCAGCGGCCGCCGCGTGGACGGCGCCGGCCGCAAGTGACGCGAGGCCACCGAAGGCGACGACCGACATTCCGGGGCGCGGTTGCGAACGCTCGGATTCGAGTTCGTCGAGCACCACACCGCCTGAATCGACTTCTCCGCCCGCACCACTCATCCCGACAGGTTAGGGGATGTGACGTTCGTCTCCCTGACGGGACGCCGATGAATCCTGGCGTGACCCGAGACGCCGGCGAGTACGGCGGTATCGTCCATCGTCGAACAACGATCGTGAACGGGCCCCAGCATGGCGAATGAAATGACCACCGAAACCCCACCGGTCGATGCGGTGGTCGCCCGACTCTCATTGCTCGACCGGTTCCTGCCGGTGTGGATCGGGGTGGCGATGGTGGTCGGGATCGCGTTGGGCAAGGTGTTCACCGGGCTCGACGACACCCTCGACGCCGTCAAGATCGACACCGTGTCGTTGCCGATCGCAATCGGGCTGCTGGCGATGATGTACCCAGTACTCGCCAAGGTGAAGTACCGCTCGATCGGCAACGTCATCGACCGCCGATCGCTCGTGATGTCGCTGGTGTTGAACTGGGTGATCGGGCCACTGCTGATGTTCACCCTCGCGTGGCTGCTGCTGCCGGACCTTCCCGAGTATCGCACCGGACTGATCATCGTCGGCTTGGCTCGCTGCATCGCGATGGTGCTGATCTGGAACGATCTCGCCTGTGGGAGCCGTGAGCTCGCCGCCGTACTGGTCGCGATCAACTCGGTGTTCCAGATCATCGCCTATTCGGTGCTGGGTTACTTCTACCTCGAACTCCTGCCGGGCTGGTTGGGGCTGGACTCCGAGGGCATCGACGTCACCATCTGGGGGATCACGAAATCGGTGCTCATCTTCCTCGGCATCCCGCTGCTCGCCGGGTTCCTCACCCGGCTCGTCCTCGAACCGCGCAAGGGCACCGAGTGGTACGAGGGAACGTTCCTGCCCCGTATCGGCCCGATCGCGCTGTACGGGCTGCTGTTGACCATCGTCATCCTGTTCGCCCTCCAAGGTGACGCAATCACCGAGAACCCCTGGGACGTCGCCCGCATCGCTCTCCCCCTCCTCGTCTACTTCGCGATCATGTGGACCGGATCGTTCGCTGCCGGGCTCCGAATGGGGTTCCCGTACGACCGCAACGCATCGATCGCGTTCACGGCCGCCGGCAACAACTTCGAACTGGCCATCGCGGTTGCGATCGGCGTGTTCGGCGTCTCGTCGGGGCAGGCACTCGCCGGTGTCGTCGGACCGCTCATCGAGGTCCCCGTCCTGGTCGGGCTCGTCTACGTCTCGCTGTGGGCGCGACGGCGCTACTACCCGGCCAACCCCTCCCCCGCCACCCACGTCACAGAAGGAGCGCGACCATGATCGCCGCCTCGGCCACCGCACCGACGAACTCGTCCAACAGCAGCGAGCACTGTTGCGTCCCGACTCCGGTCGACACGCTGGTCCCACCCCCCGACCACGAGACCCTTGCTGCGATGGCCAAGGCGGTCGCCCACCCGGCCCGATTGGCGATCCTGCAGTTGCTCACGAACCGCGAGACCTGTGTCACCGGCGACGTCGTCGCCGAGCTCCCGCTCGCTCAATCCACCGTGTCCGAACACCTGCGCATCCTGCGCGAAGCCGGCCTCATCCAGGGCGAGATCGAAGGCCCACGCACCCGCTACTGCGTCGACGCTACCGGTCTCGCCATTCTCAGAGCCGGCATCAACGCACTGTGACCGCCCGTCGGCGTGCAGCCGACTGCTCAGGCTTCAGCGCGTAGACGGGTCCAGTAGTGACGGCTCGTAGTCCGGTGGGATCTCCAGGTCGAGCAGTTGCAGGATCGTCGCCGCGACGTTGGCGAGGCCTGCGGTCGGCAGATCGTCACGGAGGCGAAGCGGGGCCCCGGCGGAGTCACGCACGGCGAACATGACCGGATTGAGCGAGTGCGCCGTGCGCAGCTGGGGTTCGCCGTTGGCACGCAACAGCGGCTCGCCCTCGCTGTTGCGCTCGACCTTGTCGTCGGCGTTGCCATGATCTGCGGTGACGAGCAGGCATCCCGCTGCGGTTGCGACGGCGTCGGCGATCCGGCCGATGGCCAGATCGACGCTCTCGACCGCAATGCGAGTCGCGGCGAGGTCGGCGGTGTGACCGACCATGTCTCCGCCCGCGAAGTTCATCCTGATGAAGCCGAACTCGCCGGAGCGCACCGCCTCGATCGCCGCGTCGGCAGTCTCGGCGGCTTTCATCCAGGGTCGCTCGTTGAAGGGCACGAGGTCAGAGGGGATCTCGACGTAGGTCTCCAGCTGCTCATCGAACTTACTGGACCGGTTGCCGTTCCAGAAGTAGGTGATGTGCCCGAACTTCTGCGTCTCCGCTCCTGCCCACTGGGCGATTCCGGCCGAAGCGATGATCTCGCTGACCGTGGTATCGACGGACTCGGGGCGCACCAGATACGACGCAGGCGTGTTCGTGTCACCGTCGTACAACGCCATCCCCGCGAAGTGGACGTCAGGCACGCGCTCGCGGTCGAACTCGTCGAACTCCGGTCCCGCCACGAACGTCTGGGACAACTCGATGGCGCGGTCGCCCCGGAAGTTGAAGATGACCACGGCATCGCCGTCGACGATCGAACCGACCGGTTGCTGCGACTCGTCCACCACGGTGAACGCCGGGAGGAGCTGATCGCTGCGCACGCCTGTTGATCGGCCCCACTCGACGCCCGACCGCAGATCCGTCACCGGGTGAGCCGTGCCGAGGACGTGGGCGCGCCAACCCGCCTCGACAATGCGCCAGTCGGCTCCGTAGCGGTCCATGGTGGTGACCATGCGTCCCCCGCCGGACGCGAAACGGATGTCGACGGTGGGGTGTTTGGCGAACTCGTGCTCGGTCTGCGCGATGTAGCGCTCGGCGGAGGGATCAGCAACATCGCGTCCATCGAAGAGCGCGTGGACTCTGATCGTCGAGATCTGGTCGTCGGCAGCTTGGCGGAAGATCTCGTACAGGTGGCTGATGTTGGAGTGAACGTTGCCGTCGGACAGGAGACCGATCAGGTGGAGCGTCCCTCCGCGATTGACGCAGACGTTCACGATTTCCTGCCATGCGTCGGACCTCCAGATCGAACCCGACGCGATGGCGTTGTCGACCCGCTTTGCCCCTTGATCGAAGATGCGTCCCGCACCCAGGATGTTGTGGCCGACTTCGGAGTTTCCCATGTCCGCGTCCGAGGGAAGTCCCACCGCGGTTCCATGTGCCCTGAGCGTTCGGTACGACTCGGACGCCAACTGGTCGAGATTCGGTGTGTTCGCGAGTGCGACTGCATCGAAGGCATCGCCGTGGCCCACTCCGATGCCGTCCATCACGATGAGCACGAGTGGACGGTCGCGGCCCAACTGACTTGGGGAGCTCATGCTGTTCTCGATTCCTCGCAGATGTGAGACGACCGCGTGAGCGGCGGTCGGATGGGGACACCCGCCAGTCTACGAGCACGGCGGCGGGCCGATCTGCGCCGGCGGCACTGGAGACTGCCCTCGTCGAAACGCGAGCCCTCGGGGCGGTCAGCCGCAGCAGCCAGCCGGGGAGTCGGCGCTGCTGGACACGACGGTGTTGGCGAGCTGTTCGGTGTCGCCGTGCTTGACGTACCACTCCCAGCGATTGCCGTCCGGGGCGTGGACCCATGTCTCCGTCTTCTCGGCGTAACAGCAGATGGTGTCGTCGACGCCGGTGGTCGCGAGTCCCGAGTCCGCGAGGCGGGCATCGGCGGCCACGACTTCGGCGGCGGTCTCGGTCTCGACGCCGAGGTGGTTGATCGTGCCGGCGGGACCGGCGCCTTCGAAAAGCACGAGCTTGAGCGGCGGGTTCTCGATTGCGAAGTTCGCGTAGCCGGGCTTCGTCTTGGCCGGTTCGGTACCGAACATCTTGCTGTAGAACTCGATCGCCTGATCGAGGTCGTCGACGTTGAGGGCGAGTTGCAAACGCATGGGTGGACTCCTGTACTGATGGACGGGTGGTGATGAATGGGTCGATCGGCTGACCGAGCGACGTTTTGACAGTGATCAATACGTTAGCATCACGAATCGAAAGATGTCAATATGTATTTTGTGGATTCCTTGGACGACACACCCGAACCCGATCTGTGTTGTGCGCCGTTGCTGCGGTCGGCACTCGACGAGGCGCAGGCGTCTGAGCTGGCTGAGGTACTCAAAGCGCTCGCCGATCCGGTGCGGTTGCGACTGGTGTCGATCATCGGGACAGCCGAGTCGGGCGAGGTGTGCGCATGCGATCTGCCCGGGCTCGTCGATCGCACGCAGCCGACGGTCAGCCATCACCTGTCGTTGCTGGTTCGAGCGGGAGTGCTCGAACGCGAGCAGCGCGGCAAGTGGGCATGGTTCCGGCTTCGCCACGCGCGATTGGCCGCCGTGAGTGACGCGCTGGTGAACAGCGGGTGAACTCATTCAATGCATGTTGATTCATTATTCGCTGAGCAATATTGTGGCCTTCGATGGAGTATTCGGACGTCGCTGACTCGGTGGCACAACGCGCAGTTGTCCACGCCGCATTGGGTGAACCGGTCCGATTGGCGATCGTCGAGGACCTCGCAGTCAGCGACCGATCGCCGACGGAGCTCGCCGCTCGGTTCTCGATGCCGACCAACCTGCTCGCACATCACCTCGACGTCCTCGAAGATGTGGGACTGATCGAGCGGTTCGTCTCCGCAGGCGACCGCCGCCGCCGTTATGTCCGCCTCGTGCGCGCACCACTCGCCCGGCTCGGTGTAGCCACGGCGCGACCCGCAGGTCGGGTGATGTTCGTGTGCAGCCACAACTCTGCGCGCTCACAGCTGGCAGCAGCGTTATGGACAGCTCGTACCGGCGAGGTGGCCACCTCCGCTGGCACGCATCCTGCCGATCGCGTTCACCCAGGCGCAGTCGCTGCGGCGACCCGGGCCGGGTTGGACCTGAGTGGCGCCGAGCCCCGAATGCTCGAGGCCGCCGGACATCCCGATCTCGTCGTGACGGTGTGCGACCAGGCACACGAGGAACTCGATCCCGGACGGGGCTGGTGGCACTGGTCGTTGCCAGATCCGGTCGAGGACGGTCGTGCGGCCGCCTTCGACGCAGTGGTCAACGAACTCGACGAGCGCATCCGTGCCGTCGCTACCTGAGAAGAGGAACTGACGATGACCGAGCCAGCCGTTCTCGTACCGATCCACCCGCAGCGGTGAGCACTCGGATCGGCATCAACGGATTCGGCCGCATCGGTCGTCTGGTCGTGCGAGCACTGCGCGAACGGAGCGATCTTCGACTCGTGCACGTCAACGAGGCGTTTGCCGACGTCGACACCGCGGCGCACCTGTTGGAGTTCGACACCGTCCACGGTCGATATGGCGGCACCGTCTCCGTCAGCGATGGCCAGCTGGAGATCGACGGAGCACCGGTGGGCTACTCGTCGGCCGCCTCACCCGGAGACGTGCCGTGGAACGCCGCCGTCGTCGACCTCGTGTTGGAATGCTCCGGCAAGTTCCGCACCGTCGACCAGCTCACCCCGTACTTCGGTCGTGGAGTGCGCAAGGTGATTGTCGCCGCTCCGGTGAAGGACGACCGTGTCCTCAACATCGTGATGGGCTGCAACGATCAGCTCTACGATCCCACCGTCCACGATGTCGTCACCGCCGCATCGTGCACCACGAACTGCCTCGCGCCGGTCGTCAAGGTGCTCCACGAGCAGATCGGGATCGAGCGAGGCGTGATCACCACCATCCACGACGCCACGAACACCCAGGTCGTCGTCGACGCACCGCACAAGGACCTGCGACGCGCGCGCTCTGCCCTCAACTCGCTGATTCCGACCTCCACCGGCTCCGCCACGGCGATCACGATGATCTACCCCGAACTGATCGGGAAGTTGAACGGTGTTGCCGTTCGCGTCCCGTTGCTGAACGCGTCGCTCACCGACGCCGTGTTCACGATGACCCGAGATGTCACGGTCGAGGAGATCAACGGGCTGCTCCGCATTGCGGCCGACGGCGACCTGAAGGGAATCCTGGGGTTCGAGGATCGGCCATTGGTGTCCGCCGACTACACCAACGACACCCGATCCGGCATCGTCGACGGCCCGTCGACGATGGTCGTCGATGGCCGCAGGGTCAAGGTGCTGATCTGGTACGACAACGAGTACGGGTACGCCTTCCGAATGGCCGACCTGGCCGCCAAGCTTGCAGACGGCCTCGAGTCCCCATCATGAACCGACGTCCGACGTGAAGCTGCGCAACTACGTCCTCGTCACCGCCGGCTACTGGGCGTTCACGCTGACCGACGGCGCGCTGCGGATGCTGGTGCTGCTGTACTTCCACGAGCTGGGCTACTCCCCGATCGCGATCGCCTTCCTGTTCCTCCTCTACGAGTTCATGGGGATCGTCACCAACTTGCTCGGCGGCTGGGTCGGGGCCCGCACGGGGCTCAACCGCACGCTCCTCGTCGGGCTGGGTTTGCAGGTCGTCGCACTCGTCGGGCTCACCTTCCACGACCCGAGCTGGGTCGAGTGGGCATCGGTTGCGTTCGTCATGGGCCTCCAGGCTCTTTCCGGGGTGGCCAAGGACCTCACCAAGATGAGCTCCAAGAGCGCAGTCAAGTACATCGCCGGCGAGGGCTCGCTGTTCCGGCTCGTGGCGATCCTCACCGGCTCGAAGAACGCACTCAAGGGCCTCGGCTTCTTCCTCGGCGCTGTGCTGCTGTCGTGGATCGGCTACGACGCCGCGCTGTGGTCGATGGCGATCATGATCACCGTCGTGCTCGTCGCGGTCGGCGTCCTCTTGGACGAGGACATCGGTCGGGCGAAGGTGAAGCCCCCGTTGCGCTCGATCCTGTCGAAGTCGACGGCGATCAATCGGTTGTCGGCTGCTCGCTTCTTCCTCTTCGGGTCGCGCGACATCTGGTTCGTCGTCGCGCTCCCGATCTTCCTCGACGAGGTGCTGGGCTGGTCGTACGAGCAGATCGGCGCGTTCCTCGCAGCCTGGTTGATCGGGTACGGCATCGTGCAATCGTTCGCACCGCGCCTGTTGCGACGCTCGATCGCCAGCGTCGACGCCGAGATCGGCGCCGCACGTACCTGGGCATTCCTGCTGGGCATCGTGTCGGTGTCGATGGCTGTCGGTGTGGCACTCGACGTCGCCGTCACGGCGGTCGTCGTCGGTGGGTTGATCGTCTTCGGCGTGGTGTTCGCCGTCAACTCGTCGCTCCACTCCTACCTGATCCTGGCCTACTCACAGGGCGATGACGTTTCGCTCGATGTCGGCTTCTACTACTCCGCGAACGCGACCGGGCGACTGGTTGGGACCCTGCTGTCCGGCGTGCTCTATCTCTGGGGCGGCCTCGATGCCGCGCTCTGGGGCTCCGCTGCGTTCGTCTCGGTCACGTGGATGCTGACCCTGCGTCTGCCCGCACTCAGGTCCAGCGACGAGCAGCGCACGGCCACGTCGATCGCGCCGTGATGAGGTTCGGTTCGCTCAGCGTCGGCTGCTCGGCTTGCTCGCGCCGTGGAACGACCCCGTCACCTCGTACGTGATCCCCGGGCGCCGGTGCCGGTCTTGCGGATCCGCCCGAACTCCTGCTCGGGGACCAGCCCGACAGGTATGCCGCCGTCGATGCCAGCATCGTTGCGTCGGACGCAACTTCGACCGGCGCCTACGTAAACACCGAGAAGGTCAGCATCCGCAGGCGAGGTCGTCAGGCAGTCGTCCGATCGAGCAGATGACGGTTCTTGGCGACCGAGCCAGGAAGGATCGAGAAATGGATCTGGCCGTCGTCGTCAACCGCAACAACGCGGACGACAGCCTTCGCCGATTCGTTGCCGGCAAGAAGCA
>JBBQEU010000066.1:0-18267 GCA_038321235.1 Acidimicrobiales bacterium | reverse complement strand
AGGGCGACACGGCGGGTGTCCCGAAAATTTCGGTTGCGTGACGGCGCATCGGCTGGACAGTCGGTGGCCCGCCTGGTGCGCCGTCGTGGCGTGCACAACGAAAGGACCACCTGTGTCGAACACCATGGATCTCGCCTCGCTCATCGAAGGCTCGAACGAACTGCCGTGGTTGCGCGAGGCAGCCTGCCGCGAACTCGAGTTGGATCGCCTCGACTTGTTCTTCGTCGATGCGGGGCGCACGCTGTCGAAAGAAGGCAAGGCGATCTGTGGGCGTTGCACGGTACGTTCGGCCTGCCTCTCCTACGCGTATCACCACGAGATCTCCGGCGGATACTTCGGTGGGCTGTCGCCGGCCAAGCGGCGTGAGCTGACCCTCGACGAGGCGCTCGAATCGATTGCGTAGATGGTCGGAACCGCAGCTCGGCGCCGACTGTGTCGTCAGACCAGCTGATGGGCCCGCACGATGGGGCTGATGATCTGCGCTCGCAGGTCGTCGGCCCACTCGATCGCCTCGGCGTACATGAGCCGCAGGTGTTCGAAACTGCCGGCATCGAGTTCGGCGAGCCGGGCGACATCTCCGGCCTCGCAGGCACGCACGATGTCGAGCGCTCGGCCCAGCGCTCCTGTGCCGTCCACGAGTGCCGAGGCAATTTCGGTGGAGAGGGGCAGTTCGCGGACAAGTTCGGACATCGGCGTGTGGTAGATCGCATCGGTCACCGACAGCAACCCGACGGTGAACCCGATGCTCGATGCTGCCCCGCCGGGGACGAGCGAGCCGATCATGCGGGCTCGCGTGGCGCCGAGCCTGATCAGCTCCTCGCTGGCGCCTCCCTCGGTCGACGAGGCGATCAGCCCCGCCATACGGCGGACCTGGCCGAGTCCGAGGAGAATGACCGTGTGGCGCAGCGAATCGACTCGCCGATCGAGGCCGAATGCACTCGAGTTGGCGATTGCCATCAACCGGAACGTGAGCGACGGGTCGCTGCCGACGAGTTCCACGGTGCGGTCGATGTCGATGTCGGTTCGCTGCATCTCGGCGAGCAACGCCATGGCAGAGGCAACGTTGGCCGGTCGGGCGGGGCGTTTCAGGACTTCGGGCTCTGCGAAGAAGTAACCCTGGAACAGGTCGAAGCCGAACTCGAGGCAGCGAGCGAAGTCGGCGGCGGTCTCGACCTTCTCGGCGGCAACGAGCACGCCCGGGGCGCGCTCGCGGGCCACCTCGATCAGACGTGGGATCTCGCTCTCGAGCGCGTCGCACAGCTCGATCTTGACGATGCTGGCATGCGGTAGCAGCCGCGACCCGACGAGGTCGGAGAGACGCGTGACGTTGTCGAGGGCGAAGTGGTACCCGTCGTGGCGTGCCCCCACGAGTGCGTCGTAGGTCGGGTCGTCGAACGGTGTCGATTCGCAGATCTCGAAGATGATTCCCTCGGGCGGCATCGTCCGATGCAGCCCCGCCACGATCAAGCTGGCGCTGGCGTTGATCAGGCCGAACCGGTTGCCGATGATCTTCTCCATGCCCCACTGCAACAGCGCGCGCTCGATGACGCAGCGGGTGGCGTCGTCGGGGCTCTCCGACAGCATGGCCGTATGAGGGCCGTTGCGATAGAGCAGCTCGTAGCCGAACGTCTGGCGATCGCTGTCCAGGATCGGCTGACGACCGATGAAGATTTCGTTGTTCATGTCGACTCCATGCGCATGGGTGATCGGTGACACCTCCGGTAGGCACCTCCCGCGACCGTCCACGAATGATGCGCCGGTGCCAGCAGCTTGCGAGAGTCGGTGAGTCAGACGCCGTGACCGCGGCTCGGGAGAAGTGACGTGCGGAGTGTCCACTCGGCGATCGGGTTTGGTTAAGATCACGTCAACTTCACGGAATTGAGCACGAGTCAGACGTGCGTCGTGGGCACCGAGGCGGACAGATGTTCAACATGCTCTTGTCGAGACAACAGACCCGGCGATCGGTCGGGTGCGAACGTGTCTGATCGGGCTTGTCCCGTCTATCCCTCCCCGCATGTCGTGGCGCGAGTGCGGATCGGTGACGTCCCGACCGAAGCCCCGGCGCAGTTGGCCTCTTTCGTCGTCCCGGTCACGGAGGAGGGCGCAGTTGTCGACTGGATGCTCACCCAAGACTCCATTGCGTTCGGTCCCCATGATCTCACCACCGCGTTCAAGGACTGGCATGGCACCTGGCAGGAGCGCTGGGAACTCGACCCTGTTCACAGTTTCCAGCGCTTGTTCCGCTCCGTTGTCGACGCCGGTGCGATCAACGAGCCCTCTCAGCGCCTCGCCGAGAAGTTCGCTTTGACCTCGCTTGCAACCGAGGAGTCCGTGTTGACGCCCAGCCGTTCGGTGTTGGTCCCCGATCTGGTCGAGCGGGCACGGTCGCTGGCTGCCGAGGTGGAAACGCTGGGCGTGGGGCTCGTCGATACCACCGAGGACGCCGTGGCGGCCGGTTTGCTCGCCGGTTGGCCGCTGTCCTCGACGACCAAGCTGCTCGCACGGGACGATCATTCCTGTGTCATGGTGCACCCGAGCCGTCGACTCTGTGTCGAGGTGTACGACGACGACGGCAACGCGATCGAGCAGGTCAACGACCTGACCGAGGTGGTCTTCGAGGGCATGTGTGCCATCGTCCGGACCGCTGAACGCACCGTCGAATTCGATGCCGACCGGGTTCGCCCGCTGGCATGGATCGCGCTCGGCGCCCGTTCCTACCGTGTCCGACGGGTCCCGGAGGTGATCGTGGCGGCACGCACGATCGCCAGGCTTCCGGAAGCGGCGCGATACGCCATCGAACACGGCGAGGATCTCGTGCTCACGGGCGTCGCGCCGGTCGTCGCCGTACGGTGAACTCAGGTGTCCAGATCGACGAGGCTCATCGGCTTGCCACCGAGGTCCGTGAGTCAAGACACCGTCAAGATGACGTGGTTTTCGGTCGAATGTCCGGACGGTCTCGGTCATGCCCGATCCTTACGCTGGCGCTGTCTCCGATCGCTGCCTTCACGGTGATGTCCTGACACTCGACGCTCATCTCGCCGCTGCGGCTCGCCTCGTGGCCTTTTCACGCTGCGCAGCGCCGGATTCGCCGCGTCATGACGCCGATTTCGACCTCGACCAGGTGCTCGACGTCACCGTGCGAGCTGCGTTCGTCTCGATGCAGCAGTTGCAGATCGCGCTACGGCTCACGTTGGAATCGACCCAGCGGACTCAGCTCATCTGGCGCATCGTCGAGCGTGCCTGCGCGTTGGGTGCGTCCCAAGCAGCAGTCGGAGCTTCCGCCCTGCTGCTCGAGACCGTACGACACGACGGGCTCGAGCATGCGGTGACGGTGGCCACAAATGCGGCGTCGGAACTCGGCGCTCGGCAGTTGCTCGATGGCTCGGTCGCGCTCGTGGCCTCGCTGAGCGTGGAGATCGCCGACCTGCTCGACATCTCGCGGGCGGCGGTGTCGTCGGAGATCGCGCGTCTGGTTGCTGCGCTCCCGCCTGGCCAGGTGGTTCCTCCGGACGATCGCCGACACCCGGTCGAACTCGCCGTGTGCGGCTAGTTCTGCCCACTCGAGGCGCCGTGGTGTCGAAGACCAGCTCACATGTTGGGGGTCGGAACTCCCAGTGCCACGGTCGACGTCAGACGTAGAAGCTGGATGCTGCGTCGTGGGGTTGTGGTGAGCGCGGACGGTCGTCGCTGTGGTCGTCGACCATGTGTGACAGCACGAGCGGGTGCTGCAACTTGGCGAGTGCTTTGGCCTCGATCTGACGGACCGCTTCGCGAGACAGCGCGAGGGTCTGGCCGATGTCGTCGAGCTTCTCGACCGGTTCGCCGTCGAGCCCGAACCGCCGCACGATCACGTAGAGCTCGCGGGCGTCGAGCGAGGTCAGGCCGAAACGTTCGAGCGCGGAGAGCGTCAGCGTGGAGATCACGGCCGCTTCGGGGGTCGTGTCGAGTGACTCGATGATGTCTTCGTAGCGCACGTCGCTTTCACCACCGACGTGTTCGTTCATCGACTGCAGGCGGATGGGATCGAGCACCCGCTTGGTCTGCGCCAGCGTGACGCCAGCGGCAGCTGCGACTTCCTCGTGCGACGGCGTGTACGCCTCGTCGATCTGTTGCAGCTTGCGGAACGTCGACAGGATCAGCGGACGCTTCTCGAAGTCGCTGCGGTTCAGGTTGGGATGGTCGCAATCGCGCACGGCTCGCAGCACTTCGCGTTGGATCGGCTTGAACGCCCAGTGACCGAACGAACCCGACTCGGGGTCGAAGCTGTCGATGGCACGCATCAGCCCGAGCAGGCCGGCCGATTCGAAGTCGGCACGGTCGTGTGTCGATGCGGCGGCACCGAAGCGGCGGGTGTACGAGCGAACGAGTCCCATGTTCGACGACACGATCTCGGAGGTGACGTCGTCGATCTGCTGGCGCAACATCCTGACCCGGCGTCGCGATCCGGCGCTGTCCTGGTCGTAGCTCTGTAACTCGTCGAGGAGGTCCGTTCGTGCGGCGAACAATGCCGTGTTCTGGTCCCGGTAGTGGTCGGACGGGACCTTGGAAGTGCGCATGGTCTGGACTCCCCTTCTGAGTTGAACGGACTCCGGTGATGTTTCACCGAAGGGGTGATGGATCTCATTTGCTGTGACGTTTGCGACGGTGCGAAGTTGCCTTCGAGATCCCTTCGGCACTCCGCTGGGGAACTGAAGGACTTTGTTTGTTCAGGTATCGAGAAGCTGGTGGCCGCAGACCGGGGCTGAGGGAGTGGTGCGTCGGGGCGTGTGTGAGTTGGCATTCGGCACGTCACCACCAACGGGCCCACCGACCGGCACTCCGATCCGTGAGGTCGTCCGGCGTCTCGGAACTCATCCCTGGCGGTCGACTGAATGCCGTGTCCGTGGACAGTCCCGAACCGTGCAACTCATCATGAAGATCACCGTCGGGTTCCACGGCGGCGCCGTCGTCGTGCTCGTAGCCGACCGGCTTCATCAGCTGCTGCGCCGACGTGCTGCCCGCCGGTCGTCCCCGGCCGACGCCCGTCTCGCCCGTCTCGCCCGCTCCCGCACCCACAGCCCGCTGCGGTCGAGCCCCGGCCATCCCACCCGTTCTCTCTGTTCCCGTCGCACACCTCATCTCTCAGGAGGCTCTCCACGATGACTCGCTCGATGTCAGGGTGCGCCTCGATGTGACGTTCCCGCTCGCGGGGTGACACCCCGGGGTTCAGCGCAAATCGCGGGGTGAGGTGCTTGGAGGATGTTGCTCCGACCGGTAGAGCCGACCTCCTCGACGCTCCTGCGTGCGAACAGCGATCGTTTGCTCCTGACGATCCGACCACGTTGGAATGCAAGATCCTGATCTCCGCACCCCGGTGACTCGACGTCGGCTCGTCGTGCTGCCGAGCCGGGCCGAGGTGGCGAGCGGTGCCACCTCGGCTCGCAGGCTCCCTCCGCTCGCGCCGAGACCAGCAGGCCGGTCGGCAGCGGTGCGGTTGGGTGAGCCGGGACGTCCAGCGACGCTGGTGGACGTCCCGGCACGGCGAGAGAACACGGTCTTGCCGGACTGTCCGCAACGTAGCCAGACTGTCCGCAGGACGCGTGAACACGCCAGCAATTGCCGTGGCATTCCAGACAAGAATTCCGCTGACGCGATGTTTGACGATCCGTTGCGGCGCGGTGTCGGCTGATACACGGCCGATGACCGAAACCTTCGAGGTGGAGGTTCCGCGGTGTTCGACACCGTCGAGGTCGCCGTGGTGCTTTCCTGCCGCACCGCCGCGTCGCCTGAACCCTGCTGAGTGGCGATCTCATCGTGCCGTCAGCGCAGCGCGTGTCTGTTCGGCGAGTTCCGCTGCGCCTGACCACGTGTCGAACGCGAGCACCGTGTGCTCGGCGCGGAGCTCGGTGCCGTCGGCTGCCGTGGCGAGGTAGTCGATCGACGCCCCCAACCCGGCGAGAACTGGTGCGATCTCCACCGTGGCCGTGAACGACCCACTTTCGACGCCGACACCAGTGCCTTCGTCGTGGCCCGCGGCGGCGGCCTTGCGAACCACGATCGTTTCCATTCCGTCACCGTAGAACGAGCGACGGGGCTCAGACAGCGGCGCGGGCCTCGCGCCACAGCCACCAGATCAACGGCGCCTGCATCGGCAGCCGGATCCAGTTCTGCAAGCCCGTCGCGGTGCCGACACTGCGTGTCATCGTCCCATCGACGGCCGTGACCTCGACGCTGTTCACCGCCATGTCGACATTCGCCGGGAACACCGCGACCGTCAGTGCAAGCAGTCCCAGCGCGGACGCCCGACGGGCTGTCGGCACCAGCATGCCGACACCCAGTGCGATCTCGGCGGCACCACTCAGCTGGTTGGCGAGCCTGGCGTTCCGGAACCAGTCCGGCACGATCGCCTCGAAGAAGTCGGGCTTGGCGAAGTGCATCACCCCAGCCGAAGTGAACAGTGCAGCAGCGGCGTACGGCGAGATGCGCGACATCGCTTCAGTCAAGCCGCCGGACAACCACTGGTCGCAGCCGAAGCCGAGCCGCCTACGCTGCAGGGGTGACCGATACGGCCGTGAATGTCGAGGTGTTGCCGAGCGACTGGCGCGAACAGGTGCTGGCGCTCGCTGAGGAACGCGACGCGGTGATCCTCGCCCACAACTACCAGGTGCCCGAAATCCAGGACATCGCCCACTACGTCGGTGACTCGCTCGGGCTGTCTCGGGTGGCGGCCGAGGTCGACGCATCGACGATCGTGTTCTGTGGTGTGCACTTCATGGCCGAGTCGGCCAAGATCCTCGCGTACGACAAGACCGTGCTGATCCCAGACGCAGCAGCCGGCTGCAGCCTCGCGGAGACGATCAACGGCGAGCAGCTGCGCGCGTGGAAGGCCGAGTACCCGGGCGCCGTGGTCGTCAGCTACGTCAACACCACCGCCGAGGTCAAGGCCGAGACCGACATCTGCTGCACGTCGTCGAACGCGGTCGAGGTCGTCGAGTCGATCCCGCGCGACACCGAGATCCTGTTCCTGCCCGATCAGTTCCTCGGTGCTCATGTCCAGCGGATGACGGGGCGCGACAACATGCACATCTGGTTGGGTGAGTGCCACGTGCACGCCGGCATCAACGGCGCCGACCTGAAGGCGCAGGTGGCCGCCGAACCCGATGCCGAGCTGTTCGTGCACCCTGAGTGCGGATGCGCGACCAGCGCGCTGTATCTCGTATCGGCCGGCGTGGTGCCGGAGACCAGCACCAGGATCCTGTCCACCGGCGGCATGGTCGACGCCGCCCGCGAGACCACTGCGGCCAAGGTGCTCGTGGCCACCGAGACCGGGATGATCCACCAGCTCGAGAAGGTCAACTCGGTCACCGAATTCGTGCCGGTCAACCGTGCCGCTGTGTGCAAGTACATGAAGATGATCACCCCGGCGAAACTCCTGCGCTCGCTGCGCGACGGCACCGACGAGGTGTTCGTCGACCGAGACGTCGCCGACCGTGCCCGGCGCTCCGTCGAGCGCATGATCGCCATCGGCACGCCGTCCTCCACCGGCGAGTGACGTGACCTCCGCTCGACGACCCCACCCTGGTTCCGCCTGCCTCGGACACGGGAGATCACGATGAGTGTGCCGAGGCGACTGGCGGCGCCGCCGGCCACGTGGGAGCGAGACGTCGATGTCGTGGTGCTGGGGTCGGGTGCAGCGGGACTGTCGGCGGCACTGGCCGCACGGCCGGTGCGGAGCGTGCTGGTGGTCACCAAGGACATCCTGTCGGCCGGGTCGACGCAATGGGCCCAGGGAGGTCTGGCCGGCGTGCTCGATCCGAGCGACACGATCGACGACCACGTCCGCGACACCCTCGAGGCCGGCGCCGGGCTCTGCGACGAGGCCGTCGTGCGGGAATTGGTCGAAGCAGCACCGAAGTCGATCCGTTACCTGATGAGACTCGGCGCCGCCTTCGACCCCGAGCAGGGTGGCACCGACATCGCGCTCACCCGAGAGGGCGGCCACAGTCACAACCGCATCGTGCATTCCGGCGGCGACCGGTCGGGCGCCGAGGTGCAGCGCACACTCGACGAGTCGGCGATCGGTGCGGGCGTCGAGGTGATGGGTCACGCGTTCGCGCTGGATCTCGTGATCGGCACCGCCGCAGACGGCCAGCGTCAGGCGGTTGGCGTCCGCATCGGCAAGACCGACGAGCACGGCATCCTCGTGTCGGTCGGTGTGGTCACCGCCCGGGCGGTGGTGATCGCCTCGGGTGGTTACGGCCAGGTGTTCGCGTCCACGTCCAACCCGCCGGCTGTGACCGGCGACGGCGTCGCCATGGCGTTGCGGGCCGGGTTGGCGGTCACGGACGTCGAGTTCGTGCAGTTCCATCCGACCGTGATGTGGCGAGGTCCAGACGCCCTCGGCCAACAGGCGTTGGTATCCGAAGCAGTGCGCGGTGAGGGAGCGATCCTGTTCGACGCGGCCGGTGAACGGGTGATGACGGGGGTTCATCCCCTCGAAGATCTGGCGCCACGCGACGTCGTCGCGGCCGCCATCAGCCGGCGGATGGCCGAGGCTCCAGGCGGTGTCGACGACCACGTCTACCTCGACGCCACCCACATGGGCGAGCGCTTCTACGAGCGGTTCCCGTCGATCACCGAGGCGTGTCGTGAGATCGGGCTCGATCCCGCCGTCGATCGGATCCCTGTGGCGCCGGCAGCGCACTATGCCTGTGGTGGCATTCGGGCCGGGCTCGACGGGAGCACCGCGCTGCGCGGCCTCTACGCCGTCGGCGAGGTGTCGGCAACGGGCGTGCACGGCGCGAACCGTCTGGCGTCCAACAGCCTGACCGAGTCGATCGTGTCGGGCACGTGGGTGGGTCGCGACCTCGCCTGGGAGCTGCCGCACCGTGTGCCGATCGACGTCGACGTCGACGACCCGCTCGATCACGAACTCCTCGACTCCGCCCGCCTGCGGGAAGTTCGAGCGGTGATGTCCCGCCACGTCGGCGTCGTGCGCGATGAACTGTCGTTGTCGTCAGCGGCGGGTGCGCTCGGCTCGATCGCTCGAAGCATGCGCTCGGCGAAGCCGACGGTCGTCGTGCACGAGGACATCGACGATGATGCTCCATCCCGCGTCGAGCCCTCGCGCCGCACCTGGGAGGCCACCAACATCCTCACCGTCGCCACGGCGATGGTGGCGGCCGCGGCGGAGCGCACCGAGAGCCGCGGCTGCCATCGCCGATCCGATCACCCGGACCCTCGTCCCGAGTGGGTCCGTCACCTCGACGTCACCCTCGACTCGACCGGCACCATCTCCGTGGAGGACCGACCATGACCCTGATGTCCCCTGACGAGCGCCTGACGTGCACCGAGTGCGGATTCGATGGGGCTCGCTGGAGCGACGACGACATCGAACGCACGCTGGCTCACACCGACGACTTGGTCGGCTACGTCCTCGAAGCTGCCGACGCCGCGTTCGTCACCGACGTCGCCGCCACGCCCGTTGTGCTCGATGGCGACTCGGTCGCGTCGGCGCACGCGGTGATGCACCGCCTCCACGACCTGGCCGCCGCCCGCCGGACAACGCACCAGTTCGAACCGATGGTCGGGCGCATCGAGTCGTTGCAGGCCTCTGGTGGCGGCGTGCCGAAGGTGTCGATCCCGTTCGCCGAGATCGGACCAGACGGTGTGGTCGGTGACGTGCAGGGAAACCGCAGGAACCACGGCCGCCCCTGGCAGGCGATCTGCCTCTACAGCAGCGATCTCCTCTCGGTGCTTCGTAGCGAAGGGCATCCGATCGATGCCGGCGGCACGGGCGAGAACGTCACGATCTCCGGCATCGACTGGGAGCGGATGCGTGGCGGGCTGGCGATCACGATCGCCGGCACGAGCGGTGACGTCGTGCTCCGCACCAGCGGCCCGGCGGCGCCCTGTCACAAGATCGGCGACTGCTTCACCGAGCGCCACTGGAACCGCATCGACCACGTCGAACGGCCCGGTTGGGCCCGCTGGTACGCATCGGTGCTCACCGGCGGCTCGATCTCACCCGGCGACACCATCACCATCACGGCGTGACCTGTTACTCGTGGTGTCAGACACCACGAGTAACAGGTCAGCCGTACACTCGCCGCCATGTTCGTGTTCCACCCGCTGTCGGAAACGACCCGACGGGCACTGATCGACGGTGGCCTCGACCCCGACGCCGTTGCCGGCATCGTGCGGAGCGCGGTGACCGAGGATCTCATGGGAGGCGTCGACGTGACCTCGATGGCGACCATTCCCGCCGATCACCGGAGCACAGCAACGTTCGGAGCGCGCGGCAACGGTGTGATCGCGGGGATCGCGGTCGTGGCCGCGGTGATCGAAACGGTCTGCGGTGACGAGGCCAGCGAGTTCCGCACGGTCGTGCCCGACGGGACGACCGTCACGACAGGAACGACGGTCGCGGAGGTCACCGCGCCGACCCTGCTCTTGCTGACCGCCGAACGAACGGCGCTCAATCTGCTGTGCCATCTGTCGGGAGTGGCGACCGCCACCCGCCGCTGGGCCGACGCACTCGGTGGGACGTCTGCGGTGGTGCGCGATACCCGCAAGACCACGCCGGGACTCCGTGCACTCGAGAAGTACGCGGTGCGCTGCGGCGGCGGCACCAACCATCGGATGGGGTTGTCCGACATGGCGCTCGTGAAGGACAACCACGTCGCCGCCGCCGGTGGCGTCACCGAGGCGTTCCGTCGGGTGCGCGAACTCGCCTCGACCATCCCGGTGGAGATCGAGGTCGATTCCCTCTCCGGTCTGCGCGAGGCGATCTCCGCTGGCGCCGACGAGGTGCTGATCGACAACTTCACCCCCGACGCGATGCGTGAAGCCGTCGCCATTCGCGACGAGATGAACCCTGCGGTACGGATCGAGGCGAGTGGGGGCCTGACGCTCGAATCGGCGCGGACGGTTGCCGAGACCGGTGTCGACTACATCGCGGTCGGGGAACTCACGCATTCCGCCCGCGTGCTCGACATCGGCCTCGACCTGCAAACGCTCTGACCCACCGCCGCGCCGCTCGTCTCACACCGGCGGCGAACACCACTCAGGGTGGGGCGATGTGCACGGCGGGCGAGGTTGCGCTACGGTTCTCGCTGGGCGGAGTGAGGAACTCGACATGACAACCGTCCGCACCGCACTCCGGGTGTCCATCGTGCTCGCCGCCACGGTCGCAGCCTCGGCCCTGGTGATCCCGTCGTCGGTCACCGCTGCCCCGATCGGCCGGACGACATCGACGTGTTCGGGATCCGGGCTCGCCAGCCACCTCGTCTCTGACGGCGACTCCTGGTTTGCCATCGCACGGGCGGCGCGGGTCGGCATGCGTTCGTTGCTCGAGGTGAACGATGCGTCGGCGGATGATGTCCTGTATTCCGGCGACGTGGTGTGCCTCCCCGTTGGGGCGACGCCGTCGTCATCGTGTTCTCCTTCGAATTCGCCGACCTACACGGTCGAGTCGGGCGACACCTGGTGGGAGATCGCCACACGCGCCGGTGTCTCCATGTCGAGGTTGTTGGCGACGAACGACGCCTCGGACGAACGCGTGATCCATCCGGGAAATACGGTGTGTCTCCCACCCGGTTCGTCGCTGTCGTCGTCGAACTCGTCGACCTCCAACTCGTCGGCGTCAGCGTCGGCATCGTCCGTGTGGACGTCGGGAATCGAGGCGCTCCCGATGCGCGGGCCGTGCTGGTTCAGCGACGACTGGGGCGATCCCCGAGGGGCGGGGCGCCGTCACGAAGGCACCGATCTCTTCGCCGCACCCAACAGTTACGTGTACGCCGTCGTCGACGGCACCCTCACCCGTCGCTCGTGGGACCAACCCGGCCGGCGTTCCGGGAACGCCTGGTGGCTCACCGCCGCCGACGGCTCTGGCACGTACTACTTCTACGCTCACCTCGCCGACTTCGCGCCGGGCCTGTCGGTCGGCTCGCGCGTCGACGCCGGCGAGATCATCGGCTTCATGGGCAACACCGGCAACTCGGCGTCCCCCCACCTCCACTTCGAGATCCACCCGAACGGCGGCCGCGGAGTGAACCCGTACCCTGTGCTTCGCCAGTCGGGCGGTTGCAAGACCGGCGAGCAGTATCGCCAGCCGAGCGGCTGGGTTCCCGACTGAGTGCGGATCGAGAGCGTCAGCCCTCGGGCTGGCCGTAGACGCCGAGCAGATCGACGACGATGACGAGGTCGCTGCCGGCGGGGAGCCCGAGTTGGGGATTGCCTTCGGGTCCGAATGCATCGGCCGGCGGGATGACGATGGCCCGGCGGCCACCGACCTTCATGCCCGGCAGGCCCTTGACGAACCCGGGGAACCCGCCCTCAGCGGTCGGTACGGGCACCGGGGCCGACTCCCAGCTGCTCTCGAGAGAGATCTGGTTGTCTCCACGGAACAACACGTAGTTGATGACGGCGGTCTGGCCCGCCTCGAGCTCGGTTCCGTCGCCTTCGACCAGGTCGGTGGTGGTGGTCTCGGTCGCGCCCTCCGACGGCGGCACGCCAGGTTCGGTGGGCGCATTCGCCGCATCCGGCGGCTCGATCACGGCGCGCACGTCGATCAGGAAGGTCAGTGCTTCGTTCTCGCCGATGATGTCGCCGCGGGCCTCGGCGCCATATGCGAGATCGCTCGGGATGTCGAGGCGGAGACGGGCGCCGTTTTGCGCGCCGACGAGGCCCTGGTCCCACCCGGGGATCACGCCGCCCTCACCCAACACCACAGGGAAGGGCTCGAAGCGGTCAAAGCTGTTGTCGAACTCGACGCCGTCACGTGTTCGCACACCGACATAGTCGACGATCACCGTGTCGCCGGCCTCGGCCTCCGGTCCGGTGCCTTCTTCGAGCACCGTCACCACGAGTTCGGTCGGGATCTCGTCGGGGATCTCGACCTCGGGCTTGTCGGGGTTGGTCGGTGGCGGAGCGACAGAACCGCTGTCGGAGGTGTCGGACGACTCGCCCGTGGTGTCGGACGACTCGGCGGCGGTGTCGTCGCTTGCGGTCGTCTCGTTCGTCGAGGTGTCGCTGGCGTTGTCGTCATCGCTGCCGCACGCAGCGAACAGCAGTGTGGCGGTCACGAGCAGGGGGAAGGTCCGGCGCATTGAGACGACGCTACTTGCGAAGTCCGACGGGGCCACGTCAACCGCCGAGCTCTCACCCAACTCCGAACAATCGGATCGTGGCTCTCGGAGGTCAGCGACGAGAGGCGAGCCAGGCCGCTTCGGCGTGGCCCAGCTCGGTCGACGGTGGCCCGTCGACGAACGGCCACAGCTCGGAGGCGATCCGCCGGTAGTTGCCGCTGGCATGGAGTTCGCCCAGCAGGGCGTACAGGCCCAAGTTGATCCGCTGGATGAACACGAACGCACGAGGAACCGTGGCGTACTGGCTGATCGGGCTCGTCCGGTCGAACGTGTGCCGCACGATCGAATTCGCGTAATCACGTGTCCAGGTCATCTCGGTGTCGGTGCGCACCGTGGAATAGAAGAGCGAGAAGTACTCGCCGACCGCGTCGGTCGCCACCGGCGCACCCGGCTGCAGCATGCCGGCACCCTCGACGATCCGGCGGAATTCGGGGTGATCGTGATCGACTGCTGCCGCCTTCACCATCGACGCGAACGTGTGCATCTCGTCGCCGCTGAAGTGCTTGACCAGCCCGAAGTCGAGGAAGGTCACCGTCCCGTCGTCGTGGAAGAGGTAATTGCCCGGGTGTGGATCGCCATTGAACGCTCCCATCCGGTAGAGGCTGCGGAACACGAACCGGAAGATCACCTCACCGGCGCGATCACGGTCGGCCTGGGGTCGGCGCTGCAGTTCAGCCCACCCGAACCCCTCGGCCAACTCGGTGGTGAGGACGCGAGCAGTGCTCAGCTCGGGAACGACCTCGGGAATCCGGATGAACGGATGATCTCGGTAGTAGTCCGCGAACACCTGCTGATTGCGTGCTTCGAGTTCGTAGTCGATCTCTTCGGCGATGCGCAGCTTGATCTCGTCGACCATTTCTGCCGGATCGAGCCCCCCGAAGCCCTGGCGGAGCAGGCTGCCGAGTAGGTCGGCGTTCTTCAGGTCGGCCACGATCGCTTCGCCGACACCCGGGTACTGGACCTTGACGGCAACGGCGCGCTCGATGCCCGTCACGGGATCGCGCAGCAGCGCTCGGTGGACCTGGCCGATCGAGGCCGCTGCGATCGGATTCGGATCGAACTCGACGAAGACCTCGCCGACGGGCCGACCCAGCTCGCGCTCGACCGTTTCGAGTGCGAGTTCCACCGACATCGGCGGGGCGTCCGCCTGCAGCTGGGACAAGGCAAGCCGCAGCGGTTCGGGGAGCCCATCGTCGAGATAGCTGGCCATCTGGCCGAGCTTCATCAGGGCGCCCTTCATGTGGCCGAGTTCCTCTGCGACCTGCTGGGCAGAACGGAGCTCTCGGTGGCGGTCGAGTTCTTCTCGTCGTTCGGCGGACGCGAACGTCTTACGCGCCGCCGTGGTCGCGTACGTGGTGCCGACCCGCGCACCCATCCTGGCGAGCTGACCGTTGCGTCGCAGGCGCGAACGGTGCATGGTGCCACCACGGCTCCTGGGCGAGCGATCAGATCGTCGCCATGCAGCAAGGGCGGCTGTGGCGCCGCCCAGCGCCAGGGCTCCGATGAGGAGCGAGCGAGCCCTCATGAGCGCCGACGCACAGACTCGATGGCTCGGATCAAGGTGGGGGTGAACCGGTCGGCGTTCGCCACGACGGCGTCGTGCATCCCGTCGACGCGGAACGCCTCGCAGTCGGGGATCTGCTCGAACAGCTTCACCTGCCGGCGCAGTGGCACCACCTGGTCGCGCATCGTGAGTACCGACGACGCCGGCACGTCGACCTCGCCGATCCAGTCGGTGGAGGAGAACCTGCCGATTGCCTTGCCGGCTTCCAACACGGCCCGCCAGTCGTGGTCGGCGGTCTCGCGCATCGCCCATGGGCCCCACTTCTCGGTGCGCCGTTGCAGGTAGAGCTGCTCGACGAGCCACGTCTTCGCCTGGTCCGGTGCGAGCCGGGCAACCGCGGCGAGACCGGTGAAGCCCACGGTTCCAAGTCGCTTCTCCCGGCGTCCGGCGAAGTACGGCGCGGTCGCGCACAGCACGAGACCGCTCACGTGTTCGGGGTGGCGACGCCACACGAGCTGGGCGACAGGACCGCCCATCGAGTAACCGACCGGTATGAACTCCCCGACGCCGAGCGCCGCGGCGATGTCGACGGCATCGTCGGCGCAGTCCTCGAGACGGAACGGTTTCTTGGAACGAAGTCCGGTGCCGTGTCCGCGATGGTCGAACGCGATCACGCGGTACCGCTCGCCGAGAGCGCCGTAGCAACGGAACCAGTTGAGGTCAGCAGTGGCGGTCCAGCCGTGGAGCAGCACGATCGTGGGTGCACCTGGAGCAGCACCGAAGTCGCGGACCATGACAGTGCCGCGATCGGGAAGCTCGACGAACCGTGCCGGCGGCAGCAATGGCGAGAAGATGTCGAGTTCGTGGCGGCCGATGTCGGCGGGCGCAGCGACCTCAGAGCTGTTCGACACGGAGCACCGTCACGGTGAGCGCGCCGTTGGGCGCCTCGTAGGTGATGGTCGCGCCGACTTCGGCGCCGTCGAGTGCATGGCCGAGCGGCGATGATGCGGTGATGACGTCGGCGCCGTCGATCTGCTCTTCCATGTTGCCGATCAGGTAGCGCTCGGCGTCGTCTTCGTCGTCGCCCTCGTACACGACGGTGTAGACCATCGAGCCGTCGACGATCTCGGCGTTCTCCAGCAGGTGCTCGAGCTGTCGGATGCGACCCTCCATGTGACCCTGCTCGTCCTTGGCGGCGTGGTAGCCGGCGTTCTCCTTGAGATCGCCTTCCTCGCGGGCGCGTTCGATCTTGTTGGCGACGTCGATGCGACCCCGCGTGGTCAGATCGTCGAACTCGGCCTTGAGGCGCCCGTACGCCGATGCGGACAACTGCATTGCTGCCATGGTCATCGGAGGCTACAGGCCACCCCGTGAGCTCGCCTCCGCTCACCTCTAGGCTCGCTGCTCATGACGCACAACATCGCAGTGATCGGTGGGGACGGGATCGGACCCGACGTGACGGCCGAGGCCATCAAGGTCGTTCGTGCCGCCGGTGTCGACATCGCCACCACCGAGTTCGATCTCGGGGGGCAGCGATACCTGCGCGACGGCGAAATTCTCTCCGACGCCACGCTCGACGAGTTGCGAACGTTCGACTGCATCCTGCTCGGCGCCGTCGGAACTCCCGAGGTCCCGCCGGGCGTGATCGAGCGAGGTCTGTTGCTGAAGATGCGATTCGACCTCGATCTGTACATCAACCAGCGGCCGTTCCTCGGCACGGTGCCCGGTGGCGACACGCCGCACGACTTCGTGGTCATCCGCGAGAACACCGAGGGCCCGTACGTCGGCGAGGGTGGCGCACTCCGCGTCGGCACGCCGAACGAAGTCGCGACGCAGGGCTCGGTCAACACGAGGCTCGGCGTCGAGCGGTGCATCCGCTACGCATTCGAGCTGGCGGCCACCCGGCCCCGCAAGCACCTCACGCTCGTGCACAAGACCAACGTGCTCACCTTTGCCGGCAGCTTGTGGGAGCGCACCTTCAACGAGGTCGCCGCCGAGTTCCTCGAGGTCACGACCGCGTACAACCACGTCGACGCCGCCTGCATCTTCTTCGTGCAGGACCCTCATCGCTACGATGTCATCGTCACCGACAATTTGTTCGGCGACATCCTCACCGACCTGGGCGGCGCAGTGTCGGGTGGCATCGGCCTCGCCTCGTCGGCGAACCTCAACCCGGCGCGCACCGGCCCCTCGATGTTCGAGCCGGTCCACGGTTCGGCCCCCGACATCGTCGGACAGAACAAGGCCAATCCCGTCGCGGCCATCCTGAGCGCCGCGCTGATGCTCGACTTCCTCGGCGAGGACGATGCCGCCGATCGGATCCGGGCCGCGTGCGCTGATCCTGTCACCGGCAGCACCACCGACGTCGGTGACATCATCGCCGCTCGCGTGGGAAACTGACGACATGCCCATCACATCGACCCCGAAGATCTGGATGAACGGCGAGCTCGTCGACTGGGACAAGGCCCAGGTCCACGTGCTCACCCACACGCTGCACTACGGCACCGGCGTGTTCGAGGGCATCCGCGCCTACGAAACCGCCGACGGTCCCGCCGTGTTCCGCCTCACCGACCACATCAGGCGCCTGTTCAGCTCTGCGCAGATCATGGGAATGGAGATCCCGTACACCGTCGACGAGCTGGTGACTGCGACGAAGGAGACCGTCGCGTCGACCGGCCTCGACTCGTGCTACATCCGCCCGATCGCCTACTACGGCTACGGCGAGATGGGCCTCAACACCCTGCCGTGTACGGTCGACGTGTCGATCGCCTGCTGGCCGTGGGGTGCGTATCTCGGCGACGACGCGGTCGAGAAGGGCGTGCGGATGAAGATCTCATCGTGGACCCGCCACGACCACAACACGATGCCGCCTGCGTCGAAGACCACCGGCAACTACGTGAACTCGTCGCTGGCCAAGGTCGAGGCGCTCAAGGCCGGCTACGACGAGGCGATCATGCTCGCCCCGAACGGCCTCGTCGCCGAGTGCACCGGCGAGAACATCTTCGTCGCCCGCCACGGCAAGCTGCTCACGCCGCCGCTGTCGGCCGGTGCGCTCGAGGGCATCACGCAGAACTCGGTGTCGACCATCGCCGCCGATCTCGGCTTCGAGGTCGTCGTCGACAATCTCGCACGCAGCGATCTCTACATCGCCGAAGAAGCGTTCGTGTGCGGCACCGCCGCCGAAGTCAGCTCGATCAACTCCGTCGACGACCGCAACATCCCGTGCCCTGGTCCGATGACCAGCGCGATCGCCGAGACCTATCACGAAGCCATCCGCGGCAAGGATCCCCGCTACGCCCACTGGTGCGAACACGCATCCTGACAACCGAATCTCGCCGAAATTGCCCCCGATCGTGACGGTCACCGCCACGTTCGCGTGCAATTTCAGCTGACGGTGGGCGAGTACGGTTCGCGTCATGCAGGTGGGGATGTGTTTCGACCGGTCGCTGCCTGCGCCGTTCGTCGTGGAGGTTGCCGAGGCCCTGGAGGCTGCCGGCGTCGACCAACTCTGGGTGATCGAGGACTGTTTCTACACCGCCGGCATCAGCCTCGCGGCGACGGCACTCGCACGGACCGAACGGTTGACGGTCGGACTCGGGATCCTCCCCGCTGTGGCCCGGAACCCGGCGATCACGG
>JBBQEU010000065.1:0-19142 GCA_038321235.1 Acidimicrobiales bacterium | reverse complement strand
CTCGTCGACATGGAGCACTTCTTCGACGGCTTCAAGGCGAACCCCGAGTTCTCGTACCGGGCGCTCGAGGCCGCCGTGCTGAAGGGAGCCACGCACGTGGTGCTGTGCGACACGAACGGCGGGTCGCTGCCGCACGAGGTGGAGGCGATCGTGGGCGCGGTGCACAGCCACGTGGGCAACGACGTCATCATCGGCATCCACTGTCACGACGACACCGGTTGTGCGGTCGCCAACTCGATGGCGGCAGTCGAAGCCGGAGCCGGACACGTGCAGGGAACTCTCAATGGCCTCGGTGAGCGGACCGGCAACACGAACCTCACCACCGTGATCCCGAACCTGCAGCTCAAGCTCGGCTACACCTGCCTGCCCGACGGCCGCATCGAACGGCTCACGGCGGTCAGTCATCACGTGGCCGAGACGCTCAACCGGGCCGTCAACCCGCAGGCCCCGTACGTCGGTTCATCAGCCTTCGCCCACAAGGCCGGTCTGCACGTGTCGGCGATCGTGCGGGCGAAGGACGCGTACGAACACGTCAATCCCGAACTCGTCGGCAACGGCACTCGCTTCGTCGTGTCGGAGATGGCCGGTCGGGCGACGATCCAGATGAAAGCCGACGAGATCGGGATCGAGCTCGATGGCGCAGCGATCAACGAGGTGGTCGACGACCTGAAGCGCCTCGAGCACGAGGGCTATCACTTCGAGGCGGCGGATGCGTCGCTCGAATTGCTGATGCGACGCGCTGCCGGTCAGGTGCCCGAGTTCTTCCGCGTCGAGTCGATGCGGGTGATCACCGACGAACTGCCGGGCGGCGACTTCTCGACCGAGGCGACGGTGAAAGTGTGGGTCGGCGAGGGCGACGACGCCGAACGTCGCGTGTGGATCGCCGAGGGCAACGGTCCGGTCAACGCCATCGACACCGCGCTGCGCAAGGCGGTGGGCACGATGCTGCCCGAGCTCGCCGACATCCATCTCACCGACTACAAGGTGCGCATCCTCGACGGTGCCAGCGCAACGGGCTCGACCACACGGGTGCTGCTGTCGGCCACCGACGGTACGCGCGACTGGACGACCATCGGCGTGAGTCCGAACATCATCGAGGCGTCGTGGCATGCGCTCGAGGACAGTCTCGTGTACGGCCTGCTGCACCGCTCGCTGCGTGACGGCAGCTCACCGGCCTGACTGCTGACCGAACCACGACTGATAGAAAGAACAGCGATGGCCGCCCCTCGATTCAGCCCGGTTCCTCCCACCGATCGCCCGCGCTACTACGAGTCGCCCGATCACGTTCCCGACGCGTGGTCGCCTGATCGACCCGGCGACATCGAGGGCTACCAGCCGGAGGGCCCGCGCCTCGGAGATCAGGGCCCCGACCAAGGATTCGCGCTGCGCATCGCTGCCCAACTTCGTTCGAAGGTGGAGCTGCAGCCCGGTGAAAACATCGACGACGCGATCCGCGGGTGTCTCGGTGTCGCTCTCCGTCGCGCATCGATCTTCTCGCGGGCCCCTGTGGTGCACGACCTCACGATCGCATTCACGATCTGGGGGTTCTACGACCCGAACCCGCCGACCGAGCTGGTCGTGTTGCGCGGCACGATGTTCGAGGGTCTGCGACTCGTCGGCCACCACTACATGGAGGCGCGAGCGGTCGCCGACCTGCCGTCCGACGCCACGTTGCGGATGACGCCGGCACAGGTTGCCGACGCGTACCCCGCCGACTGGCGAGCCCTCGTCGGCGCCTGAGCGCCAACGATCCTCGCCGTCCTCGTGCGGGCCTGCTGACATGCCCGACACTGCGCGCCGAACCATGCAGACAGGCGACATCGACCTGCGCGCCACGATGAAGCCGATCGGCGTGTACCCGCGCGATCCGACCACGCGCTGGATGTCGAACAGCTTCGCAAAGGCGGTCTTGACCCCCGAGGGCCCCGGCACGATGTCGTTGACCTGGGATCGTGCCGGCACGACGACGGCCGAGGCGTGGGGGAGCGGCGCCGACTGGCTGGTCGATCGGGCTCCTCACTGGGTGGGACTGCACGACGACGTCGACGGTTTCGACGCGACACTGCACCCGACGATCGCAGAGTGGACGCGCCGACATCCCGGCATCAGACTGCCGGCTGCCGGTGTGATCTGGCAGGAACTGCTCCTCGTGTTGCTCGGCCAACGCGTGACCACCGAGGAAGCGGTCAAGAGCTGGGCTCGCATCGTGTACGGGTGGGGTGAGCCGGCGCCGGGGCCGTTGGATCTCCGACTGCCGCCGACGCCGGAGATCGTCGCGTCGAAGTCGTACGTCGACCTCCACCGGTTCAACGTCGAACGCCGTCGCGCCGATGCGATCTTGCTCGCTGCCCGCCGAGCGAACCGGCTCGAGGATGCCGCCACGATGGCGCCGGCCGATGCCCGTGTCCGACTCTCGGTACTCCCGGGCCTCGGTGAGTGGACCGCGACATCAGTGATCACGGCCACCCACGGCGACCCGGACACCGTCGTGATGCGCGACTACGGCCTGCCGACGATGGTCAACTACGCCTTCACCGGCGATGCCCGTCGCCTCCCGGCCGATGAGGGCGGCGACGAGATCATGTGTCGCCATCTCGCGCCGTGGACGGGGCATCGTCAACGCATCATCCGATTGCTCTACACCGTGGGCATCTCGGTGCCGAGACGCGGACCGCGCTCGTTCAATCCCGACATCCGTCGACTCTGACATGACCCTGACATGACTCTGCTGGTGTCACATCGTCGCTGTGTTGTGCGAGCATGTCGGGCGTGCCCGCCGCACGACCTCCCGACGATCACGACCCAGTGACGGTCGGCCGTGTCCGGCGATCGGCCCGTCGATCAGTCGCAGTGATCACCGCGCTCGCGGTGTGTGCGGCATTGGCGCTGATCGTCGGTGCCCCCGCCGCGACCGTCGCGTCGAGGCTGAGCGATCCGGCCTGTCTCGCTGCCGCCACGCCCGACCAACTCGACCGCCTGTTCGCAGCCGCACCTGGCGGCGTGATCGGTGCCGACTATCAACGGGCGACGCCGTTACCTGATGGTCGTGTGCTGTGGACCTTCCAGGATGCCGAGGTACGCCTCCCGGCGGGTGGAACCCGTCTGGTGCACAACATCGGGATGGTGCAGGACGGCGCATGCTTCCGTGTGTTGATGGGCGGCACGGCGGCCGATCCCCGGCCCTGGCTGTTCGCCGCCGACACGACGCCCTTCGTTCGCTGGTTCTGGCCGCTCGGGGCGGAGATGGGCGCGGACGGGTTGCTCTACGTCTTCGCCGCCGAGATGAACGAACGCGGCCCGGGCTACCTCAGTCGAACCGAACCGACTTCGACCGCCGTCGCAGTCGTGGACGTCACTACCTTCGCCGTGCGATCCAACACTCGACCAGCCGACGCGTCGTCATCGCTGTACGGCTTCTCGATCCAGTCCGACAGCACGTGGACATATCTGTTCGCGCAGTGCCACCGTCAGTTCGGCTTCGACCCGTACATCTCCGTGGTCGCTCACGATTTCGGCTGCGCGAACCGTGTGACGGTCGCACGCGTTCCGAAGGGGCAGTTGCTCGCTGCGCCCAGCTATTGGACCGCCAACGGGTGGCGCTCCGATCCAGCGGCCGCCGTCGCGATCCTCGACACGTCACGCATGGTCAATGCCAGCCAGTTCCAGTACGTCGACAACCAGTGGATGGTGATCACCAAGGTCGGCGACTGGTGGGGCGATCGCATCGTCGTGGAGTACTCGTTGCGTCCGGTCGGACCCTTCACCGTGGTGGCCGAGTGGATTCCGCCGGTCAAGTGCGGCGAGTGCAACAACTACTTCGCCAGCTGGATCCCGTCGACCGCGCCGGGTCAGCTGTTCTTCGGGCTGTCGCACAATCGGTGGGACGGCATCGCAAGCGTGGCCTACCGACCGACGTTCGGAGCGATCACCGCGCCGCCACCGCGTCTGCTTCCCTCCGAGCGCTGTTCGCTCGGCTACTGCGGCTGAGTCGGTTCGCCACGCGTACCCTTCCGCCGACCGCGACACGGCCAGCAAACCTTCAAGCCGACTTCAAGGTTTGGCGGATAGCCTGTGATGCATGCGCATCGGTGCACTGGCTGAACTGTCCGGACTCACGACTCAGACGATCAGGTACTACGAGTCGATCGACCTGCTCGCCGAACCCGAGCGCACGCCTGCGGGCTATCGCCAGTATTCGGCTGACGCGGTCGAACGCCTTCGGTTCGTCCGACACGCGCAGGCGTCCGGTCTCACGCTCGCCGAGGTGGAGACACTGCTGTCGATGAAGGACGCCGGCATCGCCACGTGCGCCCACACACGGTCGTTCCTCGATCGTCACATCGCCGAGATCGACGCCCAGATCGAACGGCTCCAGGCGGCTCGCACCGAGATGCTCGAGCTCGCCGAGCGGGCCAGCCGACTCGACCCGGCAACGTGCACCGACCCCAACCGCTGCCAGGTGATCGCATGACCGCACTGAACCCAGACCCGGTATCGAACGCGGTGCGCTCTGACATCGCCATCGAGGGGATGACGTGCGCGGCATGCGCGAATCGGATCCAGCGCGGGCTCGGCAAGCTCGATGGGGTCGACGAGGTCAGGGTCAACTTCGCCAATGGGCGCGCAACGGTGCTCCATCACGGTGCCGCCGAGTCCGACATGCGCGCCGTCGTCGAGCGGCTCGGGTACGTCGCTCCGATCACCGCCGATCACGACGCGGCCGAACGCCGCCGTGAGGCCGACCTCCGCCACCGCTGGATCGTGGCCGTCGTGTTGGGCATTCCGGTGGTTGCGATCTCGATGGTGCCTGCGCTGCAGTTCGAGAACTGGCAGTGGGTGGTCGGCGCGCTCGCCACGCCGATCGTGTTCTGGTGCGGCTGGGGCTTCCACAGGGCGGCATGGATGAACCTGCGTCACGGTGCGACCACCATGGACACCCTGGTGTCGATGGGGACGCTGTCGGCATGGATCTGGTCGACCGTGGTGCTCGTCGGTGGTATCGGCGACGAGTCCTCCGGCATGGCCGACATGGGATCGATGTCGATGTCCGGCTCCGGTGGCGCCCACGTGTACTACGAGACCGGCGCGGTGATCGTCGCGCTGATCCTCATCGGCAAGTGGTTGGAGATCCGCGCGAAGCGGCGTTCCGGCGATGCGATCCGAGCCCTCGCCGATCTCGGTGTGCGCTCGGCCCGATTGGAAGACGGCACCGAGGTGCCGCTCGAGCAGTTGGCGGTCGGCATGCGGTTCGTGGTGCGACCGGGAGAGAAGATCGCCACCGATGGCATCGTCGTCGACGGACACTCCAGCGTCGATGCGTCGATGGTGACCGGCGAACCGGTGCCGGTCGATGTGGCGCCCGGTGACGAGGTGATCGGCGCCACCGTGAACGCGAACGGTTCACTCGTCGTCGAGGCCACCCGCGTGGGCACCGACACCGCACTGGCCCAGATCATCCGGCTCGTCGACGAGGCCCAGGGCAGCCGCGCCGAGGTCCAGCGACTCGCCGATCGGGTGGCCGCGGTATTCGTGCCGACGGCGATCGTCATCGCAGCGGTCACGCTGCTCGCCTGGCTGGCGATCGCCGGTGATGCGAACGATGCGTTCACCGCAGCCGTTGCCGTGTTGATCATCGCCTGCCCATGCGCCCTCGGCTTGGCCACTCCGCTCGGCATCATGGTCGGCACCGGCCGGGCGGCGCAGCTCGGTGTGATCATCAAGGGTGGCGAGGTGCTCGAGGACACCCGTCGAATCGACACCATCGTGCTCGACAAGACCGGCACGGTCACCGAGGGACGCATGGCGCTCGTCGACGTGATCGCGCCCGACGCGTCACCCGAGGTGTTGCTCGGGCTGGCCGGCGCGATCGAGGAGCGCTCCGAGCATCCCATTGCCCAGTCGATTGCTGCAGCAGCGTCCTCACGCGGGGCGCTGCCCGGCCCCGTCGAAGGATTCACGAACCGGCCGGGCATCGGAGTGGTGGCCACGGTCGACGGTCTCGAGATTCGAGTCGGTCGACGCCAGCTGTTCGATTCGGTGCCGGCATCGGTCGAACGGGCAGGCGCCGCCGCGGAACGCGCAGGAAACACTGCGGTCTTCGCGGGTCGAGCCGGTATCGCCGAAGCGGTGTTGGTGGTCGCCGACACGGTGAAACCAACTTCGGTCGAAGCGGTCGAAGCGTTCCACGACCTCGGGCTCACCGTGACGCTACTCACCGGCGACAACGACCGAACTGCCCGCTCGGTGGGTGCAGCGGTGGGCGTCGACTTCGTGATCTCCGAGGTCCTTCCCGACGCGAAGGCAGCCGAAATCGTGCGACTGCAGGCCGAGGGTCACCGGGTGGCGATGGTCGGAGACGGCATCAACGACGCGCCGGCGTTGGCCCAGGCCGATCTCGGCATCGCCGTCGGCACCGGTACCGACGTGGCGATCGAGGCGTCCGACCTCACGATCGTGTCGGGCGACCTGCGAGCCGTCGCCGATGCCGTTGCGCTGTCGCGGCGCACCCTCGCCACCATCAAGGGCAACCTGTTCTGGGCGTTTGCCTACAACGCTGCGGCGATCCCGCTCGCGGCGTTCGGGATCCTCAACCCGATGATCGCTGCCGGGGCCATGGGCATCTCGTCGCTGTTCGTCGTGTCGAACAGCCTGCGTCTGCGACGATTCGACGGCTACCGCCGCACTCCCTCTGCCAGCGCGACCGCACCACCCGTCCGACTCGAAGAAAAGGAACTCGTTACATGACCACCGAACAGATCGCCCGGACGTACTCGGTCCCCGACATCAGCTGCGACCACTGCAAGCGTGCTATCGAGAGTGAGGTGACCGGCGTCGCCGATGTCGTGTCCGTCGACGTCGACATCGACGCCAAGCAGGTCACCGTCACCGGTGGCGACGATTCGGCCATCCGCGCCGCGATCGACGACGCCGGCTACGACGTCGCCTGACGCTCCAGCCGATCGGCCCGCGGAAACGATGAGCGAGCACGCCACATCTGCGCGGTTGGTTCACGGGCACGGTGCATGATGTGGGTATGCAGACGCAGTTGTTGATCAATGGCGAGTGGCGAGACGGTTCGGGTACTGAGCGCTTCGACGTCGAGAACCCGGCGAACGAGGAGGTGGTCGCCTCGGTTGCTGCGGGGACCACCGTCGATGCGACCGCCGCGTGCGAGGCGGCAGCTGCAGCGCAGGGCGCATGGGCGGCGACGCCGCCTCGCGAGCGCGGAGAGATCCTGCGACGTACGTGGCAGCTGATGGTCGACCACACCGAGGAACTCGCGCGGCTGATCACGCTCGAGCACGGCAAGCCGCTCGCCGACGCCCGCGGCGAGATTGCCTACGCAGCTGAGTTCTTCCGCTGGAACTCCGAGGAGGCGGTGCGCATACACGGTTCGCTGGGGATCGCACCTGCGGGCACCAACCGGATCGTCGTCCATCATCCTCCCATCGGTGTGGTCGTGATCGTCACCCCGTGGAACTTCCCCGCTGCGATGATCACCCGGAAGCTGGCGCCAGCGCTCGCCGCCGGGAACGCGGCGGTGATCAAGCCGCCACGCGAGACGCCGTTGACGGCGTTGCGGATCGGCGAACTCCTCCACGAGGCGGGACTGCCCGCCGGCGTGGTGAACATCGTGCCGACCCTGTCGTCGGGGGCCTGGTTCGACGCTGCGGTCGACCATCCGGCCACGCGCATGGTGTCGTTCACCGGATCGACCGAGGTTGGCATCGTGCTGCTCAAGCGGGCCGCCGATCGGGTGCTCAAAACGGTCATGGAGCTCGGGGGTAACGCGCCGTTCATCGTGTTCGACGACGCCGATCTCGATGCCGCTGTGCAGGGGGCGATGGTGGCGAAGATGCGTCACTCGGCCGAGACCTGCACCGCAGCGAACCGTTTCCTGGTCCACGAGAAGGTGGCCGACGAGTTCACCCGGATGTTCGCCGCGGCAATGGCCGACGTGCGCATCGGCAGCGGGTTCGACGACGGAGTCACCTGCGGCCCGATGATCAACGCCAAAGCCGTCGAGTCGATCAACGAATTGGTCACGGCCGCCGCCGACCACGGCGCGACGATCGCCACCGGCGGGGGAGCCGTCGATGGCCCCGGTCACTTCTACCCGCCGACCGTGCTCGGCAACGTCCAGCCTGGCGACGAGATCATGCGTCACGAGATTTTCGGCCCCGTGGCGCCCGTGATGACGTTCGACGACACCGACGCGATGATCGCCGCCGCCAACGACACCGAGATGGGCTTGAGCGCCTACGTGTACACCCAGGATCTTCGGCGCGGTCTCGCCGTCAGCGAACGCATCCAGGCCGGCATGGTGGGGCTCAACCGCGGAGCGGTGTCTGACCCAGCAGCCCCGTTCGGCGGCATGAAGCAGTCGGGCCTCGGTCGCGAGGGTGCGAGCGAGGGCATCTACGAGTTCTGCGAGACCCAGTACATCGCCACCAGCTGGTAGCGATGCTCCGTTTTGCGTCGGAGTTCCTGCGGGTCGGGCCACCGGAACTCCAGCACGAGCGTGGTTGACGGGACCGTGCGCGCGGCCAACAGGGGTGTTTGTCGGCGCAGTCGGTGAGGTACGGCCGGACATGGCTTCGCAACACGATCACACCAGGTCCGCCTCGACAGTTCTCGTCGACGAAGGCGACGGCTCCGCCCACCCCACCGTCGATGCCGAGCAGCGATTCGCCGACCAGCCGTCGGTGACGCTGCCGAGCGGCCTCGAGATTCCCAAGCTCGGCCTCGGCACCTGGCAGCTCGAAGGCGATGACGCGCGGAGCATGGTGGCAGCAGCACTCGGGACCGGGTTCCGTCACGTCGACACCGCCCAGATGTACGACAACGAGCGCGAGGTGGGCCGTGGGCTGAGTGACAGTGGGGTGCCGCGCTCGGAGGTGTTCCTCACCACCAAGATCGGCAACGAGCACCACGAACCCGGCGACCTCGTCGCTTCGGTCGAGGAGAGTCTCGATCGGCTCGGCACGGACCACGTCGACCTGTTGCACCTGCACTGGCCGAGCGAATGGGATCGAGTGGGCGCGACACTGTCGACGATGGCGCAGCTCCAAGCCAGCGGAATGGCCCGACACATCGGCGTCTCGAACTTCACCGTCGAACAGCTACGTCAGGCGAGTGACTTCGCGCCGATCGAGGTGCTGCAGGTCGAGTGTCACCCGTTTCTCCAGCAGGAGGAACTTCGTTCCTGGTGTCTCGAGCACGGCTGGGCGTTCACCGCCTACTCGCCGATCGCCCGCGGCGACGTGATCGACAACGACACGATCGCGTCGATCGCCGACGCTCACGACACCGACCCTGCGGCGATCGCCCTTGCCTGGCTGCTGTCGAAGCCGCAGGTGACGGCGATCCCGAAGACCACCAGCGAGGAACACCTCGCCTCGAACTTCGCGGCACTCGACATCGAGCTGAGCGACGACGAGATCGAACGTATCGACGACCTCGACGAGGGCCGCCGCCTGGTCGACCCCGACTCGGCCCCCTGGAACCCGTGAACCCACGTTTGCGCTGCACCGGACCGGGTCACCCCGAATGCAACACGAACGTTGAGTCGGGTTCAGTAGTCGCCGGCGAGGCCGCGTGTGCCCTGTTCGCTTGCAATCGCAGCATGACGCAGCAGGTTGCGCGCCATCGACGACGTGTGCTGGGCGGAGTGGGCGAGTAGACGTCGGCACGCACGCTCCAGACCTCGGCGTTCTCTGGGAGGAACTGCGGATGGTCGTACACCGCCTGCAGATCCGGCTTGTCGGCGAGATGGGCCGGCACGGTCACCTCGTGAAGGCACGTGTCGAGGTTCTTGCCCTGGTTCATGATCGCCAACGTGTGGCTCTCGACCGACTCGAGCAACTCGGCGGTATCGGTGAGTGCGGCCACGATGCAGTCGGCACCGAAGATCGGCAGGCCGTGCCCGGCGAGCAGGATCTCCGGTCGCAGCGCTGCCATCTGGCGAAGCGCTGTGCCCCAGTCGGACAGGTAGCGCTGCACCTTCTGCGGATTGCCGGCGTTCGGTAGTGCCCAGATGAACAGGTCGCCCGGGTGCAGCACCTTGCGGCGGTTGATCACCGTGTTCCAGCCGCCCGTCTGCTCGTAGCGGCGGAAGTGGGCAGGCAGTTCCTCGGGGGCGTACACCCCCGGACGCTCCCACCCCTTGTCGGCTGCTTCGGCGTCGAACAGCGCCGTACCGAGCACGTGGTCGACGTGATGGTGCGAACACACAGCTGCGCGTACCGGCGCCTCGGGCCGCCAGCCGCGTACGGCGTCGTGGACGGTCTGGCGGTCGAAGGCACCACCGGTGTCGAGCATCACGAGTCCATCGCCGATGTCGAGCGCGTTGACCGACGCGATCGACTTCAACGTCAGTAGACCCTCGCCGATCTCCTCGCTTGCGTTGGTATGCGTGCCGTCATCGTGGTGCACGTGGATCGGCGAGCGTCGCGCCGATTACGAGTCGGGCGCCGCGACACGCACGAGCATCAACTCGCCGACCTGTCGGGCCGGTGTTCGTGGAGGTCGTCGAGGTGCCGCTCGGAGCTTTCGAGGGTCGCGATCCGATCGCATTCGACTGCGCGTCACCCCTCACTGATCCGGTCGACGACGTCGATGCATTCACCAACGGATTCACGGCAATCACCGACCTCCCGATTCAGCGCTGACCGAGCCGGGTTTTCAGCCGTTGAGGCGGCGTGTGACCTTCAGTTCCGACAACGGCTTGCCGGACCGGCGGTCGACGTAGACCGGTTCGATCTCGTCGCCTGTGTCGGCATCGATCAGCGTGACCGGCGGCTCGGGCAGGGCCGACCATTCGTCGCCCCACTGGAGCATCGACACCATCACGCGCCGGAGGTCGCGGCCTTTCTCGGTGAGCGCGTACTCGTGGCGTTCCGGGCGTTCCTGGTACTGGCGGCGCTCCATCACGCCGTGCTCGACGAGGGTGTCGAGACGAGATGTCAACGTGGCGCGAGGGATGTCGAGACTGCGACGGAAGTCGTCGAACCGGCTGATACCGAACAGGGCGTCTCGGACGATGAGCAAGGTCCACGGGTCGCCGACGACGTCGAGCGTCTGCGCGATCGAGCAGTTCATGTGGACCAGCGACGTGCGCTTCATCGGCGGCTCCTCACAACGAGCGCACGCTACTGGGCCGTCCGACGCGTCATCAAGGGCATCGACAGGAGGCTGGTGAGCAGGCCGCCGACGATCAGCATCCACCACACGAGATCCAAGTTCGACAGGGCTTCGGCGAGCGATGTCGGCGTGGCGACGAACGCGATCGTCAGGGCGACGCCGAGGGTGCCGCCGAACTGTCGGATGGCCTGGTTCGAGCCGCCGCCGACTCCGAGCCGGTTGGGCGGCAGCGACTGCGCCACCACGCTCGACAACTGCGGCAGGCACAGTGCGACACCGATCCCGGTGAACAACATCGATGGGAGGTACTCGGCGACGTAGTTGGGTGTGCCGTCGAGGAACACGAGCCGCCACAGCCCGCCGATCGCGAACGCCAGGCCACCGACGACCAGCAGCGGTCGCTGTCCGATGCGCCCGGCGAGGTTGCCCATGTTCGGCGCGAGGACTGCGACGAGGGCGGGTCCAGGCGCCACGCCGAATCCGGCACGCAGGATCGAGTAGTCCCAGACCTGGGTGAGGAACAGGATCGACGAGAAGAACATCGCCGTGAATGCCGTACCGAACGCGAATGTGGCGCCGTTGCCCCACGAGAAGTTGCGGATGGCGAACAGCTCCATGTTGAGTGCCGGAGCAGCGGTGGAGCGTTGGTGGGCGACGAACAGGCCAAGGACGACGAGGCCCCCGATGATCGTGCCGATCGTTCGGGCGTCGTCCCAGCCCCACGACTCGCTCTGTACCAACCCGAGCGACACGAGACCAGCGGCGATGGCGATCAGGGCGACGCCGACGGGGGCGGGCAGGATCGCCGCGTCGTCCTTCGACTCGTTGAGGATTCGGCGACCAGCGAACACGGTGAACAGACCGATCGGCAGGTTGATGAAGAACACCCACCGCCAGCTCGCAGCCTCGACCAGGAGCGCACCGAGTGTCGGGCCGAGCGCCCCAGCCACCGCGCCGCTCGCACCCCAGATGACAACGGCGAACGGCACCTTGGCCGGCGGGAATGCCCGTAGGAGGAGGGCGAGCGATGACGGGATCAACGTCGCGGCACCGATGGCCTGGACGATGCCGAACGCAATCAGGATGCCGGCCGACGGTGCGAGACCGCAGGCCATCGATGCGACCGTGAACAGTGTCGAACCGAACAGGAACACCCGTTTGTGGCCGAGCCGGTCGGCGAACTTGCCCGCTGGCACCAGGAGCGCAGCGAAGACGATCGTGTAGGCGTTGAGCACCCACGAGAGTTGGGCCGGCGCGACCGAGTCGAACGTGGCGACGATGTCGGGGAACGCCACGAACAACACCGTCGTGTCGAGGAACACGGCGAGCACTGCGAGCGAAGCGACAGCGAGCGTCAGACGGGCCTCGCGCGGGATCTCGGTCGGCGGAGCAGGCGGTGGTGCCGTGGTGGTCATCGCTCTACTCTGGCACGTCGTCCGGAATCAGTCCAATCATTGAACCAACTCGGTTCGACCGAGCGTCGAGCACGCGGCCAAACTGCGGCGGTGAACGTGACCGATGCCGTCAACGCCCGTAAGTCCGTCCGGGCCTTCCTGCCCGACCTCGTCTCCGACGACGTGATCGCCCGACTGCTCACCACCGCGTCACGGGCACCGTCGGGTGGCAACGTCCAGCCGTGGCGCATCTACGTGGTCAACGGCGACTCGATGGCGCGCTTTCGCGAGTTCCTCTCCGGGAGGTCGATCGAGCCTGCCGCGTACGACATCTATCCATCGCCGCTGCACGAGCCGTATCGCAGCTCGCGGTTCAAGGTGGGCGAGGACATGTACGCCACCCTCGGCATCGAACGAGACGACAAAGCCGGCCGTCTCGGCCAGTTCGCGAAGAACATGGACTTCTTCGGTGCGCCGGCCGCCATCTTCTGCTTCGTCGACCGGATCATGGGCCCGCCGCAGTGGTCGGATCTCGGAATGTTCCTGCAGACCTTCATGCTGCTGGCGCAGGAGGCTGGGCTCGACACGTGCCCCCAAGAAGCCTGGGCCGTGTACGAGCAGGCGGTGACCGAGTTCGTCGGTGCCCCCGAGGAAGAACGCATCTTCTGCGGTGTCGCAATCGGCCACGCCGACGCCGATGACCCGATCAACGCTCTCACCACCGACCGCGAACCCCTCGAAGTCTTCGCCACATTCGTCTGACGCCGACGCCGGCCACCCCGACCAACGTGAAGCGAGGTTCGCGTTCGTCTCGGCGACGTGAACTCGCGCGAGACTCGCCAGGTGCGAGACCTCAGCTCCGAATGGGCGGCCCTCGAGCGCGACGGTCAGGTCGTGGTGCGAAGGTTGCTCGACCAGGCCGACGTGGCCCGCTTCCGGACGATCGTCAACCGTGCGTTGCCCACTGCGTGCAAGGTCGAGCTGCCGCCGGGCAAGGAGACCTATCAGGCGGCGTTCGATCGGTACATGAACCTGTGGAGGTCCGACGACGCCGTTCGGACGATCACGATGTGGCTGCCGCTCCACGACGTCGACCCGACGATGGGAGATCTCGAGTTCGCAGTCGGCACCCATCGCGGGCCGATCGGTGACGAATCGATCTCGGACGGTTCGGATGCCTTCTGCGACGCCGGGGCACGTGTGATCGAGCCCCGGAACAAGGGCCAGCAGCTCGACAGAATGATCTGGCTGCGCAACATCGGGCCCGGCGAGCTCGCGGCGAGCGATCTCGATCCCTTGGTCGGGGCGCCATGAGCAGCGACCAGACTCCGTGGTGGCGCGACGCGGTCGTCTACCAGATCTATCCACGGTCGTTCGCCGATTCCAACGGTGATGGCGTCGGCGACCTCGCCGGTATCACCAGCAAGCTCGACTATCTCGCCGACCTCGGCGTCGACGCGCTCTGGCTGTCGCCGATCTTCACCTCGCCGATGCGTGATTTCGGCTACGACGTCGCCGACTACTGCGGTATCGACCCGGTGTTCGGTACCGACGCCGACTTCGAGGATCTGATCGACGGGGTCCACGACCGCGGCATGCGGTTGTTGCTCGACTGGGTGCCGAATCACAGCTCCAGCGACCACCCCTGGTTCGTCGAGTCGCGGTCATCGCTCGACAACTCGAAGCGCGACTGGTACGTCTGGCGCGACCGCCAGCCCGACGGATCGCCGCCGACCAATTGGATGTCGCTCTTCAAGGGTGTGCCTGCCTGGACCCATGACGACACGACCGACCAGTCGTACCTGCACGTGTTCCTCGCCGAACAACCCGACCTCAACTGGGCGAACCCCGACGTCGAAGCGGCGATGCATGAGTCACTGCGGTACTGGCTCGACCGCGGGGTCGACGGATTTCGTGCCGACGTCGTCAACCTGATCGGCAAGGGCACCGATGTCGACGACCTTCCGGACCATCTCGTGACGATGCCGTTGCTGGCGACCGACCGCCCGTTCGGCCACGAACTGCTCCGACGGATCCGGTTGCTGCTCGACAGCTACGAACACGAACCGATGATGGTCGGCGAGGTGTACCTGCTGCGCGAAGGCGAGAGCGCGTCGTATCTGGGCGACATCGACGGGGGATCGCCGGAGCTGCACCTGTCGTTCGACTTCCGCCCGATCCACACGCCGTGGGAAGCCGGACGGATGCAGGACGTCCTGTCGAAGATGGAGGCAGACTTCGCCGAGCCCGGCTGGCCGGCGTTCGTGCTCTCGAACCACGATCAACCACGGCACCGCACCCGGTACGGCACCGAGGCCCGGGCACGTGGCGCAGCCGTCATGGTGTTGACGATGCGCGGGACGCCGTTCCTGTACGCCGGCGAAGAACTCGGCTTGGAGGACGCCATCGTCCCACCCGAACGTGTCGTCGATCCCGATGGCCGGGATGGGTGCCGCGCCCCGATTCCGTGGACCGCCGATGGCGACGACGAATTCGGCCACGGCTGGCCGGCCCGGCCGTGGCTGCCGTTCCCGGCGAACGCATCAACGCATGCCGCCGAGACGCAGCTCGGCGACCCCACGTCGATGTACTCGCTGTACCGCGAGCTGCTCGCCCTGCGCCACGACCTCGCCGTGCTGCGACGCGGCTCGATCGAGTTCGCCCCGGTCGACGGTGACGTGATCCGCTTCGAACGACGCCTCGCCGACGAGCGCATCGTCGTGCTCGTCCACGTGGGAGATGCCGCCGCGGCCTGGCCGTCCGACCTCGACGATGCGCACCTGCTGTTCTCCACGGATCGGAGTCGTTCGTCTCCCGGCGGTGAACTCGAACCCGACGAAGCAGTCGTCCTGCGGCGGTGATGTTACGGATGGTGTCTGACACCAATCGTCACACATTGCTTTGCAAGAGTGGAGAGATGACCGTTGACTTCGTGCGCACCCCTGATGACCGATTCGCCAACCTGGCAGACTTCCCGTACGAACCGAAGTACGTCGAGGTCGACGGGCTCCGGATGGCCTACGTCGACGAAGGCTCCGGCGAGGCCGGCACGTTCCTTCTGCTGCACGGTGAGCCGACCTGGGGCTACCTGTACCGACGCATGATCCCGCCGCTCGTCGATGCGGGGTACCGGATCATCGCTCCCGACCTGATCGGGTTCGGGCGTTCCGACAAGCCCACCGACCGTGGGGCCTACACGTATGCGAACCATGTCGCATGGCTGACCGAATTCGTCGGTGGGCTCGAACGTCCGGCTGACGGCTTCCACGTCTTCGTTCAGGACTGGGGCGGCCTCCTCGGACTGCGGATGATCGCCGAACAGCCCGACTGGTTCGACCGCGTGGTCATCGGCAACACAGCACTGCCCGCGGGCGAGCCCATGGGCGACGGCTTCATGATGTGGCAGCAGGTGTCGCAGTCGATGGACCCGATGGACTGTGGTGCGCTGCTCGACCGTGCGTGTGTGGCGCGCGAGCTCACCGATGCGGAGCTGGACGCGTACCGGGCGCCGTTCCCCGACGAGTCCCATCTCGCCGGTGCCCGCGAGTTCCCGCTGCTCGTTCCGACCGCGCCCGACGATCCCGCCGTGCCTGCGAACCAGGCGGCCTGGATGGTGTGGGAACAGTGGGCCAAACCTGTGCTGACGCTGTGGACACCGGGCGACTTCGTGCTCGGCCATCTGCAGTCGACGTTCGTCGACCGCATCCCGGGTGCAGCCGGTCAGCCTCACCAGTCGTTCGAGCCGGGCGGCCACTTCCTGCAGGACGACCGGGGCGAGGACGTCGTCGGCGCCGTCATCGCCTGGCTCAGCTGAGTGTTACTCGTGGTGTCTGACACCACGAGTAACACTCATCCTTCGGTGGCGATGGTGCGTACGGCGTCGGCGTGGGTGATTGCTTCGAGCGGTGACAGCGTCGGGCCGAGCTCGACGATGAAGGCCACCCCGTCGTCGGGTCGGAACTCATTTCGGGCCCATGTGGCTGCAATGCCGGTGTAGGTGCCGCCGGTGATCTGGCCCATCGGCAGCCCGGTCAGGTCCGCGTAGCGCGCACGTACCCGACCCTCACGTCCCTCCGACGGGTTGACCACGAACAGGTCCTGGTGATACCAGATCGTGATGTCGGGGCGGAGCTGGGCCATGAAGTTGACCATCGCCTGCGTCTCGGGTTCACTCGCCGGTCCGGTGCCGGCGTACTGTGAGTCGCCAGGCACGCCGATCGGTCCCCACTTGAACGGGAAGTTCCGGTTGAGGTCGACGCCATTGTCGTTCGAGCGGACCTGGTTCGTCTGGCCGTCAGGGTTCATCGACTCGACGATCCACAGTTCGACTCCATCGGGCACCGGTTCGGCCCGGAGTTCGTCGACGATCGCCACACCTGCGTCCTCGTCGCCGTGGATCACGCCGATGACGAGGACCCGGCGCCCACCGAGCGTGCCAGAGCGTTCCGCAACGATCGGCCGTCCGCCAGCGGACAGCCCGAGACCGACTTCGTCTGCGCTCAGGTCGACGGGGCCGACCGTCGCCGGGATCGGGATCGTCGTTGTCGTTGTTGTTGTCGTTGTTGTGGTGCTGGTGGTGGTGCTGGTGCTGGTGCTGGTGCTCGGGGTGTTGACGGTGGATGTGGTGGTCGTCGAGGGCGGCGACGTCGAGGTGATCGGATCGCTCGAGGCGGTGGCTGGAATCGCCAGCGAGCCAGCGTCGCTCGTTGTTGGGGCGTCGGACTCGCACGCCACGACCAAGACGGCGACCACGGCGCCAAGCAGTGTCGATCGATCCACGATGCGACCGTACCGGACCGTCACCCTGCCACACTGGCGCCATGGGCGTCACAGGCGTTCGGTTCGTACTCGGTGGAGTCGGAACCATCATGTTGGCCTCGATCGGTGTCGCCTGCGGTGCCGATGGGCCACGAACCGCGCTGGAACGTGGCGGAGCGTTCTACGGCGCCAACTGTGCTCAGTGCCACGGCGGCGATCTCGTGGGAACCGACCGTGGACCATCGTTGCTCGAACCGATCTACGGCCTCGAACAGCTCACCGATGACGAACTCGCCGGAGCGATCCGTAACGGGGCCGACGAAAAGCGCTGGCAATTCGGTCCGATGCCCGCGAACGGAGCGATCACCGACGATCAAATCGACGCGATCATTGCCTTCGTCCGCGCGCAGCAGGTCGCCGACACGTCAGGATGATCGGGCTCAGGCGGCGTTGCGACCGAGGCGGGCCTGGCGGAACGATTGCACGGCGAGCAGCAGGTAGCCGGCGCACAGCACGATCGTGGCCACCTGGGCGAAGAGCGCCCATCCTTCGGCCCCGCGGCCGATCGCCGATCCGAGACTTCCGAGGATCGCGACGAGCGCCAACGCCGCCGACGCGTGCATCAGGTGATGGTTGAGATCAGGCTTCGCCCGGGCGACGAGTCCGAGCACGACGAACACCACGCCGATGAATGCCGGGATGAGTGAGGTCGCGCTGCCCGAGCTCGACGCGATCGTGACGATCACGCCGAGAACGATCAGGGCTGCCCCGAGTGAGATGGTCTTGGTTGCCACACCGTCAGTGTCGCGCCGCTGAGGTCATCTCGCACCCTGGCAACGGAGGATTCGCGTCAGCTCGCTCCGGTGAGGAGTTGGTCGACCGGCGCGAAGTCGTCGGTGAGCAACGTCGCTCCGTCGACGAACGCGTCGACGTCGTCCACCCGGCGGCCGTCCTCTGGGTCGAGCCGGTCGGCGTCGAACGGTCGGTCGGAGGCGACGATCACCGCATTGCCGATCCGGCCCTCGACCGCACTCTCGCTCAGCACCACCTCGACGTGCGCGAACACCGATGCGATCGTCGTCGTCTCGGCGCGCAGGAATGACAGTTGCGCACCGTCGATCACGTTCAGTGCGTACAACCCTCCAGGTCGCAGCACCCGCTCGACCTCGGCGACGAACTCCTGGGTGGCGAGGTGCCACGGCACTGCTCGGCTACCGAACGCGTCGCCGATCACCACGTCGACGCTGTCGGCGGGCACCTCGCGTAGCGTCTGACGTGCGTCGCCGACGACCACGTCGACGCCGGTGCCCGGACCCGCCGACCGGCCGAACTCGTCGATGACCAGATCGACCAGTTCGCCGTCGAGTTCGAACACCACCTGGTCGCTGTCCGGGCGGGTCGTCTGCACCCACGTCGGCACCGTGAGCGCGCCGCCGCCGATGTGGACCACATCGATCGGGTCGTCCACGGCGAGCCCCTCGATCACGTCGGCGAAGCGGCGGGTGTACCAGAAGTCGAGGTATGTCGGGTCGTCGAGGTCGACGTAGCTGTGGCGCAGATCGTCGAGCACGAGCACCCGTCCGCCGGCGCGATCGGCGTCGGCCTCGATCGTCACGCAGTAGTAGGTGGTCTCGCTGTCACAGGGACTCCCGATGGCGACTGCTGCGAGGAGTGCCATCCCGGCGAACACGGACGCCGAGGCGATCTCCGTGTGCGCCGACTGCCGAACGATACGCGGCAACGTCAGCCACAGAGCGAGACCACTGACGACGAGCACGACCCCGACGGAGATGATGATCGTGGTCACTGCCGCGACGGCGACCAACACGAACCCGGTGAGGAACGTGG
>JBBQEU010000064.1:0-19228 GCA_038321235.1 Acidimicrobiales bacterium | reverse complement strand
CTGCGTGAAGTTCAAGAAGGGCGAAACCGTCATCTATCCCCAGCACGGCGCATGCGTGGTGCAAGGGACCAAGAAGATGGAGTTCTTCGGCGAGAAGCAGGAGTACCTGATCTTGAAGACGGTCATCAACGAGATGACCCTGAAGGTGCCGATCTCGAGCACCGACGAGGTCGGGGTTCGTCCACCGGTTTCGGCCGATGAACTCGAAGACCTCGTGGCCGTGTTGGCCAAGCCCGACCCGCGCGTGCCGTCCAACTGGAGCCGTCGGTTCAAGAACCACCAGGAGAAGCTCAAGAGCGGCGACGTCTACCAGGTTGCCGAAGTGGTCCGGAACCTGGCCGCTCGCAACCGTGATGCATCGCTGTCGGCTGCCGAACGCACGATGTACGAGCGAGCCCGCGTGAACCTGATCTCCGAGATCTCGCCGGCACTCAAGGTGTCAGCCGAGGACGCCGAGGCCTACCTCGACGACGCTCTCGCCAAAGGCGTGCTCAAGGCGCCGCCTGCGGAGCCCAAGAAGAAGAAGTGATCGCTGTTCGAGATGTGCTCGGGACCGTATACGCCGAGTCCCCAGGCACATCTCGAACACTCACAGCGTGAAGCGGACCGTCACGGGAAGGTGATCGCTGATCGCCGCCCACCGCGCTCCACCTGAGGGCACCGACACCGTCACATCCTGCGCCTGCGCCGGCAGCAGCACGTGGTCGAGTAACTGGGTCGGGGCCTCGGACGGATTACTCATCGACGGCACCACGTGTTCCAGGCCCGGCAGCGTCTCGACGATCGACGGGTCGCCAGCATCGTTGAAGTCGCCCGCGACGATCGCGGGTGGATCGTCACCGATGCCCGCCACCAACTCGCTGACCCGGGCCGCCTCGGCGCGACGCGAGTCGGCGTCATCGTGCGGCGAGAGGTGCAGGTTGTAGATCATCAGCATCGACCGGTCGGCCCGCCCCACCAGACCCCACAGGACGATCCGACGTCGCCAGCTCCGCATCGGCTGGTCATCCGACACCTCGGTGTGTCCGACTGCATCGAGGAGATGCGGGGTCATGATCGTCATCCCTTCCGCTCGCCACCACAACAGCTTCGTGTACGGGTAGTGCTTGACCGCCCACGAGTACCGCATCCGCATCGAGGTGGCCAGAGCTGCAGCCTGTTGCTTGCGGATCTCCTGGAGTACGACCACGTCGGGGGTTTCGTCGAGGATCGCGGTGGCCAGCGCATCGACGTCGGGTTGTGCTGATCCGTGCACATTCCACGTGAGCACGCTCCAGCCGCCAACGGCGCCAGGCAACGGATCGGTTTGTTCCGACGGCATGTCGCCGAGTGTCGCATGTCGTCGTGCCAGACTCGGCGATCATGAGCAACGTTGCATTTCTCGGTCTCGGTGTCATGGGCGCCCCCATGGCGCGCCACCTCGCGAAGGCCGGACACCAGGTCGTGGTCTACAACCGTACGGCGTCCAAGGCCTTGGCCTGGGTGGCGCTCAACGGACATCAGGCAGCACCGACGCCGGCCGAGGCGGCGAGTGGCGCCGACATCGTGGCACTGTGCGTCGGCAACGACGACGATGTCAGCGAGGTCGTGCTGGGTCCGAACGGTGCGCTCGCTTCGATGGGGCCGGGCTCGGTCCTGATCGATCACACCACGGCATCGGCCGGGCTGGCTCGTGAACTGTCGGCTGGCTGCGCCGCGCGCAGCGTCGGGTTCGTCGACGCTCCGGTCTCCGGTGGGCAGGCGGGGGCCGAGAACGGCCAACTCACCGTGATGTGCGGATGCGACGACGCCGAGGTGTTCGAGCGCGCCAAGACCGCGATCGACGCCTACGCGAAATCGTGCGTGCTGCTCGGGTCAGCCGGTGCCGGCCAGCTCACCAAGATGGTGAACCAGATCTGCATCGCCGGGCTGCTGCAAGGGCTCGCCGAGGGCGTCAACTTCGCGAAGCTGGCAGGGCTCGATGTCGACCAGGTCGTCGACGTGATCGGCAAGGGCGCAGCCCAGAGCTGGCAGATGGACAACCGTGCGCGCACGATGGCCGCCGACGAGTTCGAGTTCGGCTTCGCCGTCGAGTGGATGCGCAAGGATCTCGGCATCGTCCTCGACGAGGCCGACCGAAACGGCGCCAAACTCCCGGTCACTGCTCTGGTCGACCAGTTCTACAAGGACGTCGTCGCACGAGGCGGCGAACGCTGGGACACCAGCAGCCTCATCCGCCTGCTCACCTGAGTGTTACTCGTGGTGTCTGACACCATGAGTAACGCTCTGGTGTCACGTCGCTCACTTCAATGCGGTCGCGAGCGCGTCGACGATGCGGTCGACCTGTTCGTCGGTGGTGACGAACGGTGGGCAGAACGTGACCGTCTCGGTGCCGATCGCTCGGGTGACCACGCCGAGTTCCAACATCCGGTCGCGCACTGTCATCGCATTCTGGTCGGGACGCATCGCCGCGCCGAAGATCGCCACTTCACCGCGCAGGTGAGCGAACGCTCCGTCGGCCTCGAGCGACCGCAGCCCCGATTCGAGGCGGGCGCCCATCTTCAGCACGGCATCGAGCAGGCCTTCGCGTTCGGTGATGTCGATGTTCATCAGCGCTGCTGCGCACGCCGCGGGGTGGCCGGAGTAGGTGTAGCCGTGGCGCAGGATGAAGTCGGGGTCGGCTTCGAGTGCCTCACGTACTTTTTTCCCGACGATCACTCCGCCGAGGGGCTGATATCCCGATGTGACGCCCTTGGCAAACGTGGTGAGATCCGGCGTGACACCGTAGTGGTCGGCCGCGAACCACGTACCCATCCGCCCGAACCCGGTGATCACCTCGTCGAAGATCAGCAGTGCACCGTGCTGATCGCACAACCGTCGCGTCTCGGCGAGGTACCCGTCGACCGGTGGGTACACGCCGGCGGCGCCTTGCACCGGCTCGGTGATCACGGCGGCGAGCCGGTCGGTGTGCTCGGCCATCAGGACCGACAGCGCCTCGACGTCGTCGCTCGGCACCTGCACCACGTCGGCGAGCAGTTCGCCGTATCCCTCACGGTTCAGCGCGATGCCCTGCGCGCTCGTGCCGCCGTAGTTGGTGCCGTGATAGCCGCGCACCCGCGAGATGATCAACCGTCGTTCCGGGTGACCGGCCTGCACGTGTGCGAGTCGGGCGAGCTTCATCGCCGAGTCGACCGCTTCGGAGCCCGATCCGGCGAAGAACACCCGGGCATCGGGCATCGGCGTCAAGGAGGCGATCCGTTCGGCGAGAGCGTCGGCGGGGGCGTTGGTGAACGGATCGAAGCACGAGTAGGCCTCGATCGTCGAGATCTGCGCGCCGACGGCGTCGGCGATCTCGCGGCGACCGTGACCCACCTGGCAATACCAGAGGCTTGCCATCGCGTCGACGTATTCCTTGCCGTCGGCGTCCCACAGCAGCGAGCCCTCACCGCGTGCGATGGTGGTGAACTGCTCTCGTGTCGGCTTGGCGAACGGGTGGAGGAAGGCGCCGGGCATGGTCGCATTCTGCCAGCCGACGATGCCCGAGCCTGTTCCCATTCGCTCGCTGTGGCAAGGTCGCGCCATGACCACCCCGTTCGAACAGGCCGCCGCTCGGGTCAGCGCAGGGAGCGACCACCACGTCGAAGCGGCACAGCTCATCGCACGGATGACCCTCGACGAACGGCTCGGCTGTCTCGACGGCGACACGCCGTTCTGGCCCGGGCTGTTCGACATGACGGCCGGCGGCTACTACCGCCACGCCTGGCCGGCAGCCCACGTCGAGCGTCTCGGAATTCCCGGGATCGATTTCGCGGACGGGCCACGGGGGTGCGTGGTCGGCGATGCCACGGCGTTCCCGGTGAGCATGGCCCGCGGTGCGAGTTTCGACGCGGACTTGGAAGAGCGAGTGGGCGATGCGATCGGCGCCGAACTCCGAGCGAGCGGCGCCACCTACACCGGCGCGGTGTGCATGAACCTGCTGCGCCACCCGGCGTGGGGACGCGCGCAGGAGACCTATGGTGAGGACCCGCATCACGTCGGGATGATGGCGTCGGCGTTCACGAGGGGCCTGCAGCGCCATGTGATGGCATGCATGAAGCACTTCGCCCTCAACTCGATGGAGAACGCCCGGTTCACCGTCGATGTCAGGGTTGATGCACGCGCCCTCCACGAGGTGTACCTGCCGCACTTCGAACGCGTCGCCGCCGAGGGTGTGGCCTCGGTGATGAGCGCCTACAACTCGGTGAACGGCGAATGGTGCGGCCAGAACCGGCACCTCTTGACCGACATCCTGCGCGGCGAATGGGGATGGGACGGCTTCGTCACCTCCGACTTCATCTTCGGCCTCCGAGACGCAGCGAAGTCGGTCGCGGCGGGACTCGACATCGAGATGCCGTTCCGCCAGCAACGCGCGCTGGCGCTCGGTGCAGCGATCGAGAGCGGTGAACTCTCGGAGGCGGACGTGGATCGATCGGTCGAGCGGGTCGTGGCGACACTGCTTCGGTTCGCGGCGGTGTTCGAGCAGCAACCATCACCGGACGTGATTGGTTGCGCCGAGCACCGAGCACTCGCTCGGGACGTCTCAGCGGCGTCCACCGTGCTCCTGCGCAACGAGGGCGAGCTGCTGCCGCTGGACGCCTCGTCGGTCGATCGGATCGCGGTGCTCGGTCGGCTGGCAGCGGTGCGCAATCTCGGTGACGGCGGGTCGAGCGATGTCCGTTCGTCGCACGTCGTCACGCCGCTCGACGGGCTGCGTTCTCGCTTCGGCTCCGACCATGTCGTCCATGCCGACGACGATGTCTCCATTGCGGCAGACGCCGATGTGGTCGTCGTGGTCGTCGGGTACACCAAGGCTGACGAGGGTGAGTGCATCGAGGCTGCGGGCGCCGACGAACTGGGACGGACCATTTTTCCGCCGATCGACCATCCAACCCTCGGAAGAAGCGCCGACTGGACCGCACCGACGGATCCGGTCCGGCCTCCGGCAGCCCCGAGCGGCGACACGTCGGATCGGATGGCGCCGGGCGGCGATCGGCTCTCGCTCCGCCTCTCCGCCGCAGATGAAGCCTTGATCGCCGCAGCCACGGCGGTCAACGACCACGTGATCGTGGTCGTCGTGGGAGGTTCCGCGGTGGTGATGCCGTGGGCGGCATCCGTACGGGCGGTGCTGATGACCTGGTATTCGGGGGTCGAGGGCGGAACGGCGTTGGCGGACGTGCTCGCCGGCGAGGCCGAGCCGGCGGGTCGCCTCCCGTTCGCCGTACCGGTCGACCCCTCCCATCTGCCCGACTTCGATCGCGACGCCACCGAGGTCACCTACGACCTCTTCCACGGCCAGTGGAAACTCGACCGTGATGGTCACGCTGCTCACTTCCCGTTCGGCTGGGGGCTCGGCTGGGGCGCCGTCGAGGTCATCGGCGCAGTGTTGTCCGACTCGACGACGATCAGTGTTTCGGTCAGGAACCCGACGGAGTGCCTTCTGTCGACCGTGGTGTTCGTTCACGCGGGCGTGGAGCACAGCGAATGGGAACGTCAGCCTCGACGTCTCGTGTGTTTCGCGCGTGCGGCCGTCGAACCGGGAGCGACCGTGGACGTCGAGATGGAGATCGACTGGTCGATGCTCGATGTGCGCGCCGACGGCGACTGGATCACGGAGTCGGGCGACTACGTGCTCGACATCGGCCGCTACGCCGGCGACCCCGCAGCAGTCACCCTGAGCGTGCAGCGCTAGCCTCAGCGATCATGCGTAAGCCCGACGTCACCATCCCCGAAGGAACGCCCCCCTCGAATCTGTTGGTCGAGGACGAGACCGTGGGCGACGGCGACGAGGCCGTTTCCGGTCAGAACGTCTCGGTCCACTATGTCGGCGTGTCGTGGTCGACCGGTGAGCAGTTCGATGCGTCCTGGGACCGTATGGAGCCATTCCAGTTCGGCCTCGGACGCCGTCAGGTGATCCAGGGTTGGGATGACGGTGTGCTGGGCATGAAGGTCGGCGGCCGACGCCGACTGACCATTCCGCCCCACATGGGTTACGGAGCGGCCGGTGCCGGTGGCGTGATCGCTCCCAACGAGACGCTCGTGTTCGTGGTCGATCTGCTCGCCGTTGGCTGAGCAGCGGCTTTTCGTCGCCACGGGCCGCCTGACCCGTGGGGTCAGGCGGCGGGTCGTCGGGTGGGTGGTCCGGTGATGTGGATCTTCCCGTCGGGCAACCGGAGGGTGAGTTCTCGGTCGGGTCCGAGCTCGATCACCCAGTCGTCGTGGTGAATCCTGGCGTGATCGACGCTGCACACGGGCAGGAGGTTGTGGAGGTCGGTGGTGCCGCCGTTGCGCCACCAGATGATGTGGTGGAGTTTGCAGCGGTCGTAGCTGACGGTGCACCCGGGGATCGAACAGAATCGGTAGAGCCCGCGTAGAGCCCGCGTAGAGCCCGCGTGGGGCCCGCGTGGAGCCCGCGTAGAGCCCGTCGTTGTGCCCGGTTGGCCAACCTTGTCGAACGACCGAGGTTGAGTTGGCCTGGTGCGTAGAGCACGATGCCGTTGCGAACGACGACGGCGTGCACATCGGCGTCGCCGAGCGCTTCGTCGAGCAGCAGGCGAGCGACGGCTCGGGCGGCGAGGTAGCGCTGTTTCTCGATCGGATCCTGCGGACACTCGTTCTGGACAGTCTCGCCGAACAGGGCTTGGACCATTGCGTCGATACGGGCGGCCACCTTCACCCCGGTGAGCGGGTCGAACTTGACCGACAGGTTCCACATGCCTCGGCATCGACCCACGACCTCGCACTCGCGTTGCGACGTTGGCGTTCGAGGCGATCCATGCCGTCGCCCTCTTGCAGTTTCTTCGTCTCGAGATCCAACCGGCGGGCGAACTCATCCACGGTCCCGGCCTTCGCGACGTCGGCCAACTCGTCGGCCCGTTTGATCAGCTCACCACGCTTGGCTCCATCGAGCTTCTTCGAGGCCCGAGTGACGGCGTCGACGTGTTCAGCGGTGATAGCGCCGTCGCCGAGCGCGTCAGCCAACTTCGGGGTCGAATCCGACGTCTTCGATCGCTCCGTCGACTTGACTGCCTGACCCAGCGAGGCCTTTGCGGCCTCGGCCACAGCCTGCTCGGGGAACGAATCGACATCGCGCAGCTGGCGTACGAGGCCGGCGTGTTGGGCATCCATCCAGGCCGTTGCTTCACGCACCGCGACGAGTCCCGAGCGGATCAGATCCGCATCCGCAGCAGGGTTCGCACGCACCGACGCAATGCGCTCCACCCGCTCGACAACCCCAGCGATCTCCATACCCACAACCATGAACAGGGGGTGTAACAGCGTTGGCCGGCCCGCGATTGCAGACCGCCGGTACGAGGTCAGTCGTCGTCGACGCTGTTGCCCACGACTCGGAGGAACACGTAGCCGATCGTGCCGGCGATCGCTGACGCTGCGAGGATGCCGATCTTCGCTCGATCTGCCAGCGCTCCCGGCTCGAAGGCCAGTTCGGTGACGAACAGTGCCACCGTGAAGCCCACTCCGCCGAGCATCGCCACCCCGAGGACTTGCAGCAACGATGCCCCGGCCGGCGTCTTGCCGATCCCGAGCCGAACCGCTCCCAGCGCGAACAGGAAAATTCCGAGTGGCTTGCCGATGACCAGGCCGAACATCACGCCCAGGGTGACCGAGTCGGAGAACGCGTTGACGAGGTCATCCCAACTGACCTGCACGCCGGCGTTGGCGAGCGCGAAGACCGGCACGATGACGAATGTCGTCCACGGCAAGAGACGGTGCTCGAGCCGGTCGAGGGGCGGTTGGCTCTCGGCCGACAATGTGATCAGCTCGTTGAGAGCATCTGCTTCGAGGCTTTCCTCATCGTCCTGATCGCTTTCCTGGCGTTCGGCGGCCTTGGACCGCTCGACCTGGGCGACGAGAACTCGGGCGTGCGGCCCGAAGTGCCTCGGTCGAAGAAATGCGTGGCTCGGCGTGGCCAGGCCGAACGCGACTCCAGCGAGCGTGGCGTGAACGCCTGATTCGTGCAGGGCGAACCAGCAGAAGGCCGCCAGCACGAAGTACGGCACGAGCGCTCGGATGTCGGCGCGGTTCAGCACCACGGCTCCGGCCACGCAGGCGACCGCGATGGCGAGCCAACCGAATGACAGATTCGAGGTGTAGAAGACGGCGATCACCACGATGGCGCCGAGATCGTCGACGATCGCGAGCGTCAGGAGGAACACGACGAGCGACGACGGCACTCGCTTGCCGAGGAGCGAAAGCACGCCGACCGCGAATGCGATGTCGGTGGCCATCGGGATGCCCCAGCCTTCGGCCCCGGCGCCGCCGGCGTTGAACAACGTGAACATCAGCGCCGGCACGATCATCCCACCGAGCGCTGCGAGTACCGGGAGCGCGGCCGCGCGGGGATCGCGGAGATCGCCTCGCACCATCTCGCGTTTGATCTCCAGCGCCACGACGAAGAAGAAGAACGCCATTGCGAGGTCGTTGATCCATCCCCGAAGGTTCAAATCGATGTGGACCAGGTCGCCGAGGCGTACCGAAATGACCGTCTCCCACAGGTCGCGGTAGACGTCGCCGAGCGCGGAGTTGGCCCACACGAGTGCGACCACGGCCATGACGAGCATGACGACGCCGCCGGCCGCCTCGGTGTCGGCGAACCGACGGAACGGTCGCACGACCGCTCGGGGAAGCCGCCGCTCAGATGCGCTCCACGGCCGCGGTATCGCGGCGCCGGGAAGGTCGTCGGCTTTCGGTTCTTCGGTCGTCACATCGTTGGACACGGCCGAGATTCTGCCCGCTGCATCGCAGCAATCTCGCATTGCCGATGGGGCCCTCGAACACTCCCCGGAACGGGGCAGATGCTCAGTGGTTCGCGCCCGCGATTCCGCACACGTCGAGTGCCATCAGCGCCAGCGTGCGGGCGGTGACAGCGACGTCGTCGAGTACGACGTGTTCGACGGGCGCGTGGGCGTCGGCAGCGTCCCCTGGGCCGTATTGAAGTGTCGGAATGCCGCCGAGGCCGGTGAGCAGACGGAGGTCGCTGCCGTACGGGGCGCCGTAGACATCGAGCGGCCGCTGCTCGCTGGCGATGTCGTGTGCGGCTCGCACCCGCTCGACGAGGTCGCTGTCCTCGGGAAGGCGACCCGAGGCGAACTGACCGCCCCACCACTCCACCTCTACCGGGTGTGTCCGCAACCATGCGTCGTTCTCGCACGCCTCGGCGATCGCTTCTTCGAATTCGGCCTTGGCGTGCTCGAACGGTTCGCCGATCGCCACACCGAGACGCCCTTCGGCGATCAGCAGGTCGGGCACCGATGACGCCCAGTCGCCGGCGCTGACCCTGCCGATCGACAGCGGGTGAGCGAGGTCCCAGCGCGCGACCAGCGCGTCGACGGTCTCGTGGCGGCGAGCTTCCAACCGGTGCAGCGCTGCCAGGACGGGCACGAACGTGTCGATGGCGCTGACGCCGTCGGTGCGACGAGCAGCGTGTGTGGCCTTTCCGCGGATGCGCAACCGGAACGTGAGTGCCCCCGAGTTGGCCGGGATGATGTCGAGGTTCGTCGGCTCGGGGATGATGCAGGCGTCGGCAGTCCACCCTCGCTGCAGGGTGGCGAACGTACCGAGGCCACCGTCCTCTTCACCCTGCACGGATGCCACGAGCAGATCGCCGCGCAAGGCCACGCCGGCGGTCCGGATCGCCTGCACCGCCCAGTGCGCCGCGATCAGCCCAGCCTTCATGTCGCATGCCCCGCGCCCGTACAGGCGGCCATCGCGTACGACGGCATCGAAGGGTGCGTCGTGCCACGCATCGGTGTCGCCTGTCGGCACGACGTCGATGTGGCCGTTGAGCATCAGCGTCCCGCCCGAATCCGGATCGCTTCCGGGTAGTCGGCCCACCAATCCCCACGCCTCACGGCGGTCGACCTCCATGCCCGGGAAGTCGGGGTGGGCGGTGATCGCCGGCAGGTCGACCGGCCACAGGTCGACGTCCAGCCCACCGCGACCGAACACGCCACACATGTGTTGTTGGGCTTCGTTCTCGGCGTCGGTGCCCGACACGCTGGGCACTCGGAGCACGTCGCGGAGTTCGGTCACCATTGGTTCGCGGAGCATGTCGACCGCGTCGAGCACGCGGGCAACGTGGGATGTGTCGGTCACGAAGCGGCACGGTATCGCGAAGGTTCCAGCGAAGGGATCAGCGGGTGGAGCGACTACCTTCTCCACATCGCCGGACGACACCTGGGGGGTCGGTCATGAAAGCAGCAGTACTCAACTCGATACCGGGACAGCTCGACATCGAAGACATCGACATCGGCGAGCCAGGCCCGCGGGAGGTCTTGATCCGCACCTCCGCGGCCGGTCTCTGCCACAGCGACTTGCACTTCATGGAGGGCAAGTACCCGTTCCCGTGCCCGGCCGTGCTCGGACACGAGTCGGCCGGCGTGGTCGAAGCGGTCGGTTCGATGGTGCACTACGTGGCGCCCGGCGACCACGTGATCACCTGTCTGTCGGCGTTCTGCGGCCACTGCTCGCAGTGCACCGACGGCCACCTCTCGCTGTGCGAGAACAAGGGCACCGAGCTGGTGCGCCAGCCCGGTGAGCCGCCACGCCTCAGCCGGGCCGGGGGTGAGACGGTCAACCAGTACCTGCACCTGTCGTCGTTCGCCGAGCAGATGCTCGTCCACGAACAGGCCCTGGTGAAGATCGACAAGGACATGCCGCTCGACAAAGCAGCGCTGATCGGCTGCGGTGTCACCACCGGCCTCGGTGCGGTGTTCCGCACCGCTCGGGTCGCACCTGGTGAGACCGTGGTCGTCATCGGCTGCGGTGGGATCGGACTGTCGGCGGTGCAGGGCGCCCGCATCGCCGGGGCGAACAAGGTCATCGCTGTCGACATGAACGCCTCCAAGCTCGAACTCGCCCAGCAGCTCGGTGCCACCCACGTCATCAACGCGTCGACCGATGATCCGGTCGCTGCGGTCAAGGACCTCACCGGCGGTGGAGTCCATCACTCGTTCGAGGCGGTCGGGCTCAAGCAGACCGCCGAACAGGCGTATCAGATGTTGCGCAACGGGGGACAGGCAACCGTCATCGGCATGATCCCGGTGGGCACCATGATCGAGATCCACGGTCCCGAGCTGCTCTCCGAAAAGACGCTCACCGGTTCGAACATGGGATCCAACCAGTTCCGCACCGACATGCCCCGATTCGTCGACATGTACCTCGACGGACGCCTGCAACTCGACGAGATGGTGTCGAAGACGATCACGCTCGACGAGATCAACGAGGGCTTCGCCGACATGAAGACTGGCAACATCGCTCGCAGCGTGATCACGTTCGGCTAGCCCTCCGCTTGCGCTCCGACGACGCTGACACACGTCCTGGTCGTTACGTTCAGGTGATGGATCGCATCGAGATCGAGATCAAGCTGAACCGTGACCGTGCCTGGTTGCTCGAGCGGCTCGGGGCACTGTCGACCGACGAGCTCACGGCGCCGCGCACGTTCAGCGAGCACGACCCGGAGAGTCGCTGGTCGTTCGCCGATCACTTCGTGCACACCACACTCATCGAACAGAACTGGAACGCGATGTTCCGACGTCATCTCGCTGGCGATCATGGCCTCGAGAAGCGTGTGCGCAGCGACGGTTCGCCGCAATCGATGGACGAGATCATGGCATCGATCCACTCGTGGACCGAGGAGTGGAAGGCCGAGCACAGTGGCAAGCCGTTCGTCGAGTTGGTGCGTATCGGCCAGGAGATCCGCTCCGACACGCTGGCACTGCTCGCCGAGCTGTCCGACGAGGACCTCGCCTCGAAGATCCCTGGCGCGCCGTGGGCCGACGGCACCGTCGGCGGCATCATGGCGGCCAACGCCGATCACGGTCGGATGCACTACGGGTGGGCCGTGGAAGACCCGGTCTCCGCCGCCGCCCAGCCCTGACGACACACCGCCACCCAATCGCCCATCCTGGCGTCGACCGTTGCGACCTTTCGCTCGCTGGCGAAACTGCGGTCTTCGCCTGCTGACTATTCGTCGAAGCGTCGGGATTCGTAGTAGCGATCGAGGTGCTCGAGGTCTTTGGCTCGGCCGGTCCGTCTCGATGCCGACGGTGGCTGGGATGGGTAGATCATGGAGCTGTGCGGCGATGCCACCGATGATCGCGTCGTTCACCCGGTGTCGGTTGAGCGCTCGGATGATTGCTGCGACGTCGAGGTCAGGCATCGACTCGCGGTCGCTCCAGTCGCATTCGTTCGCGTTCGCCTTGTACTTCGAGTTGATCGGATGACAGCAGCGCCTCGGCGGCTGCGAGGGATGGGGCGTGGGTGTCGGGCGGGGTGAGGCGCATGCGCACCTCGTAGCCGGCGGCGCCGAGCAGTCGGCAGAGGGTGTCGACCGATGGCGAGCGGCGACCGGACTCGTAGGCCGACACTGCGGCCTGGCTGGTGCCGGCGCGTTTCGCGAGCATCTGCTGGGTGAGCCCGGATTGCCGCCGGGCGATTCTGATCAGGTGCCTGGAGTAGGTCTCTGATGTCATGAATGGGTATACCGGCACCGGTGTGACGGCACCTGAACCTCCTCGCACGCCAGGCAGCCAGGCGTAACGACGGCTCGTCTCCTGATGGGACCTGCTGCTCTGGTCGCGTCGACCCGAGTGGAGGGACGATGTAGGAGGTGAGCGCTTCCTTGCAGACGCTTTGGCGCCGACCTCTTCGTTCGACGAGGACCGACTCCTGAGGAGAGTCAGATGAGAACTGCACTGCGTTGGATGGTGGTCGCGGTTGGGGTCGTCCACGGCCTGATTCATCTGTTCGGCGCTGTCAAGGGGTTCGGATGGGCCGATGTAGACCGACTCGACGGGCCGATCAGCACCACGATGGGGGTTGTCTGGTTTTTCACCGCTGTCGTCGTGATCGTCGCCGTCGGCCTGCTCGCTGCCGGGGCGCGCCGATGGTGGATTGCGGTGGCCGGCGTAGCCGTCGCGTCCCAAATGGTCATTGCCACGTCGTGGGCCGACGCGAAGGCCGGCACGTTCGCCAACCTGATCCTGCTCGTCGCAGCGGTCTACGGATTCGCCGCGCACGGACCGCGTGGCGTGCGCGCCGAGTACCACCGACGGACCACGGCCGCGCTCGCCCGCCCCAGCGAGGGTGACGTGTTGACCGAGGCCGATCTCGTCCGTCTTCCTGAACCGGTCGCCGCCTACGTCCGCCACACCGGCGCCGTCGGCCAACCTCGGGTGCTGCGCTTCCGCGCCGCCATCCACGGGCGTATCCGTGCCGGCGCCGACAAACCCTGGATGGCCTTCACCGGTGAGCAGGTCAACACATACGGGGCCGACCCGAGTCGGTTGTTCCTCATCGATGCCACCATGTTCGGCCTGCCGATCGACGTCTTCCACGCCTACGTCGGTTCCCACGCGACGATGCGCGTCAAGCCGTGTTCGATTTTCACCATGGTCGACGCCACTGGTCCCGAGATGGACCGCAGCGAGACCGTCACCGTGTTCAACGACATGTGCATCCTTGCGCCCGCCGCGCTGATCGACGGATCCATCACGTGGAAGGTGGTCGACGACCGTCGTGCGCGAGCGACGTTCACGAACGGCAGGTACGCCATCAACGCCGAGCTCGTTTTCAACGACCGTCACGAACTGATCGACTTCGTCAGCGACGACCGTTCACGCTCGTTGGCCAACGGCACGTCGTTCCGACCGGAACGATGGTCGACGCCGATCAGCGAATACCGCACGATCGGCGGCCGGTCGCTCGCAACGTTCGGCGAAGCCCGCACGCACGCTCCCGACCCCGAAGGCGAGTTCACCTACCTCGAATTCCACCTCGACGACATCGCCTACAATCCGAGCCCGCCAATGACGAACACCCCGAAACTTCCGCCGCGCTGGTTCATCCGCCTGTTCTGGACGGTGCATCGCGGTCTGTTTCGCCTCACCGGTGGGCGCTTCGGCCTCAGGCGACCCAAGCCGGGTGGTTACGGCCTCTTGTGCCTCGAGACGATCGGGCGTCGGACGGGCCAGGAACGCAGGGTGATGCTCGGCTACTTCGAGGACGGCTCGAACTTCGTCACGATGGCGATGAACGGCTGGGGTGAGGCCGAACCCGCATGGTGGCTGAACCTGCAAGCTCGCCCGGGCGTCCAGATGCATCTCGTCGACCGGTCGCTCGCGGTGATCGGCAGGAGGGCCGAGGGCGAGGAACGAGAACGGCTGTGGGCGAGGTGGGGGCAGATCGACGAGAACCTCGATGGATACGCCGCTCGCCGGCCCGCCCAGACCGCCGTCGTGGTGCTCGAACCGGCTTCGCCCTCCGCGTCTTCGTCATCCGCTCGTTCCCCTCGCAATGTCGAGGCCGACCGCCACCCTGGCTGAGCTGATACAAGGGAAGCGGGCCGAGCTGGCGGGGCAACTCGGTTGTGCTTGCTTCGGGATCGAGTGTTGCTATCGGTGGCCGTTGTCGAGATCGTCGTCGTCGGTGTAGGCGAGCGGGTGATCACCGCCGAGTTCGGTGAAGCGCTCGTTGAGGGCGGTCGCGACGAGGTCTCGGTCGTGGTCGGTGGGCCTGAGGGCGTCGTAGAGGTAGGCCTCGACTTCGAGCGCTGTGCTCATTCCGCCGAGCGCGAAGTACCGGAACCAGAGCTCGCTGTGGGTCAGGCCGACTTCGATGCGGGCGCGTTCGAGGATGCTGGCCGGCTCGGTCACGTGCGGACCTGTCCGATCAGGTCGTCGTGCAACGCCGAAGCGAGCACCGCGGTAGCAGTGTCGCGGACACTCACTGCGGTGCGTTTGGCGGATTGCCGCAGATCGCCGTATGCGGCATCTGCCGAAATGCCTTGTTGGCCCATGATGATGCCTTGGGCGTGGGCGATGACTTGGCGGGTGGTGAGGGCTTCGCGCAGTCGCCCGGCGACTTCGTCGGTGGTCATGTCCGAGCGTGCTTCGGCGAGGATGCTCGATGCTTGGCTGGCGAACAGTGCGGCGAGTTCCTGGTCGAGCGGCCCGAAGGCGTGGTCGGTGTTGGAGTAGATGTTGAGCGATCCGACGGGTCGCGCCGAGACCATGAGCGGGGTCGACAGGACACTGGCGATTCCGTCCTGGATAGCTCGCGGCACGAACTTCGGCCAACGAGACTCGTCGGCGAGAGATTCGGCGTGGAACCACTTGCCCTCGGCTGCGGCGGACAGGCAGGGGCCTTCACCGGTGGCGTACTGGTCGCGGTCCATCTGGGCGATGGTCTCGTCGCTGGCGGCGACGGTGGTGAGCTGGCCGTGGCGGGTGAGCGACACGCTGACACCGTCGGCACCGCCGATGGTGGCGCGAGCGAGCGCCGTGACGAGGCGCAGTGCGGCGTCGATCACGTCGTTGCCGACCGGGAACGCCGGCAACCGCACGGCGCCTTCGAGGTCCGTTTCGACGCTCGCATCAGTGACGCGCGCCGAGGCGTCTCCGGAGTGCTGTTCAGGTCCGAGCGTCGCGGACTTCGGGTCTGGTGGGCCGCGTTCGATGAGATCACCCATTCCGGTGATGTCCAGGATCCGGCGCACCATCGGCGACGGTGAACGAATCGTGAGTGCCCCGCTGCTGTCGTGGAGACGAGCGGACATCGGGCCGATGGCCCGCAGTCCCGAGGCGTCCATGAATTCGAGTTCGGTTGCATCGATGACGATGTCGCGGTGACCGTCATCGAACAGCGCATCGAGCACGCATGCGAATGTTGGTGCAGTGAGCCTGTCGACCTCGCCGCGCGGGGCTACGACGACCTGTCTGCCCGAGTACAACGTGGTCAGACCGAACGCAACAGCGGGATCAACGTGTGTTTCGTCAACAGCTCGGTACTCGGCCATGAGATCGGCCCTTCCCTCGGAATCGAACGTCACGGCGTTCTCGGACCCTCGCTGTCGAAGGCAGTAGTGACTGTACCACCGCCACGGGCAACGTCACCTCTGTTGACCTACGATATGTGTATGACGATGTTGCCGTCGGACGAACTCGAACAGAACCTGGCCGAGGTCGCGCAGGCGTTGTTCGCGACGGGATCGGTGGAGCGCTCGTTGAAGCTGACCGTCGACTTGGCTGTCGATACCGTCGACGGGTGCGATGCGGCGGGGATCTTCGTGTCCCGAGATGGTCGAGTCACGACGGTCGCGTCCACCGACCCGATCGTCGTCGAACTCGACGACCTGCAGATCGCGAGCAACGAGGGTCCTTGTATGGAGGCCCTCACCGGTGGACGACTCCCGTTCGCGTCGGATCTGGCGGATGATCTGCGTTGGCCCACGTTCGGTCCGGCGGCGGCACGGGCGGGGATACGCAGTGCCCTTGCGTTCCGTCTCTCCGAGCAACCAGTCAGTGCCCTCAACTTGTATGCCCGGTTGCCAGCGGCGTTCGGAGTGATCGATCGCGCCAAGGGGCTGATCTTCGCGACATTGGCAGGTCTCGCACTCGACCTTGCCGGCGAACGCGCAGACGATCTGTTGCGCGTTGCCAACCTTCGCGACGCGCTCCGCACTCGCGAACTCATCGGCCAGGCGCAGGGCATTCTCATCGAACGCGAACGCATCACCGGCGACCAAGCATTCGACGTGCTTCGCCGCGCGTCGCAACACCTCAACATCAAAGTCCGCGAGGTCGCCCTCACCCTCATCGAAACCGGCGAGACGCCAGACGTCGGCACCCCTCCGACAACCTCGGAACGCTGACGTTCGCCGACGCTCGAACACTCGGGCGTCGGCCAACCGACCTCACCGCCGATGAGGATGCGTTCCACGACCAGTTCACGACACAGTTCTTCTCGGTCGAGGGTGCACTGAAGGTCACAGAGCAGCAGCGCCAACAAGCGAGACGGCGTCGTGCCGTTCGAGGGTTCTGGGGCGTGGAAGTCGATGTCGACCCAGGCCCCGATCGACGGCTATCGTCATCGAGGCACCGTGCCGGATGGGCCGGCTATTGACGAGGGGCGCGTTGGAGGCACAGACCATGGCACTGGTATCGCGAGACGAGACCGTCTCGATGCTCCACGCGGTTCCACTCTTCAGCGGATTGACCAAGCGGCAGCTGGCTGTGGTCGCGAAGCTGGTGGACCACGTGAGCTTCCCGCCCGGCACCGTTCTCGTCAAGGAGCTCGACGTCGGAAGACGATTGATCATCATCCGCGAAGGCACGGCGCAGGTCGTGCGACGCGGGACAGCGCACGAGGGCTCGCCGAACGGCGTTCAGCAAGGCGACAGTCGCCGCCTCGCAACCCTCGGCCCGGGGGAAGTCGTCGGGGAGCTGTCACTCATCGATGGCATGAGCACTTCGGCGTCGGTCGTTGCAGAAACCGCTGTGGAAGCCCTCGTGCTGTATCGCACCAGGTTCAACAAGCTCTTCGACTCGACGCCTCAGCTGACACGGAACCTCCTCGTCGGATTGGCCGCTCGGGTACGGGACCTCGATCGCCGCGGTGATCTGACGGGATAGCGACTGCGGCGGTTCTGCAGCGTTGGCATTCGTTTTGCCACTACCGGCGTTGCGTCAGGAGGTGTAGAGTCATCAACGCCGGGTGAAATCAACGCCCGTGCAGCGTCGCTCCGGACCTTGGTTGCGCCTTGATGGCCCGAGGAGGTACGACGTGCGCAACGCCAGTCTCGATCTTCGTTGTAGTGGTGATTCGTCCTGTCTCGAGGTGACGAACGAGACGGCTTCGGGCGACGTTGTGGGTTTCGCGACGCGTTCGGTCGTCGTAGCGGGCGTACGAACCGTTCACATGTTCGGCGAACTCGACATCGTGGGTCGCACGGTCGCCATGGGTTGTTGTCTGGAAGGTCACGAGACGGCGGTGATCGTCGACATGTCACTGCTGACCTTTCTCGACTCCGGCGGGTTCGACGGTGTCGAGAGCGCTCGACACTCCCTCGAGCATCGGGGTGGTTCGCTCGGCGTCGTCAATTCGACCGGCGAGCCGGCGCGCTTCCTCGCACTTCTCGACGCACTCGATCACGCCGACGTCTGAGCTGCGGAGCCCGCTGGCTCGCGACGAAGAACCTTGACCAAACCTTGATCCAAACGTGTGTGGGTTTCGAACATGGCACCGGGGGGAACCGTGCCTCCGAATATGCCAATACCACCACCACAAGGAGAAATGCAATGAACCGTATGTCCTCATCAGGCGCACCGAGGCGGTGGCGACGGTTCGTCGCTGCGGCCAGCGGTGTTGCACTCCTCGGTGGCATTGCCGCCGTCGAAGGAGGCCCGATCAACGTTCGAGCCTCCAGCCACCGTGAGGCCCCGCTGATCGCGGGCGACCCACGCGCCGACAACACCGACGTCTATGCGTTCACGAGCCCCGACGCTCCTGACACTGTGACGTTGATCTCGAACTGGATGCCGTTCTCGGAGCCGAACGGCGGCCCCAACTTCTACATGTGGGCCGAAGACACCCGATACACGATCAAGATCGACAACGACGGAGACGCGTTGGCCGACCTGACATATGTGTGGGAGTTCACCACCGTCATCCGCGACGGCGACAACCAGTTCCTGTACAACACGGGCCCGGTGACGTCCTTGGACGACCCCGACCTGAACATCTACCAGACCTACGACCTGAGCGTCGAGATCGAGGGCGGGGCGACAATCCCGCTGCTCAACGACGCGATCTCGGCACCGTCACACGTCGGTCCGGCATCGATGCCCGACTATCAGGCACTGCGTGACGAAGCGGTCTACCCGCTGCTGGCGCCAGGTGTGGGCCAGGCCTACGCAGGCCAGGCGGATGATCCGTTCTTCCTCGACTTGCGCGTGTTCGACCTGCTCTACGGTGGCGATGCCTCCGAAGTCGGCCAGGACACACTGGCCGGGTACAACGTCAACAGCGTGGCACTGCAGGTTCCCAAGACCGCACTCGCCATCGCCGGTGACGCTACGAACAACCCCGTCGTGGGGATCTGGAGCACCACGGAGCGTTTCAATGGCATGGACTTCGTCCAGGTGTCACGCCTCGGCAACCCGCTGATCAATGAGCTCATCATTCCGTTGAGCCTGAAGGACACCTTCAACTCGATCCGTCCCGACCAGGACGCAGATCAGCCTCCAGTCGTCGCCAAGGTTCTCGATCCGATCCTGCCGAAGCTCATCGAGAGCATCTACGGCGTGCCGGCCCCGGCAACGCCACGCAACGACCTGTTCGAGATCTTCCTGCAGGGCATCAGCGAGGAGAACGCCGGCCAAACCGGTGACCCCGCGACGGTGCTTCCGGTGGACTT